>JANOBX010000114.1:0-36766 GCA_031411875.1 Burkholderiales bacterium | reverse complement strand
CACTCTGTGGTGCCCAGTGGCTCCTCGGACCTCTACTTCCGGCTGCCGCTCGCCCAGCGCCACGGGCTCATGCTGGTCGCGAACGACGCCACCCGGGTCTCCCTGGCGTAGCGGGGCGCCGGCCTGCTGGCGTTCGACGGTGCTGGCCGCCTGCTGGCCCTGAATGCCCGCGCCGGCCAGCTGCTCCAGGGCCTGGAGGCGGCGCCCGGAACGGCCTTCGAGGCGCTGTTCGGCGAACGCTTCGAGCTCGTGACCGCCCGCCTGCAGCGCCAGGGTGAGCTGGGCCTGCGCGACGCCTTCGGCAGCACGCTGGTGGCGATGTGCCTGAGCCGGCCGCCGCAGCGCAGCGCGCCGCCACTTCGGCTCCCGGCCTCTACCCTGGCCCCGGCCCCGGCCCTGTCCCAGTCCCAGTCCCCGACCATGGCGTCCGGAGCCGCGCCGGTGCGGGTCGGCCGGGTCACGGCCGGCGCGGTGACCGACGACCCGGCGGTGGCCGAGGCCTATGCGCTGGTGGAAGCGGCGGTGCGCCGCGGTCTGCCCTTGCTGCTGACGGGCGAGACCGGCACCGGCAAGGAAATGCTGGCCCGCCATGCCCACGGGTCGAGCGGGCGCACGGGTGCTTTCGTGGCCGTGAACTGCGGCGCGCTGCCGGCCGAGCTGATCGAAGCCGAACTGTTCGGCTATGTCGGCGGTGCCTTCAGTGGCGCCCGGCGCGAAGGCAGCATCGGCCTGATCGCCAGTGCCGACGGCGGCACGCTGCTGCTCGACGAGCTGGGAGAACTGCCGCTGCCCCTGCAGGCGTCATTGCTGCGCTTCCTGGACGACCGGCAGGTGCGCCCGGTGGGCGGCACGGCGGTGCGCAGCGTCGACGTGCAGCTGCTCGCCGCCACCCATGCCGACCTCGAAGCCGAGGTGCCGGCCAAGCGATTTCGCGCCGACCTGCTGTACCGCCTGAACACCGTGACCGTGTCGCTGCCGCCCTTGCGCCAGCGCAGCGACTTCGCCCAGGCCGTGCGCGCGGTGCTGGGCGCCGTGGACTCTGCCGCCAGCATCACCGACGAGGCCATCCAGACCCTGGCGGGGCATGGCTGGCCCGGCAACTTCCGCGAGCTGCGCTCGGTGCTGACACGCGCACTGCTGCAGGGCAGCAGCCGGATCCAGGCCGCTGCCGTGGCGCCGTGGCTGCCAGCCGCCGAAATGCCATTGACGGGGCCCATGACGGGGCGCATGACGGGACCGGCTCCCCGGCGGGTGCCGATGCCTGCGGCCGCTGCGGGCTCAGCCCTGCAACAGAACGCGGCCGAGCTGGTGCAGCGCGAGTTCGAGCGCAGCGGCAACGTCAGCGCCACGGCGCGTGCGCTGGGCATCAGCCGCACCACCGTCTACCGCCATCTTCGTCAGGAGCCCTGATCCGGGCGGTGGTCGCCTGAGGAACGCAAGTCCTTCAGCATCGCGGTGGAGCGCTGTTCCAGTTCCTTGCGCAGTTCCCGGCGCACCCGGGCCGCGGCCTGGCGGCGCAGTTCGTCGGGCGTGCCCGGCTGCAAGGGCGGCACGGCGGTGGGCTTGCGCTCGTCGTCCACGGCCACCATCGTGAAAAAGCAGCTGTTGACGTGGCGCACGGTCTGGCTGCGGATGTCCTCGGCGATGACCTTGATGCCGACTTCCATCGACGAGCTGCCGGTGTGGTTCACCGACGCCAGAAAGGTGACGAGCTCGCCCACGTGGATGGGCTGGCGGAACATCACCTGGTCGACGCTGAGCGTCACCACGTAGCGCCGCGCGTAGCGGCTGGCGCAGGCATAGGCCACCTGATCCAGGAGCTTGAGCACGGTGCCACCGTGCACATGGCCGCTGAAGTTGGCGGTGTCCGGTGTCATCAGCACCGTCATCGACAGTTGGTGGCTGGGCAGGTCCATGGGTGGGGTGGCGCAGCCTACATCGGGGCGTCGTCGCCGGCGGGTGCGTCCTTGCGGATGCGCGACAGGCGCTTCGGGGCCGCGGTGGGTGCCGGCGCGGCCGCGGGTGCGGCCTGAGCACCGGCCATGAAGGCCTGGGTGGCATCGGCCGGGGAGCCCGCCTCCGGCGTGGCCACGCCGATGGCGGCCGACTTGTCGGCTTCCTTGATGACGCGGGTGTAGGGCGCGAGGATCTGCACGAGCTGGCCGTAGACCTTCGGGTTGCCGGCCACCACTTCACGCTGGTACAGGAAGTCGGCCTCGCCGGTGAAGTTGCCGATCAGGCCACCGGCCTCGGTGATCATCAGCGAGCCGGCCGCGATGTCCCAGGGGTTCAGGCCGGTCTCGAAAAAGCCGTCGTAGTAGCCGGCGGCCACGTAGCAGAGGTCGAGCGCCGCAGCACCCGGGCGACGCAGGCCGGCGCAGCTTTGCATCACCTCTTCGAACATCTTCACGTAGCGCTTGAAGTTGTCGCCCTTTCGGAAAGGGAAGCCCGTGCCGATGAGCGAGTCGCTGATGCGGGTGCGCTTGCTCACGCGCAGGCGGCGGTCGTTGAGAAAGGCACCGCGCCCGCGCGAGGCGAAGAACATGTCGTTGCGCGTGGGGTCGTAGACCACGGCCTGCTCGACCTTGCCCTTGTAGGCCAGGGCGATGCTCACGGCGTAGACCGGGAATCCGTGCAGGAAGTTGGTGGTGCCGTCGAGCGGGTCGATGATCCAGACGTATTCGCTGTGCCTGGCACCGCGTTCGCGGCCCGATTCCTCGGCCAGGATGGCGTGCCCGGGATAGGCCTCGAGCAACACGTCGATGATCGCGTTCTCGGCCGCCTGATCGACTTCGGAGACGTAGTCGTTCGGGCCCTTCTGGCCCACCTTCAGCACTTCCAGGTCGAGCGCGGCCCGGTTGATGATGGAACCTGCTGCCCGCGCCGCCTTGATGGCGATGTTGAGCATGGGATGGAGCGCTTGCGACATGGGTCAGCCTGAGGTGGTGCGAGAAACTCGCGATCAGCGGGTGGAAAGAGCGGTGGCGCGGGTCACGCGGACAATGCGGGCTCAGCACAAACCCGGAGTTTACCGTTCATGACCACGCGCTTCGTGCTCGTCGAACCCAGCCATGCAGGCAACGTTGGCGCTGCGGCGCGGGCCATGAAGGTGATGGGCTTTCACGATCTGGTGCTGGTGAATCCGCGTCGTCCGGACGTGCTGGTGCTGGAAGAAACCCAGGCCCTGGCCAGCGGTGCCAGCGACGTGCTGCAGGCGGCGCGCGTGGTGGCCACACTGGACGAGGCGCTGCACGACATCCAGCACGCCTGTGCCACGGCGATGACGCCGCGCGACTTCGGCCCCCCCACGGCGGCGCCCCGCGCCCACTTCGCAGCCCAGGCGCCGCTGGGGCAGCGCGTGGCCCTGGTCTTCGGGCCCGAGCGTACCGGCCTCGCCAACGACGACGTCTACCGCTGTCATGTCTGCCTGTCGATCCCCACCCACCCCGAATACGGCTCGCTCAACCTGGCGCAGGCGGTGCAGCTGCTGGCCTACGACTGGCGGCAGGCGATGGGCGGCTTCGACGTGGTGGAACGTCTGCCGCCCGTGCAGCTGGCGGATGGTGCGGCGGTCGACGGCCTGCTGGCGCACTGGCAGCAGGTGATGGTGGCCAGCGGTTTCCTGAACCCGGCGGCACCGAAGAAGCTGCTGCCGCGGCTGCGCCGCCTGGTGCAGCGGGCCGCGCTCACGATGGAGGAGGTGCACATCCTGCGCGGCATCGCCCGCAGCGTGGACACGAGCCAGCCCAAGCGTTGAAGCAGGGGCTTGGCTACACTGCGTGCACCATGTTCAGCCGCTTGCGTGAAGACATCCGTTGCATTCTCGAACGCGACCCCGCCGCGCGTTCCAGCTTCGAGGTGCTCACCTGCTACCCCGGCCTGCATGCCCTGATGCTGCACCGGCCGGCCCACGCGATGTACCGGCGTGGCTGGTTCTGGGCGGCGCGCTTCACGTCGCAGCTGGGGCGTTTCCTCACGGGCATCGAACTGCATCCCGGGGCCACCATCGGCCGGCGTGTCTTCATCGACCACGGCATGGGCGTGGTCGTCGGCGAGACGGCGCAGATCGGCGACGACTGCACCATCTACCAGGGCGTGACGCTCGGCGGTACCTCGCTCACCAAGGGTGCCAAACGGCACCCGACGCTGGGCAAGGGCGTGATCGTGGGCGCCAACGCCCAGGTGCTGGGCGGCTTCACGGTGGGCGATGGCGCCCGTGTGGGTTCCAGCGCCGTGGTGGTGAAGCCGGTGCCTGCCGGTGCCACCGCCGTGGGCAACCCGGCGCGCATCATCCAGGCCGAAGCCGACAGCGTGCGCGAGGCGGTGGCGGCGAAGATGGGTTTCTCGGCCTACGGCCTGACCCAGGGCGACGACCCGGTGTCGCAGGCGATGAAGGGTCTGATCGACAACGCGGCAGGCCACGAGCACCAGATCGCCCTGCTGTGGCAGGCGATCGAGAAGCTGTCGGCCCGCGCCCGCGAACTGCCGGCCGAAGATTGCGTGCCCAGCGGCGCCCAGACCACCGAGTGTTTCGACGCCGAGAAGCTGAACCGGCTGGTGAAGTGAAGGCGGGCCGGGACCGCCCTGTCAGAGCGGCACGTCGACCATCATCTGGCTGTCCAGCGGCTCCACCTGATCGGTCGCCAGCGCGATGCGCTGCTGCAGGTCCTGGGCGCGCACCGGCCGGCCGAAGAGATAGCCCTGGCCATTCCTGCAGCCCAGGCTCAGCAGCATCTGCGCCTCTTCCTCGCTTTCCACGCCTTCGGCCACGGTGTCCACGCCGAGACTGCGCGACAGGCCGAGGATGGCATCGACGATCTTGGTGCTCTCGGGGCGGCTGCGGAGGGTCTGCACGAAGCTGCGGTCGATCTTGATCTTGTCGAAGGTCATTTCCGCCAGGTAGCTGAGGCTGCTGTAGCCGGTGCCGAAGTCGTCGAGCGTCACGGTCATGCCGGCGCGCTTGAGCGCCAGGATCACCTCGCGCGCTCGCGCCGTGTCGTTCACCAGCGCGGTCTCGGTCAGCTCCACGTCCAGCCGGTGCGGCGGCACCTGGTTTTCCTTCAGCACGGCCAGCAGTTGCGGCACCAGGTTCTCGTCCTGGATCTGCTGCGGCGCCACGTTGAACGACAGCCGCCAGTGCGCCGGGAAACGCAGCATGTCCTGGCAGGCCTGGTTCAGCAGCGACATGGTCAGCGGCCCGATCAGGCCCGAGTCCTCGGCCAGGGAGATGAATTTGTCGGGGCTCAGCAGGCCGCGGGTGGGGTGTTTCCAGCGGCACAGCAGCTCGAGCGACATGACGTGACGCTTGGACAGGCTGACGATGGGCTGGTAGTAGGGAATGAGTTCACCCTGGGTGATGCCTTCACGCAGCTCCTGCTCCAGGGCGGCGCGTTCCGACAGCGCCTCGTCGAGCCTGGGGTCGTAGATGCACACACCCTTCATGCCCGACTTCTTCGCCCGGTACAGCGCCGAGTCGGCCTTGCGGATCAGCTCGTCGTCGGTGGCCGCGTCGCGCGGGTAGCGTGCCACGCCCACGCTGGCACCGATGTTGACGATGAGGTCGCCGAAGTACATGGGTTCACTGAGCGTTTCGATGATGCGCTCGGCGGCGGACTGCGCGGTGCGCTTGCCATCGGCTTCGTCGATGACGATGACGAACTCGTCGCCTCCATAGCGGGCGCGCAGGTCGCTCTGGCGCAGGCAGCGGGCCAGGCGGCCCGCCACTTCCTTCAGCACGAGGTCGCCCACCATGTGGCCGTTGCGGTCGTTGACGGGTTTGAATCGGTCGAGGTCGACCATCAGCACCGCCAGTTCCTGGCGGTGCTTGGCGGCACGCGCCAGCCGTGTCTGCATCGCGTCGTGCAGTGCCGCGCGGTTGTCCAGGCCGGTGAGCAGGTCGCTGGCCGCGAGTCGCTGCACCCGGACTTCGGCTTCCAGCAGCGATCCACGCGACTCGTGCAGGCCCGTGGACAGGCGCCGCCAGAGGAAGAAGCCGCCGCCCAGGGTGATGGTCAGCACCAGGCCGGCCACGATGTAGCTGCGCGTTCGCAGGTCGTGCATGCGGTGCTCGGTGGCCGCCAGCGAGATGGCCGTGAGTTCCTCGGTGGCTTCGCGGATGAGCCGGGTGCGGCTGGCATAGCGGTCGCCGTCGAACAACGTGCGCGCCGCGTCGAGCGCGCCAGAGTTCAGTGCGTTCAGCGCCGACTGGCGCATCTGCGCGATGTCTGCACTGGCCTCCTGGGTCTTGTCGCGATAGCGTTGCGCCACCGCCAGGGGCACCAGCAGGCTGGCATGTTCGACCTTCTGCGTGAGGCTGGCGGTGAGGCGGTCGTAACGCTCGATCCAGCTGGCCTCGCCGGTCAGGGCCGCGCTCTGCGCAGCCTGCACCAGTTCCTGCTCAGCCAGGCGGATCTCCCCGGCCAGCCGGTTGGCCTGGGCGTGGCGATCGGCGGCGTCCTCGAGCTGTGCGCTCGACCACAGTCGTTCGGCCAGCAGCGTGCCCGTCAGCAAGGCCGTGCAGGCCAGGGCCACGGCCACCGCGCGCAGGGCTTGACGCATCGTCTCTTCGACGATCGAGACGGTCGGTAGCAGTCTCTGGACGTTGGGGGTGACTTCTGGCATGGTGGCCGCGCGGTAACAGGAATCAGGTCCTGCCCCTACTATCGGCCCTGAGGCTCGGGACTTGAGGGTCCGGCCCGGCGGCGATCAGGTGTCCGTCACGGGGCGGGCGTGCGCAGCGCCGACTTCGGCCGGAACGCCTTGCACACCGCGGGATCGGTTTCCAGGTACGGGCCGCCGATCAGGTCGACGCAGTAGGGCACCGCGGCGAAGATGCCGTGCACGGGCGGCGTGGCCTGGGGCAGGCCCTGCAGGGTTTCGGCGATCGACTTGGGCTGGCCCGGCAGGTTGATGACGAGCGTGCGCCCGCGGATGACCGCCACCTGCCGCGACAGGATGGCGGTGGGCACGAAGGCCAGGCTGATCTGGCGCATCTGCTCGCCGAAACCCGGCATCACGCGGTCGGCCACGGCCAGGGTGGCTTCCGGTGTCACGTCTCGCGGCGCCGGACCGGTGCCGCCGGTGGTGAGCACGAGGTCGCAGTGCAGGTCGTCGGCCAAGGTGCGCAGCGCCGCGCTGATCCGTCCTTCGTCGTCGGGCACGAGGTGCTCGTGCCATTCGACCGGATTCAGCAGGGCCCGCGCCAGCCAGTCCTTCAGCGCCGGGATGCCCTGGTCGGTGTAGACGCCCTGCGAAGCGCGGTCGCTGGCCGACAGCAGGCCGATGCGCACGGTGTCGAAGCGGGCGGCGGCGGGTTCGGTCATGGTGCGGGTGTCCGTGAATTCTGCGGGTGTTGCGTGGGCGGATCTCAGCGGTCGAGCAGGGGGCGCAGGAACTGGAAGAGCTCGCGGTAGCTCTTCGGCTGCCGGTCTTCGGGTTTCAGGCCGGCCGAGTCGCGCCGGGCCGCGCGCACCAGGCTGCGCAGCTGCTGCGTGTCGGTGTCCGGGTGCTCGTGCAGCCAGCGCGTCATCGCCTCGTCGTCGGTGACCAGCGCCAGGCGCCACTGTTCGGCCTGGTGCAGCGCCAGCGTGTTCTGGGCCGAGCCCAGCGTGGCCGCGGCCACGGCTTCCCGAAGCACGGATTCGTCGGCGTTGTGCATGAGCTTGCCGATGTACTGCAGCTGGCGCCGCTTGCCCTCGAAGCTCTTGGTGCGGCGGTAGTCCTCGAGCGCGTCGCGCAGCGGGTCGGGCATCTCGATGCGGTCCAGGCGGTCGCGCGACAACTCGGTCAGCTGCACGCCAAGCGCCTGCAGGTCGTGGGCTTTCTGCTTGAGCCGGGTCTTGCTGGGGCGGATGTCGAAGGGGTCCACGCCGGGGGGCAGGGGGGCGTCGGCGCCGTCTTCGGGTTCGCCGCCGTAGTGCACATCGGTCCCGCGGTGGGGTGCGGCGCGTCGGCTCATGGGGTGGGTGCGCGTGCCTGCTGCTGTGGAGGGTGCCGATTATCATCCGCAGCTTGTCTTCAATGCCGCGGATCTCGCGGTCCTCTTCGATGTCCTCATCCCGACCCGACCAGGGCTTTGCCTACCGCAAGGACCAGTTTCAGCAGATCGTCGAAGACACCCTGGCCCTGGCCAGGAAGCTGGGCGCCAGCGATGCCGGCGCCGAGGTTTCCGAAGGCGTGGGCCTGTCGGTGTCGGTGCGCAAGGGCGAGCTCGAGAACGTCGAGCGCAACCGCGACAAGTCGCTCGGTGTCAGCGTGTACCTGGGCCAGCGCCGCGGCAACGCGAGCACGTCGGACTTTTCGCCCGCGGCCATGCGTCAGACGGTGCAGGCGGCCTACGACATCGCGCGCTTCACGGCCGAAGACCCGGCCGCCGGCCTGCCCGATGCCGAAGACCTGGCCACGGCCGACGAGGTGGCGCGCGACCTCGACCTGTTCCACCCCTGGGCCATCGACGCCGCCGGCGCCGCCGATCTGGCCCGGCGCTGCGAAGCTGCGGCGCTGGGTGTCAGCAAGAAGATCACCAATTCAGAAGGTGCCGGCGTGTCGGCGCAGCAGGCGCACTTCTGGGCTGGCAGCACGCGGGGTTTCCGCGGCGGCTACGCCAGTTCGCGCCACTACGTGTCGGTCTCGCCCATCGCCGGCAAGGGGCGCGACATGCAGCGCGACGCCTGGTACACGTCGATGCGCGACGCCGCCGACCTGGCCGACGTCGAAGCCGTGGGCCGCTACGCGGCCGAGCGCGCGCTGGCCCGGCTGCAGTCCCGTCGTGTCGCCACCGGCGAGGTGCCGGTGCTGTTCGAAAGCACGGCTGCCGCGGGGCTTCTGGGCGCCTATGTGCAGGCCACCTCGGGCGGGGCGCTCTACCGCAAGGCCACCTTCCTCGAGGCCAGCCTGGGCAAGACGGTGTTGGCCAAACACATCGACATCCAGGAAGACCCGCACATCCTGAAAGGCAAGGGCAGCGCGCCCTTCGACGACGAGGGCGTGCGCACCCGCTCGCGCAGCATCGTGCAGCGCGGGGTGTGCAAGAGCTATTTCCTGAGCAGCTATTCGGCGCGCAAGCTGGGCATGAAGACCACGGGCCATGCCGGTGGCTCGCAAAACCTGTCGATGACGAGCCGCCTGACCCAGCCGGGCGACGATCTGCCGGCCATGCTGCGCAAGCTCGGCCGCGGCCTCTTCGTCACCGAACTGATGGGGCAGGGCGTGAACTACGTCACCGGCGACTACTCGCGCGGCGCCGCGGGCTTCTGGGTCGAGGGCGGCGTGATCGTGCACCCGGTGCACGAAGTCACCATCGCCAGCAACCTGGCGCGCATGTTCAAGGACATCGCCGCCATCGGTGCCGACGTCTACACCAGTGGCAGCAAGAGCGTGGGTTCGGTGCTGGTGGGTGGGATGAAGCTGGCCGGGAGCTGAGCCGGGCGAAAGGGGAAAACCCGCGCGAGGGGGCCATGACCCCCCTCCTAGAATTCCGCGCGTCACGAACCGTCCCGCGCGGGACTCCCAGGAGAAAAGTCATGGAACGTCGTTCCTTCGTCCACGGTGCCGGGCTTGCCGGCATCCTTGCTGCCGGCACTGCACCAGCGGTCGTCCACGCCCAGGCCAACATCCGCTGGCGGCTGACCTCGGGATTCCCCAAGACCCTGGACACCATCTTCGGCGCGGCCGACAGCTTCGCCAAGAAGGTCGGCGAGCTCAGCGGCGGCAAGTTCCAGATCACCACCCATGCCGCAGGTGAACTGGTGCCCATGCCCGGTCTGGTCGACGCCGTTCAGGCTGGCACCGTCGAGATGGGCCACACCGCGCCCTACTACTACTTCGGCAAGAACGACGCCTTTGCGCTCGGCTGCGCCATTCCCTTCGGCCTGAACAGCCGCCAGATGACGGCCTGGATGTACGACGGCAACGGCCTGAAGCTGATGCGCGAGTTCTACGCCGGCTACAACATCATCAACTTCCCGATGGGCAACACCGGCGCGCAGATGGGGGGCTGGTACCGCAAGGAGATCAAGACCGTCGCCGACATGAAGGGCCTGAAGTTCCGCGTCGGCGGCTTCGCCGGCAAGGTGACCAGCCGGCTGGGCACGGTGTCGCAGAACATCCCTGGCGGCGAGATCTATCAGGCGCTGGAGAAGGGCACGATCGACGCTGCCGAGTGGGTGGGCCCCTACGACGACCAGAAGCTGGGCCTGAACAAGGTGGCGCCGATCTACCACTTCCCGGGCTGGTGGGAAGGCGGTCCGCAGCTCGACCTGTACATCAACACCAAGGCCTATGCCACGCTGTCGGCCGAGTACAAGGCCATCGTCGAATGCGCCGCGGCCTTCGCCCACACCGAGATGCAGGCCAAGTACGACGCACGCAACCCCGCAGCGTTGAAGGCGCTGGTGGCGGGCGGGGCCCGTCTGGTGGCCTTCCCGAACCCGGTGCTGGCAGCGGCCTTCAAGGAAGCGATGGCGCTCTACAGCGAGGTCAGCGCCAGCAACCCGGCGTTCAAGAAGATCTACGACGACTACTCGAACTTCCGGCGCGAAGCCAACCTCTGGTTCCGCTTCACCGAAGCGCGTTTCGACAGCTTCATGCAGCAGCAGCGGCTGTAAGGCCCGCCGGCTTCACGGGCGTCGGGGCTGCGCCTCGGCGTCCTTCTTCATCGAGTCTTCCAGGGCCTTCATCGGGTCTTCCTCTGCCGGCTGGCTGGCCGCCGCCTCGCTGCCTTCGGCTTCCGATGCGGCGGGCTCCGGGTCGGGCAGGCCCATGGTCTCGAGCGCTTTGTCCGCGTCGATGACCGGGCCCTTGACGAGGTTGCCGCTGACGAGCTGCGGGTTGAACACGACCACCGCCACCATGATCAGCTGCAGGATGATGAAGGCGATCGATCCCTTGTAGATCTGTGCCGTCGTGACCGCCGGGATGCGTTCTCCGGTGATGCGGTCGTCGTAGTCCTTCTTCGCGGCCACGCTGCGCAGGTAGAACAGCGCGAAGCCGAAGGGCGGTGTCAGGAAGCTGGTCTGCAGGTTCATCGCCAGGATCACGCCGAACCAGATCAGGTCGATGCCCATCTTGTCGGCCACCGGGGCCAGGATGGGGACGACGATGAAGGCGATCTCGAAGAAGTCGATGAACATGCCCAGCACGAAGACCAGGATGTTCACCACCAGCAGGAAGCCCATCTGGCCACCGGGCAGCTTGTCGAACAGGTGCTCGACCCAGATGTGGCCGTCGGCGGCGTTGAAGGTGAAGCTGAAGACGGTGCTGCCGATCAGGATGAACATCACGAACACCGACAGCCGGGCGGTGCTGTCCATGGCCTGCTTCAGCAGGTTCAGCCCCAGGCGGCGGCGTGCGCCCGCCATGATCAGAGCGCCCAGCGCGCCCATCGCTCCACCCTCGGTGGGCGTCGCCACGCCCAGGAAGATGGTGCCCAGCACCAGGAAGATCAGCACCAGCGGCGGGATCAGGACGAAGGTGACCTGCTCGGCCAGCTTCGACAGCAGCCCGAAGCGCAGCAGCCGGTTGGCCAGCGCCAGTGAAAGGCCCAGCAGTGAGGCGACGGTCATCGACATGATCAGCGTCTCGTCGCCCGGCGCGGCTGTTTCGCGGCCGATCCACCCGTTGATGATGCCGCTGTGCACCTGCGACCAGCCCCAGCCCGCCGCTGCGCACACCAGCAGCAGCAGCAGCAGCGAGCGGTGGCCGGAAGCGCCGACGCTTTCCCGGTAGATGCGCGCTTCGGGCGGCAGCGCCGGCACCCACTTCGGCTTGATCAGCGCCACGCCCATGATGAACAGCAGGTACAGGCCCACCAGCATCAGGCCGGGGATGAGCGCGCCGGCGTACATGTCGCCCACCGAGCGGCCCAGTTGATCGGCCAGCACGATCAGCACCAGCGAAGGCGGAATGGCCTGCGCCAGCGTGCCGCTGGCGGTGATGGTGCCGGTGGCGATGGTGCGGTTGTAGCCGTAGCGCAGCATGATCGGCAGCGAGATCAGCCCCATGCTGATGACGGCTGCAGCCACCACGCCCGTGGTCGCCGCCAGCAGTGCGCCCACCAGCACCACGGCCACCGCCAGGCCGCCACGCAGGGGCCCGAACACCTGGCCCACGGTTTCCAGCAGGTCTTCGGCCATGCCCGAGCGCTCGAGCACGATCCCCATCAAGGTGAAGAACGGGATCGCCAGCAGGGTGTCGTTCTGCATGATCCCGAAGACGCGCAGCGGCAACGCGCCGAAGAGGTTGTCCTGGAACAGCCCGGCTTCCATGCCGACGAAGCCGAAGAGCAGGCCGGTGGCGGCCAGCCCGAAGGCCACCGGTATGCCCGTCAGCAGGAACAGCAGCAGTCCCGCGAACATCAGCGGAACGAAGTTCTGGACGATGAAGGCGATCATGGCGCTCGACCCTTCGCCGCCAGCAGAGCCTGCTCGCGCCGCGCCGCTTCCTCGGCCAGCGCTTCCGCGAATTTCTGTTCCTCGAGCTTGTCTTCATGCTCGGTGAACGGGTGTGCCCGCCGGCCCGTGAGGAACGCCGCACGCTTCACCAGTTCCGACAGGCACTGCAGCAGCAGCAGACCGAAGCCCGCCGGGATGAGCAGCAGCACCGGCCAGCGGATGAGGCCGCCGGCGTTCTGGCTCATTTCACCGGAAACCCAGGCCCGCTCGAACACCGGCCAGGACAGGTACATCAGGATCAGGCACAGAGGGATCGTGAACACCACGATGCCCAGAAGGTCGATGATGGCGTTGGTGCGGGCCGACAGCTTGGTCGAGATGAAGTCGATGCGCACATGGGCGTTGCGCAGGAAGACGTAGCCCGAGCCGAGCATGAAGACGGCAGCGAACAGATACCACTGGATCTCGAGGTAGGCATTCGAGCCGATGTCGAAAGCCTTGCGCATGATGGCGTTGCCAGAACTGATCAGCACCGCGGCCAGCACCAGCCAGCCCACCAGCTTGCCGATGATCTCGTTCAGCCGGTCGATCGCCGCGGCCAGGGCGAGCAGCGCGCTCATGGCGGCTCAGCGCGAGATCGCGGCTTCGAACAACCTGGCCGAACGCCCGCCCGATCGGCAGAAGGCCAGCAGGGGTCGCGGCAGTTCGGCCAGCAACTGGGCAAACGCGGCGATTTCCTCGGGCGACTGATATCCCCCGTCCACGGGCAGGTGGCGGTACACCAGCCCCGCGGCCAGGGCCGCAGCCTCGATTTCCGCGCTGGTGGGCTGGCCCGGGCCGTGTTCGTGGTCGGGCCGGTTGTTGACGACGCTGCGGAAACCCGCGCGTGCGGCTTCGGCCATGGCTTCGGGGGTCAGTTGGGGGGCGACGCAGACATCGGCGGCGACGGCGTGCAGGGGCAGGGTGTTGCTCATCGGACCCTACTTTGCCAGAGCGGCGGACAGTGCCGATTTCACGGCGGCCGACAGCAGCCCCATGTCGGCCTGCCCCGCCAGCTGCGCCTTGGCTGCGGCCATGACGCGCCCCATGTCGCCGGGCGCGGGCGCGCGCCCCAGCTCGGCAGTCAAGGCGGCGACGATGCCGGCCACCGCCTGGCCGATCTCGACCTCGCTCAGGCGCTGCGGCAGGTAGGCCTGCAGCACCGCGATCTCGGTGCGTTCCTTGGCGGCCAGGTCCTCACGGCCGCCGGTTTCGAAGGCGCTGACCGAGTCCTTGCGTTGCTTGATCATCTTGTCGACGATGGCCACCACGGCGGGGTCGTCCAGCACGATGCGTTCGTCGACCTCGCGCTGCTTGCACGCGGCCAGCAGCATGCGGATGGTCGACAGGCGCTCTGCGTCCTTCGCACGCATCGCCGCCTTCATGTCTTCGTTGATCCGGTCTTTGAGGCTCATGCAGGGCTCCTGGACAAATAGCAAAGCCCGCGGCGGATTTCCGGCGCGGGCTTGTCGATCAATTCGTGCGGGGCCTGACCAACCTGTGGGCCAGTCCTGCCAACCGGCGCTGGATCAGTAAAGCTTCTTCGGCAGCTGCATGCTGCGAACGCGCTTGAAGTGGCGCTTCACGGCGGCCGCCTTCTTGCGTTTGCGCTCGGACGTGGGCTTCTCGTAGAACTCGCGCGCGCGCAATTCGGTGAGCAGGCCGATTTTCTCGATGGTGCGCTTGAAGCGGCGCAAGGCGACGTCGAACGGCTCGTTTTCTTTGACGCGGATGGTGGTCATGTGTGAAGCAATCCTATGGTGGTGCGCCTGCTGGCGTGCTGTCTTGCCAGCATCTCTGCCCAGGCAACTGGCGCAGCCAATATCAGCAAAGCCCGCGAGTATAAACCGTTCGAGCTTCGCAAAGCTACAACGAGCGGGCACAAGCCGCAGCGCTGGCCCAGGCCCACTGGAAGTTGTAGCCGCCCAGCCAGCCGGTGACGTCGACCACTTCGCCGATGAAGTGCAACCCGGGCAGCCGCCGGCTGGCCAGGGTCTGGGAGTCGAGCTCCCGCGTGTCCACCCCGCCGGCCATCACCTCGGCCTTGCGCCAGCCTTCGGTGCCCGTGGGCTGAACCTGCCAGCGTGCCAGGCTGTCCCCCAGCCGTGCCAGGTCGCGGTCGCGCACTTCCGGCAAGGCGCGGTCGGCCGCAATGTCCTGCAACTGGAGCCAGGTTCGCGCCAGACGGTCGGGCAGGTGCAGCGCCAGTTCGTTGCCCAGCTGCCGCCGCGACGTCAGCTTGGCCTCGCGCAGCGTGTCTGCCAGGGCGGCATCGGCCAGCGCCAGGCGCAATGGCGTTCCGGGTTGCCAGTAGCTGGAGACCTGCAGAACCGCGGGGCCGCTCAGGCCGCGATGGGTGAACAACAGGTCTTCGACGAAGCGGCCGCGCTGGCGCCCTTCGCCGGTTTCGATGCGCACTTCGAGCGACAGCCCGGCGAGTGCGGAAAAAGGCGCCCAGGCCGCGGGATCGAAGCTCAAAGGCACCAAGGCCGGACGGGGTTCGACGATGCGGTGGCCGAACTGGCGCGCGAGCCGCAGACCCCAATCGCTGGCACCGATCTTCGGCACCGGCAGGCCCCCGGTGGCGACCACGAGCTTCGGGGCCGTGACCGTGCCCCGTGACGTGTCGAGCTCGAAGCCTGCGGGGCCCTGGCGAACCGCCGCCACGCTGCAGGGCTGCCAGTGCTCGACCTTGCCGGCGGCGCACTCGGCCAGCAGCAGCCGGATCACCTGTTCCGATGACTCGTCGCAGAACAGCTGGCCGCGGTGCTTTTCGTGGAAGGCGACGCCGTGCCGTTGCAGCAGCGCGACGAAGTCGGCGGGCGTGTAGCGCGCCAGCGCCGACTTGCAGAACGCCGGGTTCTCCGACAAAAAGTTGGCCGGGGTGGTGTCGCGGTTGGTGAAGTTGCAGCGGCCGCCGCCAGAGATGCGGATCTTCTCGGCGACCTTGTCGGCATGGTCGACCAGCAGCACTCTCAGGCCCCGTTGTCCTGCCACGCCGGCACAGAACAACCCCGCCGCGCCGGCGCCGACGACGACGGCATCGAAATCTTTCATGCGGGGATTATCGGCAGCGGCGAGGCGAGATCAGCGCGCTTCCTGCAAAGCCAGGTGCTCACCTTGCTCCAGGGCCAGCAGTGCGTGCAGGACGGCCTGGGCCTGCCGGCTGACAGGTGCCGGCGCCGGCTGTTCCCCTGCCAGCACCGAGCGGATGTAGCGGGCGGTGGTGGCGGCGTCGTTTTCACGCGGCAGCGGTGGCAGCTCGGTCACGACCCCTTCTTGCGCCGGCACGCAGGCCGCCACGGCCAGCTGGCCGGCGATGTAGGTGTCGATGCGCGGCTGCCGCCGCGGGTCGGCCACGGGTTCGCCTTCGGTGCCGCGCAGCAGCATCGCGTCGGCCCGCTCGCTTTGCGCCCATTGCGCCATCAGCGCCGTGAATTCGGGGTGGGTGCTGTTGACGAGCCGCAGACAACGTGTCGCCCCCAGGGGATGCAGCATCTTGGCGATGGTGTGGCCGCTGTTGCGCAGCCCCACGGTCCAGCGCACGTCGAGCAGGCGCTGGAGCGGACCACACAAGGCTTCCAGCGCCATGAAAGCCGGTTCACGACGGGCCCAGGCAGCCTGCACGTCGGTCTGATGCAACGCCCAGGGCAGGCCCAGTTCCTGGAAGATCTGGGCGCTGCCGACCCGGTTCGGGTCTCGCACGGTGCCGTGCACGAGCACCCGCGCGCCGGCCCTAGCCAGTTCCATCGCGAGCAGCGGCGTCAGATTGGGCAGTCGACGAGAGCCGTTGTAGCTGGGCAGCAGCACCACCGGGCGGTCGCTGTGCAGAAGCAGGCAGCGCTCGTGGGCGGCGTCGAGGAAACCGGCAAGCTCGTCCAGCGTCTCGCCCTTCATGCGCAAAGCCATGACGAAGGCACCGAGTTCGAGTTCGCTCACCTTGCCGTCGAGCACCTCCCCCATCACGCCATGGGCCTGGGCGCGGCTCAGGTGTCGCGCGCCTTGGGCGCCGCGACCGATGTCTTTGAGGATGGGGATGATGCTCAAGTCATGTCTTCCTGTGCGTTTGCGCCTGATTTTCCACGGTCGAGCGGCGCAAGAAGCGGGCCCGGCGCCACGCTGTGCCAGGCTTGTTGCCGATAATCGCCAAGCTAGGGACATGAAGGCAAGAATCGCTTGCCCCGGGGGCGGCACACCACCAACATTCGGGGCCAGGGCGCAGGTGCCGGAACCCTCCACCGAGATCCTTTCCAGATGAGCCATCCATCCGAGTCTCCGCCGCCGGTCCCGACGGGCCTGGTGGGGGAGATCCTGCCTGCATTGTTGGCCGCACGGCATGAAGCCTGGACCTTGAAGGACGTGGTGTCGGGCCGCTACGCTCAGGTCAGCCCGGCATGGCTGCAGTGGCTTGGCCGCCCGCCGGAGGCGGTGCTGGGCCGCACCGACGCGGAGATCTTCGACTCCACGCTGGCGGGCGCGTTGCGGGCTGCGGAGCTCACCGCCCAGGCGCAGGAGGGCACGCTCCAGAGCGAGCACCGTTTCGAATGGGACGAGCAGCGCTGGACATTCGACGTGTTGCGGGTGGTGACTCCGACCGAAGGCGACCGGCCGCGATGGATCTTCAGCGCCTGGTCGGATCTGGGCGAAGTGCAGCGGCAGGAAGCCCAGTTGCGCGCCGCGCTCGAGCAGATCGAACAGCACCAGCGTGCCATCGAGGCTTTGCGACGGGAGCTGTCGGACCAGGCCTTGCGAGACCCGGCCTCGGGTCTGTACTCGCGGGCCCACTTCGAAGACCAGCTGCGCCGCGAAGTCGATCTTTCGACCCGGGAGCACCGCGAGTTCGCGCTGGTGCTGATCGCCGTCGACCCGGCCAGCGGCGAGGTCCTGGCCCTGGGCTCGGCGGGCCAGAACCGGGTGCTCGAGGCGATGGGCAGCCTGCTGCGCAGCGGCACCCGCGCGATGGATGCCTCCTGTCGCCTCGACGAGGGCCGCTTTGCGGTGCTGCTGTCAGGCGTGGGGCTGGCGACGGCCCACTCACGGATGGAGGGGCTGCGCCGCAAGTGCGCCACGCAAATCGTCATGCACGGCGGGCAGGAACTGGGGTTCACGGTGGCGATGGGCGTGGCCAGCTTTCCACACACGGCGCATTCGAAGGACGAACTCGTTGCCGCCTGCGAGGCCGCCCTGGCCGAAGCTCAGCGCCGCGGGGGCAACCACGTCACGTTGGCCGCGATCCGATTCGAGACCAGTCGCTGAAGTCCACGCTGGCGGCTTCAGCCGCCCAGTCCCTTGTTCAGCATGTACGCGGCCAGGCACAACAGCAGCAGGCCGAACAGCCGCTTGAGCCAGGTCGTGTCCATGCGCTGGGCGACGCGTGCGCCCACCGGCGCCATCGTCACGCTGGCGATGGCGATGACCAGAAGGGCCGGCAGATACAGGTAGCCCACGACGCCGGGCAGGGCCGGCGGCAGCGTCCAGCCGCTGATGACGTAGCCTGCAGTGGCCGCCAGCGCAATGGGAAAGCCGATCGCGGCGCTGGTGCCCACCGCGTGCCTGATCGGCACGTTGCACCACACCATGAAGGGCACGGCGATGAAGGCGCCGCCGGCCCCCAGCAGGCCGGACATGAAGCCGATGACGCCGCCTGCTGCCGTCTGGCCGGCCATTCCCGGCATCTCGCGGCCGGGTCGGGGCTTGCGGTCGCGGAACATGTTCAGCGCTGCCCAGCCGATGAAGACCGCGAAGAACAGCGCCAGGCCCTGGCCCTTGAAAAGCGCGAAGGCCCCGGCCCCGGCCGCCAGCCCGCCCAGCACGATGCCCGGTGCCAGCCCGCGCACCAGGTCCCAGCGCACGGCGCCCAGCTTGTGGTGTGCGCGCAGGCTGGACAGCGAGGTGAACAGGATGGTGGCCATTGACGTGGCGATGGCGATCTTCACCGACATCGCCAGCGGCACCCCCCGAGCGCCGACGATGGCGGTCAGGAACGGCACCATCATCATGCCGCCGCCCACACCCAGCAACCCGGCCAGGAAGCCGCCAGCCACGCCCAGCGCGAGCAATTCGATGATCAGCAGCAGACCCAGGTCAGGCAAGGGCGGGACCTTCAAGAAGGGCCAGCACGGCCTGCCATTCAGGCTTCGTGACCGGCGTGATCGACAGCCGGTTGCCGCGCTGCAGCACCTGCATGGTTGACAGGCCCGGCGCAGCGCGCATCTCGCGCAGTGCCAGCAGGCGGGTCTTGCGCACGAGCCTGACCTGGATCTGCAGCCAGCGCGGCTGATCGGGCTTGGAGCGCGGGTCGAAGTACGGGCTCGAGGCGTCGAACTGGGTCGCGTCTGGCTGCAGCCCGCCGGCGATCTCGGCCAGACCGGCGATGCCTGGCTCCGGGCAGGACGAGTGGTAGAAAAGCACCCCGTCGCCCACGCACATGAGGTCGCGCATGAAGTTGCGGGCCTGGTAGTTGCGCACGCCGGTCCAGGGCAGAACTCGGCCCGGTGCGCCTGCGAGGTGGTCGATCGACGCCTCGTCGGGTTCGCTCTTCATGAGCCAGTAGCCGGTTCGCGAGGGTGCTGCGCTGGCAGTTGGCATGAAGGGCAGGGAAGAAGGTGTCCGCCGTGAACCGTGAACCGCATTCCTGAACCCTCAGGGAAGTTCAGGTGGGCGAGGTCAGCTGGGCTTCGGGTTCATCTGACGCGAGACGATCACACCAGCTCAGCAATGTTCCAAGCCCTGGCTCTATGAGCATCGGTCCAAGGAAATATAGAGCTCACGCATTCACGACGGACAGGTCCATTCTAGGCACAGGCGATTGGCCTTGGGGCGCAATGGATGTCACAACAGGAGGCCGTCTTCAGCCAGCACGTCGTCGACGCGCTGGATGAGTGCGTCGATGTCGACGGTCGTCGTCGGGTCGAGCGCTGCCGACGCTGTCGCGGCAGGGGCAGATGGCTGGCCGCGCTCGGCCAGTTGGTAGGCCAGGTTCAGGGCCGCGAGCACGGCGATGCGTTCCCGCGCCTTGACTTTGCCGGCGTCACGGATGCCCACCATCTCGCGGTCGACGCTGGCCACGGCGGCCCGCAGCAGCAGCTCGCCGCCTTCAGGGCAGCCCAGGACATAGGCTTGCCCAAGGATCGAAACCTCGATCTGCTTCATGCCGTGCCCTGCGATTCGCCGGTGGCGGCCGTAGCAGGCGCGGGGCTGTCGGCGGGCAGGCGGTGGAGCAGGGCGTCGACGCGGGAGCGCGCGGCGCTCAGGCGCGATCTCAGGCTGTCGCGTTCAGCGGTCACCGCCACCAATTGCTGTTCGGTCAGCGCCGCGCTGCGCTGCAGTTCCCCGTGCCGCAGGATCAGACGTTCGACCCGTTCGGCGAGATCCTCGAGCTTGGACATGTTGGCTGGCCTTGTTCCGCTGCCTTCATTGTAGGAGCCGGTCTTCAGGCCATCGCCTTCAACCGTTTGCGACCTTCGTCACAGCAATTGCTCACACTGCAGCGTTCGCACAAGGGACGGCGCGCCTGGCAGACATAACGTCCGTGCAGGATGAGCCAGTGGTGGGCGTCGACGAGAAAGCGCGCCGGCACTCTGCGCATCAGCGCGGTTTCCACTGCCAGCGGATTGCGGCCGCGGGCCAGTCCGGTGCGGTTGCTGACACGGAAGATGTGGGTGTCCACCGCCATGGCGGGCTCCCCGAAGGCAACGTTCAGCACCACGTTGGCGGTTTTGCGGCCGACGCCGGGAAGGGCCTGCAGTGCCTCGCGCGAGCGCGGGATTTGCCCGCCATGCTCGTTGACCAGGATCTCGCAGGTGGCGAGAAGGTTTTTCGCCTTGGTTCGATACAGGCCGATCGTGCGCACCAGTTCGGTCACCTGTTCCAGCCCCAGTTCGAGCATCTGCTGCGGGGTGTGGGCCCTGGCGAACAGGGTGCGCGTGGCCTTGTTGACGCTGACGTCGGTGGCTTGCGCCGACAACAGCACGGCGGCCAGCAGTTCGAAGGTGTTGGTGTAGACCAGTTCGGTCTGGGGCTGGGGGTTGGCGGCCGCCAGGGTGACGAAGAAGGTCTCGATCTGGGTGGTGTTCAAGGCAGGCGAAGGCTGGCGGGCATGGGCTGCACCGGTGTGGATCATCCTGCAAAGCCCGGCGGATGGTGCGTGCGCAGGCCGCCGTACACCCCGATCAGGGGCCTTCGCGTCTGCGGCGCGCGCGCGCCAGGGCGGCTTCGACAACCGCGCGTTTGGCAGCCAGCACGTCGGGGTCGGTGAGGCGACTGTGGCTGGCCAAGTCGGCCAGCTTGGCGGTGGCTTTGGCCGCCAGGCGCTCGTCGTTTTCGCGTCGTTCCCTTTCCAGCCGCTTCCCGCGTTCTTGGTAGGCCCGCTGCGCTTCGCTGGCCTGCGCGGCCGACCAGGCTTGCCAGCCACTGCGACCCGGCGTGACCGGAACGAGACTGATGCAGTCCACAGGACAGGCAGGTACACACAGCTCGCACCCCGTGCACTGCGCGTCGACCACGGTGTGCATGTGTTTCGGCGCCCCCACGATGCAGTCCACCGGGCAGGCCTTGATGCACAAGGTGCAGCCGATGCACCAGGCCTCGTCGATCACGGCCAGCGTTCGTGGACCTTCCGTTCCGTGCGCCGGGTCCAGCGCCCGTGCGGCTTGCCCGACGATGTCCGCCAGGCGCACGATGCCTTCGGCTCCGCCGGGCGGGCAGCGGTTGATGTCGGCTTCACCGCAGGCCATCGCCTCGGCGTAGCGCCGGCAGTCGGGGAAGCCGCAGCGCGTGCACTGCGTCTGCGGCAAGGCGGCGTCCAGCCGGTTGGCCAGGCCGCTGCCGCCGTCGTCGGCTGTCGTGTTCAGCGGCTGCGTGCCGTCTTCACGGCTGCGAGTTTGGCCCGGCCTTTGGCCGCCGTGTCGCGCACCGGCTGGCTGGCCTGCGCAGTGCCGAAGCGGGCGATGAAGCCGCGCACCTCGGGGTAGACCTTCTCGCGCCAGCGACGCCCGCTGAAGATGCCGTAGTGGCCCGCGCCTTCGGCGTCGTAGTGCAGGCTGCGGTTCGAGGGAATGCCCTCGCACAGGTCGTGGGCCGCCTTCGTCTGGCCGGCGCCGGAGATGTCGTCCAGTTCGCCTTCGATCGTCAGCAGCGCCGTGGTGGTGATGTCCTGCGGACGCACGAGTTCGCCCCGCACGAACCAGTTCTGGTTGACCAGCGCAAAGTCCTGGAACACGGTCTTGATGGTGTCCAGGTAATACTCGGCCGGCATGTCGAGCACGGCGTTGTACTCGTCGTAGAACTGGCGGTGCGAGTCGGCGCTGCCGTCGTCGCCCTTGATCAGGTCCTGGAAGTAGTCGTAGTGGCTGGTCATGTGCCGGTCCGGGTTCATCGCGACGAAGCCGGTGTGCTGCAGGAAGCCCGGGTAGACCGCGCGACCGGCGCCCGGGAAATTGCCCGGCACGCGGAAGATGACGTTGTTCTCGAACCAGGCGTAGCTCTTGTTCATGGCCAGGTTGTTGACGGCGGTCGGGCTCTTGCGAGCGTCGATGGGGCCGCCCATCATCGTCATGGTGAGCGGCGTGGCCTCGCCCCGGCTGGCCATGAGAGACACCGCTGCCAGTACCGGCACGGTGGGCTGGCAGACCGAGATGACGTGCACGTCAGGGCCGATCAGGCGGATGAAATCCTGCACGTATTCGACGTAATCGTCGAGGTGGAAGGCGCCTGCCGCCAGCGGCACCATGCGTGCGTCGGTCCAGTCTGTGATGTAGACCTTGTGATCCTGCAGCAGGCTCTTCACCGTGTCGCGGAGCAGCGTCGAATGGTGGCCGGAGAGCGGCGCCACCACCAGCACCCTGGGCTGGGTCTTCATCTGCCCCAGTGCCGCCTGGTCGTCGGTGAACCGCTTGAAGCGCAACAGGCGACAGAACGGCTTGGCCATGGCCACCTGTTCCTGCACGGCGACGTCGACATCGCCGACGCGGGCACTGGTGATGTTGAAGGGCGGCTTTTCGTACTCCTTGGCCAGGCGGTGCAGCAGGTCGAAACCGGCCGACACGCGCTGGGCCATGGGCAGCTGCGCGAAGGGAGACAGCGGGTGGTCGTAGAGCTTGGCCGAAGCGCTCGCAAATTCGGAGAAGGGCGCCATCAGGGCGCGTTGGGCTTCGTACAGCTGATAGAGCATGCGTGTCTCCGTTTGCAGATCGTTGACCGAATGTAAGGCAAATGCTGCACTGCAGCAAATGTCGTCAACCCTTTTATTTGTCGGCCATCACCTGGGCCAGCGCCGCCACCACGGGCTGAATGTTCCGGCTGTTGAGCGCCGCCACGCAGATGCGTCCTGAATCAAGACCATACACACCGAATTCGCTGCGCAAACGCTGCATTTGCGGGGCGGTCAGCCCAGAATAGCTGAACATGCCCTTCTGGCGCGTGATGTAGTCCAGGTCGCCTGACACGCCTGCAGCATGCAGCTTGTCCACCAGGGCGGCGCGCATTTCGCGGATGCGCAGGCGCATGCCGGCCAGTTCTTCTTCCCACATCGTCCGCAGCGCGGGCGTGGTCAGCACGGTGGCCACCAGGGTGGCGCCGAAGGTGGGCGGGTTGCTGTAGTTGGTGCGGATCACGATCTTCAGCTGGGACAGCACGCGGGCCGCTTCGTCCTTGCTGCCGCAGACCACGCTGAGTGCGCCAACGCGCTCGCCGTACAGCGAGAAGCTCTTCGAGAACGAGGTCGACACGAAGAAGTCCATGCCACTGGCCAGGAACTGCTGGACGACGGCACCGTCTTCCTCGATGCCGTCGCCGAAGCCCTGGTAGGCCATGTCCAGGAAAGGAACCAGGCCCCGGGCCCGGCAGGCCGCCGCGACCTGCTGCCACTGCGCAGGGCTGATGTCGCAGCCGGTGGGGTTGTGGCAGCAGGCGTGCAGCACTACCACGGTTCCGGCGGCGGCCGCGTTCAAGGCGGCGAGCATCGCGTCGAAGCGCACGGCCCGGGTAGCGGGGTCGTAGTACGGGTAGCTCTCCACCTCGTAGCCGGCGCTGGTGAACAGGCCGCGGTGGTTGTCCCAGCTGGGGTCGCTGATCATGGCGCGGGCGTGGGGGTTCAGCTTCTTCAGGAAGTCGGCGCCGAGCTTCAGGCCGCCGGTGCCCCCGAGGGCCTGCACCGTGGCGACACGCCCGGCCTGCACCACCGGGTGGTCGGCGCCGAACACCAGGGCCTGCACCGCCTTGTCGTAGGCGGCGATGCCGTCGATGGGCAGGTAGCCCTTGGACTTCGGGGACTCCAGCAGGAGCTTTTCTGCCGCGGCCACGCAGGCCAGCACCGGCAGCTTGCCGTTGTCGTCGAAATACACGCCCACGCCCAGGTTCACCTTGGCGGGGTTCGGGTCGGTGGTGAACTGCTCGCTGAGGCCCAGGATCGGGTCGCGCGGGGCCATCTCGACGGCGGTGAACAATGACATCGTGGTCTTTCGTGGGCTGATGTAGGCTGGCGGGTTGAACACCAATTTTAGGACGCCCCGATGAGCGTGACTGCACCCCTGGCTGCGGACTTGCAAGAAGTCGCGCCCGAGTTGGACCCGGGCCTGTTCGTTTCCTACCCGGATTCGCCCTTCCAGCTCTACCAGCCGTATCCGCCGGCCGGCGACCAGCCCACGGCCATCGCGCAGCTGGTCGAAGGCATCGAAGACGGCCTGCAGTACCAGACCCTGCTGGGCGTGACCGGCTCGGGCAAGACCTTCACCATGGCCAACGTCATCGCCCGCATGGGCCGGCCGGCCATCGTCTTCGCCCCGAACAAGACCCTGGCGGCGCAGCTTTACAGCGAGTTCCGCGAGTTCTTCCCGAAGAACGCGGTGGAGTACTTCGTCAGCTACTACGACTACTACCAGCCCGAGGCCTACGTGCCGCAGCGCGACCTGTTCATCGAGAAGGACAGCGCCATCAACGAGCACATCGAGCAGATGCGGCTGAGCGCCACGAAAAGCCTGCTGGAGCGGCGCGACGTCATCATCGTCGCCAGCGTCAGCGCGATCTACGGCATCGGCAACCCCGCCGACTATCACAAGATGGTGATGACGCTGCGCGTGTCCGACCGCGTGAGCCAGCGGGACCTGATCCAGCAGCTGATCCGCATGCAGTACAAGCGGAATGAGATGGACTTCAGCCGCGGCACCTTCCGCGTGCGCGGCGACACCATCGACGTCTTCCCTGCCGAGCACAGTGAACTGGCGCTGCGCATCGAGCTCTTCGACGACGAGATCGAAAGCCTGCAGCTGCTCGACCCGCTGACCGGCAAGGTGCGGCAGAAGATCCCGCGCTTCACCGTCTACCCCAGCAGCCATTACGTGACGCCGCGCGAACGGGTGGTGGACGCCATCACCACCATCAAGGACGAACTGCGCCTGCGGCTGGACGAACTGGTGAAGAACGGCAAGCTGGTCGAAGCCCAGCGCCTGGAACAGCGCACCCGCTTCGACCTGGAAATGCTGCAGGAGGTGGGCCACTGCAAGGGCATCGAGAACTACACCCGGCACTTGAGCGGCGCCCAGCCCGGCGACCCGCCGCCCACCCTGGTGGACTACCTGGCGCAGGACGCGCTGATGTTCATGGACGAAAGCCATGTGCTGATCGGCCAGTTCGGCGGGATGTACAACGGCGACCGCGCGCGCAAGACCACCCTGGTGGAATACGGCTTCCGCCTGCCCAGCGCACTGGACAACCGGCCGCTGAAGTTCGAGGAATTCGAAGGCAAGATGCGCCAGACCGTGTTCGTGTCGGCCACGCCTGCGAACTGGGAGAAGGAGCACGCCGGCCAGGTGGTCGAACAGGTGGTGCGCCCCACCGGCCTGATCGACCCCGAAGTGGAGGTGCGCCCGGCCGTGAACCAGGTCGACGACGTGCTGCAGGAAATCCGCATCCGCGTCGACAAGGCCGAACGGGTGCTCATTACCACGCTGACCAAGCGCATGGCAGAACAGTTGACGGAATACCTGTCGGACAACGGCGTGAAGGTGCGCTACCTGCACAGTGACATCGACACCGTGGAACGCGTCGAGATCCTGCGCGACCTGCGCCTGGGCACTTTCGACGTGTTGGTGGGCATCAACCTGCTGCGCGAAGGCCTGGACCTGCCCGAAGTGAGCCTGGTGGCCATCCTGGACGCCGACAAGGAAGGCTTCCTGCGTGCCGAACGCAGCCTGATCCAGACCATCGGCCGTGCCGCCCGCAACCTGAACGGCCGCGCCATCCTTTACGCCGACCGCATGACCGACAGCATGAAGGCCGCCATCGGCGAGACCGAACGCCGCCGGGCCAAGCAGATCGCGCACAACCTGGCGATGGGCATCACGCCCAAGGCCCTGAACAAGAAGATCCGCGACCTGATCGACGGCGCGGTGTCGGACAAGACCGCCAAGGACGACCTGAAGAACGCGCAGGCTGCGGCCGAGCTCGAGTCGATGAGCGAGAAGGATCTGGGCAAGCGCATCAAGCTGCTGGAAAAGCAGATGCTGGAGCACGCGCGCAACCTCGAATTCGAAAAGGCTGCGCGGGTGCGCGACCAGCTGTCGCTGCTGCGCGAGCAGGCATTCGGTGCGCCCGGTCACGACCTCAATGTCGTGCCCCTGCTCCCTGCCAGGACTGCCCCTGGAAGCCGGCCGTGATCGACGGGATCAAGCGCCTGTTCCAGCGCGATGGGGCCTCGGCCGGCGCGAGTGCAGACGCCCATGCCAGCGTGCGCGTGCTGATGGTGTGCATGGGCAACATCTGCCGCTCGCCCACGGCCGAGGCGGTGCTGCGGCACAAGCTGCAGCAGGCTGGCCTGGAGGGGAGGGTGATGGTGGATTCCGCCGGCACCCATGGCTATCACTCAGGCGAAGCGCCCGACCCGCGTGCCATCGCCGCCGGCGGACGCCGCGGCTACAACCTGAGCCTGCTCCGCGCCCGGCCGGTGCACCCCGACGACTTCACTCGGTTCGATTGGATTCTGGCCATGGACGAGGACAACCTGGCCTGGCTGCAGCGCAAGGCCCCCGCCGGGCACCAGGCCCGGATCGAATTGCTGCTGGCCCATCCGCGTGGGGCTGGCGAAGAAACGCAGGTGCCCGACCCGTATTACGGCGGCCCAGCCGGCTTCGACCGCGTTCTCGATCTCGTGGAAACCGGCTGTGACGGCCTGGTGATGGAGCTGCTGGACCGCGAGCACCGCGTTAAGCTTGACTAAAACAGTCGGTTTAAGGCATACTTGACCAAAATACTTGGGAACAGAGCCCGGCGTCGACCCTGACGACCCTGGCTCGGTTCCCTCACCGGTCATAGCCGGCTGGCGTCATGGCCGGCCATAGGAGATTTCACATGCGACTCACGACCAAAGGGCGCTTTGCCGTCACCGCGATGATCGATCTGGCGTTGCGCTCGAACGCCGGCCCGGTGGCCCTGGCCGCCATCAGCCAGCGCCAGCAGATCTCGCTGTCCTACCTGGAGCAGCTGTTCGGCAAGCTGCGCCGTCACGAGCTGGTCGAAAGCACCCGTGGTCCTGGTGGTGGCTATTCGCTGGGCCGGGCCTCGGGCGAAATCAGCGTGGCGGACATCATCACCGCCGTCGACGAACCCATCGACGCCACCGGCTGCGCCGGCAAGGAAGGCTGCATGGGCGAAGACAGCGGCAAGTGCATGACGCACGACCTGTGGGCCAGCCTGAACACCAAGATGATCGAGTACCTCGAGTCGATCTCGCTGAAAAAGCTGGTCGACGAGCAACTGGCCAAGGGTGTATCCATCGACGAGGCCCCGGTCAAGCGCGCCATCAGCAGCCAGCCGGTGGTCAAGCCGATCAAGATCACCGCGCCGAATTCAGTGTTTGCTTTCGGGAATACCTTCACCAAGTAAGAGCAGCCGACGATGACCCCGCATTTCCCTATCTACCTGGACTACGGCTCGACGACGCCGTGCGACCCGCGCGTCGTCGACGCGATGATTCCCTGGCTGCGCGAGCATTTCGGCAATCCTGCGAGCCGAAGCCACGCCTGGGGCTGGGAAGCCGAAGCCGCCGTCGAAAAGGCGCGCGAGCAGGTCGCCGGCCTGGTCAACGCCGACCCGCGCGAGATCGTCTGGACCAGCGGCGCCACCGAGTCGATCAACCTGGCCATCAAGGGCGCGGCGCACTTCTACGCCAGCCGCGGCAAGCACCTGATCACGCTGAAGACCGAGCACAAGGCCGTGCTCGACACCATGCGCGAACTAGAGCGCCAGGGGTTTGAGGTGACGTACCTCGATGTCGAGGACAACGGTCTGCTCGACTTGGACAAGTTCAAGGCCGCGCTGCGGCCGGACACCATCCTCGCGTCGATCCTTTTCGTGAACAACGAGATCGGCGTCATCCAGGACATCGAAGCCATCGGCACGCTGTGTCGCGAGCGCGGCATCTTCCTGCACGTGGACGCTGCGCAGGCCACGGGCAAGGTCGCCATCGACCTGCAAACGCTGCCGGTCGACCTGATGAGCCTGGCCTCGCACAAGACCTATGGCCCCAAGGGCATCGGCGCGCTGTACGTTCGGCGCAAGCCGCGCATCCGGCTCGAGGCGCAGATGCACGGCGGCGGTCACGAACGCGGCATGCGCTCGGGCAGCCTGCCCACCCACCAATGCGTGGGCATGGGTCTGGCGTTCGAGATCGCGAAGAACGAGATGGGCACCGAGCTCGAACGCATCCGCATGCTGCAAAAGCGCCTGCTGGACGGCATTTCCACCATCGAGCAGGTGTTCATCAACGGCGACACCGAGCGCCGCGTGCCGCACAACGTCAATGCGAGCTTCAATTTCGTCGAGGGCGAATCGCTGATCATGGGGGTCAAGGGCATCGCCGTCAGCAGCGGCAGCGCCTGCACCAGCGCCAGCCTGGAACCCAGTTACGTGCTGCGAGCGCTGGGGCGCAGCGACGAGCTGGCGCATTCCAGCCTGCGCATGACCATCGGCCGCTTCACCACGGTCGAGGAGATCGACTACGCGGTCAGCACGCTGCAAGACCGCGTGGCCAAGCTGCGCGAGTTGTCGCCGCTGTGGGAGATGTTCAAGGACGGCATCGACATCAGCACCATCCAGTGGTCGGCCCACTGAACCCAAGACATCAGGAGTACACACCATGGCATACAGCGACAAGGTCGTCGACCACTACGAGAACCCCCGCAACGTCGGCAGTTTCGACAAGGGCGACGACAGCGTCGGTACCGGCATGGTCGGTGCGCCGGCCTGCGGTGACGTGATGAAGCTGCAGATCAAGGTCAACCCGGAAACCGGACTGATCGAAGACGCGCGCTTCAAGACCTACGGCTGCGGCTCGGCCATCGCGTCGAGCTCGCTCGTCACCGAATGGGTCAAGGGCAAGAGCCTGGACGAGGCTGCGACCATCAAGAACACCCAGATTGCCGAGGAACTGGCGCTGCCGCCCGTGAAGATCCACTGCAGCATCCTGGCCGAAGACGCCATCAAGGCTGCGGTGCTGGACTACAAGGCCAAGCATGGCGCGGTTGCTTCGCCGGCCACTGAGACACACTGAGGCTGAATCCGCAATGTCCGTCACCTTGACCGAAGCCGCGGCACGACATGTCTCGCGCTACATCAGCCGTCGCGGCAAGGGCGTGGGCGTGCGCCTGGGCGTGAAGACCACCGGTTGTTCGGGCCTGGCCTACAAGCTCGAATATGCCGACGACGTGGCCCCCGAGGACGTGGTCTTCGAAGACCATGGCGTGAAGGTCTTGGTCGACCCTAAAAGCCTGCCTTACATCGACGGAACCGAACTCGACTTCGTGCGTGAAGGCCTGAACGAGGGCTTCAAGTTCCACAACCCGCGCGAGAAAGACCGCTGCGGCTGTGGCGAGTCGTTCCGCGTCTGAACGCATCTTGAGGCTGGACGACGACGACTTCACGCTCTTCGGCCTGCCCCCGAAGTTTGCGTTGGACCGTGCCTCGCTCGACCAGCAGTGGCGACGCCTGCAGGCCGAGGTCCACCCCGACCGTTTCGCCAGCGAAGGCGCGTCGGCTCAGCGCATTGCGATGCAGTGGGCGGTGCGGGTGAACGAGGCCCATCAGCGCCTGAAGGACCCGATCAAGCGCGCGGCCTGCCTGTGTGAGCTGCGGGGTGCTTCGGTCGATGCCGAACGGAACACCGCGATGCCCGCGCACTTTCTCATGCAGCAGATGGCCTGGCGCGAAGCACTGGAAGATGCCCGCAGCCTGTCCCAGGTGCAGGCCTTGGAAGCAGAGCTCGAGTCCGAGACGCAGGCCAGCCTGGCCGATGCCGAGCGCCTGCTCGACGTGGCCGATCAACCTGCCGCTGCGGCCCAGCAGGTCCGCGCCCTCATGTTCATGAGTCGTTTTCGCCAGGATGTCGAGCGCCGGCTCGACGCCCTGGACCCCACCCGCTGAAGCGAACTTTCGATGGCTCTGCTGCAAATCTCCGAACCCGGCCAGGCGCCCGACCCGCACCAACGGCGCATTGCCGTGGGCATCGACCTGGGCACCACCCACTCGCTCGTGGCCGCGGTTCGTCATGGCCTGGCCGAATGTCTGCCTGACGCGCAGGGCCGCGTGCTGCTGCCGTCCGCCGTGCGCTATCTGGAAGGCGGGCGCCGCCAGATCGGCCTCGACGCGCTCGCAGCACAGGCCGACGATGCCGAGAACACCCTGGTTTCGGTGAAGCGCTTCATGGGTCGGCAACTGGCCGACGTGGCGGGCACCGGGCGTCTGCCCTACCGATTCGTCGACCGCCCCGGCATGCTGGCCGTGGCCACCCGCGACGGCGAGAAGACGCCTGTCGAAGTGTCGGCAGAAATCCTGGCCAGCCTGCGCCAGCGTGCCGAGGACACCTTCGACACCGATGAAATCCATGGTGCCGTCATCACCGTGCCGGCCTACTTCGACGACGCCCAGCGCCAGGCGACGAAGGACGCCGCACAGCTGGCCGGGCTGAATGTGCTGCGCTTGATCAGCGAGCCCACGGCAGCGGCGGTGGCCTACGGCCTGGAAAACGGCAGCGAGGGCCTCTACGCCGTGTACGACCTGGGTGGCGGCACCTTCGACATCAGCCTGCTGCGCCTGACGGCGGGGGTGTTCGAGGTCGTTGCCACGGGCGGCGATGCGGCGCTGGGGGGCGACGACATCGACCACGCCATTGCCGACTGGGCTTTGGCCCAGGCCGGCTTGGCGTCTACGGCGGGCCTGAGTGCGCACGACAAGCGCGCGGCCCTGGTGGCTGCCCGAGCCGTGAAGGAAGCCTTGAGCGACGCGCCCGTGGCCGCCTGGCAGGTGCCGCTGGACGGTGGCATGGCGCAAGTGGAAGTCGGCCGCGAACACCTGGAAGCACTCGCCCGGCCGTTCGTCGACCGCACGTTGGCCGCGGTGCGCAAGGTGCTGCGGGATGCACGCGTCGGCCGGGACGACGTGCAAGGCGTGGTGATGGTGGGTGGCAGCACGCGCATGCCGCTGGTGCGCGAGCTGGTGGGCGAGCTGTTCGGCCGCCCGGTGCTGACCAACGTCAACCCCGACGAGGTCGTGGCACTGGGTGCGGCGGTCCAGGCCAATGCCCTGGCCGGCAACAGCCGCGACGGTGAGCTGCTGCTGCTGGACGTCATCGCCCTGAGCCTCGGCTTGGAGACCATGGGCGGGTTGGTCGAACGCGTGATCGAGCGGAACACCACCATCCCCGTGGCCAAGGCTCAGGAATTCACGACCTTCAAGGACGGCCAGACCGCCATGGCCATCCACGTCGTGCAGGGCGAGCGCGACCTGGTCAGCGAATGTCGCAGCCTGGCGCGCTTCGAACTCCGCGGCATTCCGCCGATGGTGGCCGGGGCCGCACGCATCCGTGTCACGTTCCAGGTCGACGCCGACGGGCTGCTGAGCGTCAGCGCGCGTGAGCAGGGTTCAGGCGTCGAGGCCTCGGTCGTGGTCAAGCCCAGTTATGGCCTGGCCGAGGACCAGATCGCGCAGATGCTGAAGGACGGCTTTGCCCATGCCGAAGGCGACATGGCGGCCCGGTCGCTGCGCGAGGCCCAGGTCGACGCCCAGCGCATGCTGCTGGCCACCCGCGCGGCCCTGGCAGCCGACGCGTCCCTGCTCAGCCAGGTCGAGCAGGAAGCCATCCACGGCCTGCTGGCGCAGCTCGAAGCCGTTTCGGCCGGAACCGACGCCCATGCCATCGAGGCCGCCGTCGAGGCGGTGGCCGAAGGTACGGAACACTTCGCTGCGGCTCGCATGAACCAGGGCATCCGGCAGGCGCTGTCGGGCCGCACGCTCGACGAGATCTGACGAGCCTTCAGAACCATCACCATGCCCACCATCCGAATCCTCCCGAACGCCGAACTCTGCCCCGAAGGCGACACCCTCGTCGTGCCCAGCGGCACGTCGATCTGCGAAGCCCTGATCGAAAACGGCATCGCCATCGAACACGCCTGCGAGATGAGCTGCGCCTGCACCACCTGCCATGTCGTGGTGAAGCAGGGCTTCAAGTCCCTGGGTGAGATGGACGAAAGCGAAGAAGACCTGCTCGACCGTGCGTGGGGGCTGACGCCGACCTCGCGGCTGAGCTGCCAGGCCATCGTCTCCAACGAGGACGTGACGATCGAGATCCCGAAATACACGATCAATCACGCACGGGAAAACCACTAGCCAGTGGGTAAAAAAAGGCCTTCCCGCCATGAGGCGAGAAGGCCGAGAGGGCAAAAGCCCTGCTGAGGAGACAGACAGACACCAGCCAGGGTGTCGAGTTCCGTCATGCAATGAACATGCCCGCGCAAATGCTTGAACAAAGGTCATGAAGGTTCTGGGCTTCGAGTCGTCCTGCGATGAGACCGGGGTGGCACTGGTCGAGGTGCCGAACGGTGCGCCCCCACGGCTGCTGGCCGACGCGCTGCACAGCCAGATCGACATGCACCAGGCCTATGGGGGCGTGGTGCCCGAACTGGCGTCACGCGACCACATCCGGCGTGTCCTGCCCCTGGCGCGCCAGGTCTTGGCCCAGGCCGGCGAGAGCCTTGCCGCCGTCGATGTGGTGGCCTACACGCGCGGTCCCGGTCTGGCGGGCGCCTTGCTCGTCGGCGCGGGTGTGGCGGTGGCGTTGGGTGCGGCGCTCGGCCGGCCCACGCTGGGGGTGCATCACCTCGAAGGTCATCTGCTCTCGCCCTTTCTGGCGCCAGATGCCCCCGAGTTTCCTTTCGTCGCGCTGCTGGTGTCGGGCGGGCACACGCAATTGATGCAGGTCGACGGCGTCGGTCGTTACGCGCTTCTGGGCGAAACCATCGACGACGCCGCTGGCGAGGCCTTCGACAAGTGCGCCAAGCTGCTGGGACTGGGCTATCCCGGGGGTCCGGCGCTGGCCCGGCTGGCCGAACAGGGCGATCCGAAAGCCTTCGCGTTGCCGCGGCCGCTGCTGCACAGCGGCGACCTGGATTTCTCGTTTGCGGGCCTGAAGACAGCGGTCCTGACAGCCCATCGCAAGCTGGGCCCGGCGCCGGCCGCGCAGCGGATCGCAGATCTGGCGGCGTCGACACAGGCTGCCATCGTCGATGTGCTCGTGGCCAAGACCTTGCGGGCGCTGAAAGACAGTGGGGGCCACCGCGTTGTCGTCGCCGGAGGCGTCGGCGCCAACTTGCGGCTGCGGGCAACGCTGGATGCGGGTGCCGCACGCCTGGGTGCCCGTGTGCACTATCCGCCGCTGAACCTGTGCACCGACAACGGCGCGATGATCGCGCTGGCAGCGGCGCTGCGGCTGCAGCACGGTCTGGCCGATCTGCGCCGGGACGGTGCCTTCGACGTTCGGCCACGCTGGCCACTGGCCGAGATCGACGTCGCCGTCGACGGAAAAGTAACGACATGACCCCGACCCCTTTCATCCGCCCCGCCATTGCCGATCTGCCTGGCTCGAAGATTCGAGAGGTCGCCAATGCCGGTTTGGGGCGCAACGACGTGCTGGCCTTCTGGTTCGGCGAGAGCGACGAAGTCACCCCGGAAGCCGTGCGCCAGGCCGCTGCCGACGCCCTGATGCGCGGCGAAACCTTCTATTCCCACAATCTGGGTCTGCCCGAGCTGCGCGAGGCCATCGCCCGCTACAGCAGCGCCCTGCATGGGGCCATCGGTTCCGAACGCATCGCGGTCACGTCTTCGGGTGTCAGCGCCTTGATGCTGGCGATGCAGCTGCTGCTGGCGCCGGGTGACGAGGTCGTCGCCGTCGTCCCGGTGTGGCCGAACCTCACCGCACAACCCGCCATCCTGAGCGCTCACGTCAAGCGTGTTGCCCTCAGGCCGCACGGGGGCGCCTGGTCGCTGGACCTCCAGGAACTGCTGGCGGCGGTGACCCCGGCCACGCGCATGTTGCTGGTCAATGCGCCGAACAATCCGACCGGCTGGACCTTGAGCCGCGCCGAACAGCAGGCCCTGCTCGACCATTGCCGCCGCACCGGCACCTGGATCGTGGCCGACGAGGTTTACGAGAGGGTCTACTTTCAGGGCGTCTGCGCGCCCAGCTTCCTCGACATTGCCACGCCCGAAGACCGGCTGGTGGTGGTGCACAGCTTCAGCAAGAGCTTTCTAATGACGGGCTGGCGGCTGGGCTGGATGGTGGTGCCGGCCGGGGCACTCGACGCCGTGGGCAGGCTGCTGGAATACAACAGCTCTTGCGCGCCCGTGTTTGCGCAGCGCGGCGCCCTGGCCGCGTTGGCCATGGCCAGCGGCTTCGTGCCTGGCCTGATCGACCGTCTGCAGGCCGGGCGGGACCGTCTTCTGTCAGGCCTGGAGGCTTTGCCCGGCATCGAGACGGCCCTGCCCAAGGGCGGCATGTATGCATTTTTCCGGGTGGAAGGCGAGCCCGATTCGCTGGCGCTGGCCAAGCGCCTGGTGGCCGAGCATGGCCTGGGCCTCGCGCCAGGCGCAGCCTTCGGGCCTGAGGCGGAAGGTTGGCTGCGGTGGTGCTTTGCGTCACACGATCTTTCGCGCCTGGACGCGGGCCTGGAACGTCTGAAGGCCAGTTTGCGTCGCTGATCGGGTATATTCATGGGTTCCTTCGGTTCCAAGCCGAGGGTTCAAGCACGGCACCGGTTGGTTTCACTGGTGTTCGCAAGTCAACACAGGAAACCGCCAGCCAGCCCATGGTGCCCAGCGCACCTGCGCCGAGTGCCGGCGGAATCCTGACCACAAAGGAAATCCGCATGAGCCTGGCCACCACCACCGTCGCAGAGATCGTCAAGGAAAACGCACGCAGCGCCACCGACACCGGCAGCCCTGAAGTGCAGGTTGCGCTGCTCACCGCACGCATCAACGAACTCACCCCCCACTTCAAGCTGCACCTGAAGGACCATCACGGTCGTCGTGGCCTGCTGAAGATGGTCAACCAGCGCAAACGCCTGTTGTCCTACCTCAAGACGACCGACGCCGACCGCTACACCGCCCTGATCGGCAAGCTCGGGCTGCGCAAGTAAGCATCGATCGTGGGGTCGCCAGTGGCGGCCCTTCATCACTTCATGGTCCGCATTGCTGTGTCATTCCAACGTCGCCCCGCCGTGGGTGCCGCTGGAATGGCATTGCGCTGACCCTCACACCTGGAGAGACATCGCATGAGCCTGTTCAACAAAGTCACCAAGACCTTCCAATGGGGTCCGCATTCCGTCACGCTCGAAACCGGTGAGATCGCCCGCCAGTCCAGCGGCGCGGTCATCGTCAACATCGAAGACACCGTCGTGCTGGCCACGGTGGTCGCCAAGAACGAAGCCAAGCCCGGTCAGGATTTCTTCCCGCTGACCGTGGACTACACCGAGAAGAGCTACGCAGCCGGCAAGATCCCCGGCAGCTTCTTCAAGCGCGAAGGCCGTCCGAGCGAGCTCGAGACGCTGACCTGCCGCCTGATCGACCGCCCCATCCGCCCGCTGTTTCCCGAAGGCTTCCTGAACGAAGTCCAGGTCATCGTGCATGTGCTCAGCCTGAACCCCGAAGTCCAGGCCGACATCGCCGCGATGATCGGCACCAGCGCTGCGCTGGCCATCAGCGGCATCCCGTTCGCTGGCCCGATAGGCGCTGCGCGCGTGGGCTATGTCAATGGCGAATTCGTGCTGAATCCGGGCCAGACCCAGCTGAAGGACAGCCAGCTCGACCTCGTGGTGGCCGGCACCGAATCGGCCGTGCTGATGGTGGAGTCGGAAGCCGACCAGCTGAGCGAGGAGATCATGCTCGGCGCCGTGGTCTTCGGCCACGACATGGGCAAGATCGCCATCGCTGCCATCAACGAATTGGTGCGCGACGCCGGCAAGCCCGAATGGGACTGGAAAGCGCCGGCCAAGGACGAGGCCTTCATCGCCAAAGTGGCCGCCCTTGCCGAAGAGCCGTTGCGTGCGGCCTACCAGATCCGCAGCAAGCAGGCGCGCACGGCAGCCTGCCGCGAAGCCTATGCCACGGTGTCGGCGGCGCTCAAGGCCGAAAGTTATGAGCACGATTCCGGCAAGCTGAGCGAACTGCTGTTCGAGATCGAAAGCCGCATCGTGCGCAGCCAGATCCTGGCCGGGGAACCGCGCATCGACGGCCGCGACACGCGCACCGTGCGCCCCATCGAGATCCGCTCCGGCGTGCTGCCGCGCACCCACGGCTCAGCCCTGTTCACGCGGGGCGAGACGCAGGCCTTGGTGGTGGCCACCCTGGGCACCGAGCGCGACGCGCAGCGCATCGATGCGCTGGCCGGTGAATTCACCGACAACTTCATGCTGCACTACAACATGCCGCCCTTCGCCACCGGCGAAGCCGGCCGCTTCGGAACACCCAAGCGCCGCGAGATCGGCCACGGCCGCCTGGCCAAGCGTTCGCTGGTGGCGGTGCTGCCGAAGAAGGAAGATTTTCCGTACACCATCCGCATCGTCTCGGAAGTCACCGAGAGCAACGGCTCCTCGTCGATGGCTTCGGTCTGCGGCGGCTGCCTGAGCATGCTCGACGCCGGCGTGCCGCTGAAGGCGCACGTGGCCGGCATCGCCATGGGCCTGATCAAGGAAGGCAACCGCTTCGCCGTGCTGACCGACATCCTGGGCGACGAAGATCACCTGGGTGATATGGACTTCAAGGTGGCCGGCACGAACGGCGGCATCACGGCGCTGCAGATGGACATCAAGATCCAGGGCATCACCAAGGAAATCATGCAGGTGGCACTGGCCCAGGCCAAGGAAGCCCGACTGCACATCCTGGCGAAGATGGTCGAGGCCGTGGGCGGCGCCAAGGAAGAGGTCAGCCAGTTCGCGCCGCGGCTCTACACGATGAAGATCAACCCGGAAAAGATCCGCGACGTCATCGGCAAGGGCGGGGCGGTGATCCGCGCGTTGACC
>JANOBX010000113.1:0-10276 GCA_031411875.1 Burkholderiales bacterium | reverse complement strand
CATGTTGGCGAACACCGCCGTCGGGCGCTTGAACCAGAAGCCGATCAGCAGGTAGCTGACCAGGCCCACCGCCTCCCAGCCGAAGAACAGCTGCAGGAAGTTGTTGCTCATCACCAGCATCAGCATGCTGAAGGTGAACAGGCTGATGTAGCTGAAGAAGCGCTGGTAGCCCGGGTCCTCTTCCATGTAGCCGATGGTGTAGACGTGCACCATCAGCGACACGAAGGTCACCACGCACATCATCATGGCCGTCAGGCCGTCGACCAGGAAGCCGACTTCCATGACCAGCCGGCCGACCACCATCCACTCATACAGCGTTTCGTTGTAGCGCGCGCCGCCGGCCACCTGCGCCAGCACATACGCCGAGCAGATGAACGAGACGAGCACACCCAGGATGGTGAAGAAGTGGGCGCCGCGGCGGCCCACCACCTTGCCCGCCAGGCCGGCGATGAGGGCCCCGGCCAGCGGGGCCAGGGGAACGGTGAGCAGCAGGCTCGTGGAAAGTGTCGAGGCCATCGCGGGTTCAGCCTTTGAGGTCGTCGAGTTCGTCGACGTTGATCGACGACCGGTTGCGGAACAGCACCACCAGGATCGCCAGGCCGATGGCCGATTCGGCCGCGGCCACCGTGAGGATGAAGAACACGAACACCTGACCCGCCATGTCCCCCAGGTAGTAGGAGAACGCGATGAAGTTGATGTTGACGGCCAGCAGCATCAGTTCGATGGCCATCAGCAGCACGATCAGGTTGCGCCGGTTCATGAAGATGCCGACGACCGACAGGGCGAACAGGATTCCGCCCAGGCTGAGGTAGTGGCCGAGCGTGATGGGTCCGAGGCTCATGGTGCGGCCCCCTTGTCACCCGCGTTCGCACCATCGGCCGGGGCGCTGGGCTGTTCGATGGTGGGCGCCACCTTGACGATGCGCAGGCGGTCGGCCTTCTTGGCCAGCACCTGCTGCGACGCGTCCATGTGGCGTGTGTCCTTGCGCGCCCGCAGCGTGAGCGCGATGGCCGCGATGATGGCCACGAGCAAGAGCACAGCCGCCAGTTGCAGCGGGTAAAGGTAGTTCGTGTAAATCTCGATGCCCAGCAGCTTGGTGTTGCCGATCTCCAGTGCACGCGCCGTGGTCTCGGGGGCTTCGAGCTTGAAGCCCCGCATCAGCACCAAGGCCATCTCGAGCGCGATGACCGAACCCACCAGACCGGCGAGCGGCAGGTGCTTCCAAAAACCCTCCCGGAAACCATCCGAATTGACGTCGAGCATCATCACGACGAACAGAAACAGCACCATCACCGCACCGACGTAGACCAGCACCAGCGTGATCGCCAGAAATTCGGCCTCGAGCAGCATCCAGATGCAGCTGGCGCTGAAGAACGACAGCACCAGGAACAGCGCCGCATGCACCGTGCTTCGTGCGGTGATGACGCGGAAGGCTGCAAAGAGCAGCACCGCAGCAAAGGTGTAGAAGAGACCGGTGGTGGTGTCCATGTTTTACGTTTGTTCGGCGGAATTGAACGGTCTGGGTCCGCCGCAGAGCCGGCTTCGTCGGGCCGCTGACAGACAACCCCCGCAGCGGGAGGGCAGCCGTCAGCACGCTGGGGGCTCTATCGGTACTTGGCGTCGGCCGCACGGTTCGCGGCAATCTCTTTCTCGTAGCGGTCGCCCACGGCCAGCAGCATGTCCTTCGTGAAATAGAGGTCGCCGCGCTTCTCGCCGTGGTATTCGAAGTGGTGGGTCTCGACGATGCTGTCGACAGGACAGCTTTCCTCGCAGAAGCCGCAGAAGATGCACTTCGTCAGGTCGATGTCGTAACGCGTGGTGCGGCGGCTGCCGTCCTTGCGCACGTCGCTCTCGATGGTGATGGCCATCGCCGGGCACACCGCTTCGCACAGCTTGCAGGCGATGCAGCGTTCTTCGCCGTTTTCATAACGGCGCAGCGCATGCAGGCCACGGAAGCGCGGGCTCTGGGGCGTTTTTTCTTCGGGAAACTGGATCGTGATGTTCTTCGACAGGAAGTGGCGTCCGGTGAGCGCCATGCCCTTGAACAACTCGGTGAGCAGCAGGCTGGAGAACACCTGCCGGATGGTGCTGAAGGTACTCATACGGGCTTCCAGATGCTGAAGGGCGACTGGATCCACAGGCCGACCACGACCAGCCAGACCAGGGTGATGGGAATGAAGATCTTCCAGCCCAGACGCATGATCTGGTCGTAGCGGAAGCGCGGGAAGGTGGCACGCACCCAGAGGAACAGCGTGGCCACGCAGAAGACCTTGATGGCCAGCCAGATCCAGCCCGGGATGAAGTCGAGGAAGGCCACCGGCGACAGCCAGCCGCCCAGGAACAGCAACACGGTGAGCATGCTGACCAGGATCATGTTGGCGTACTCGGCCAGGAAGAACATGGCGAAGCTCATGCCCGAGTACTCGATCATGTGGCCGGCGACGATTTCCGATTCGCCCTCGACCACGTCGAACGGATGACGGTTGGTCTCGGCCAGGCCGCTGATGAAGAACACGACGAAGATGGGCAGCAGCGGCAGCCAGTTCCAGCTCAGGAAGCCGAGGCCCATGTCGGCGAAGCGGCCGCGGTCCTGCTGCATGACGATCTCGCTGAGGTTCATGCTGGCCGACACCATCAGCACCACCACCAGGCAGAAGCCCATGGCGATCTCGTAGCTGACCATCTGTGCGCTGGCGCGAAGCGCGCCCAGGAAGGCGTACTTCGAGTTGCTGGCCCAGCCGGCGATGATCACGCCGTACACCTCGAGGCTGGTGATGGCCATCAGGAACAGCAGGCCGGCGTTGATGTTGGCCAGCGCCACGTCGGGGCCGAAGGGGATGACCGCCCAGGCCGCCAGCGCGGGCATGATCGTCATGATCGGCCCCAGGAAGAACAGCGGCTTGTTGGCGGCGGTGGGGCGGATGATCTCCTTGAAGATCAGCTTCACCGCGTCGGCGATGGGCTGCAGCAAACCGCCCGGCCCCACCCGGTTCGGCCCGGGCCGGATCTGGCTCCAGCCGATGGCCTTGCGTTCCCACAGCGTCAGGTAGGCCACGCAGCCCATCAGCGGCAGCACCACGGCGACGATCTTGATCAGGCTCCAGATCACCAGCCACAGGGTCGGGCCGAAGGTGGCCGTGCCGAATTGTTGAAGTGGCTCGAACATGGTCAGGGGGCCTTCACGGCTTCGACGGTGATGTCACCGAACATCGGGCCCAGCCTGGCGGTCATGGGGTGGCCGGCCGCCACGCGCACGGTGCGTTCGGCCAGCGTCGCATCCTCGCGTGCGGGGAGCACCACGGCGCCGTCGCCCTGGGCCACCAGCACGCGGCCGCCGGCGCGCAGCCCGAGTTGCCGCCACAGCGCCGAAGGCACGCCCACCACCGGTTCGCCGCGCGCGTCGGCCGTGAGCTGCAGCGACATGGCGCGACGCACGATCACGTCGGTGGCGTAGATGGGCACGTCGGCAATGCGCTGGATGTCGGTGGCCGGGTGTGCAGAAGCGGGGGCGAGCGCAGCGGTCGTGCCGTTGTCCAGGCGCGCCTTCATGGCATCGGGGTCGCCCAATGCCTCGGCACGCACGGCTTCGGAAGTCTCGAAGTCGAAACCCTGCAGACCGAGCAGGTTGCCCAGCACGCGCAGCACCTTCCAGCCCGGACGGCTGTCGCCCATCGGCTTGACGACGCCATGGAAACCCTGCACGCGGCCTTCGGCGTTGACGAAGGTACCCGAGGTCTCGGTGAACGGTGTGATCGGCAGCATCACGTCGGCCACCTCGGCCGCCGCGTCCCTGAAGCTGGTGAGGGCCACCACCAACCCAGAAGCCGCCAGCGCCCGGCGCGCTGCCGAGGCGTCGGCAGCGTCGAGCACGGGCTCGGTGTTCAGCAGCAGCAGGGCCTTCATGGGCTCGGACAACATCTGCTCGGCGTTCAGCCCGCCCGGCCCGGGCAGGGCGCCGACCAGTTGCGCGCCGACGCTGTTGCCGGCGTCGCCCAACACACCGACGCTGGCACCGCTGTGGGCGGCAATCCAGTTCGCCAGCGCCAGCAGGGTGGAGGCTTGCGGATGCTGCATGGCCGCCTGACCGAGCAGCACGGCCTTGCGCTCACCGCTGCGCAGCGACGCGGCAATGGTCTGTGCCTCGGGACCGGGCGTCACGCCTTCCACGGGCAGGGATTCGCCGCCCGCCTGCGCCATGGCCACGGCCACTTCGGCCAGGGCCTGCGGCCAGGCCGCGGGCGCTGCCGTCATGCGGCTGGCCAGCGGCAGGGCCCAGTCGTCGTGCACGGCATGCAGGCTGTGCACCTGTGCGCCATGGCGCGCGGCCTGACGCAGCCGCTGCGCGAACAGCGGGTGGTCCTTGCGCAGGAAGGAGCCGACGACGAATGCGCGGTCCAGCCTGGACAGCGCCGCCACGGGCAAGCCCAGCCAGCGCGCGCGGCCTGCCGGTGCGGCGTGCGTGAAGTCGCTGTGGCGCAGGCGGTGGTCGATGTTTTCGCTGCCGATGCCACGCACCAGCTTGGCCAGCAGATGCAGTTCCTCGGTGGTGGACATCGCATGGGCCAGCGCACCCATGCGCGCGGTGCCGAACTCGGACTTCACGCGCTTCAGGCCGTCGGCCACATAGCCGAGTGCCGTGTTCCAGTCGACGGCCTGCCATTGGCCGCCCTGCTTGATCATCGGCTGGGTCAGGCGCGACTCGCTGTTGACGGCTTCGTAGCTGAAGCGGTCGCGGTCAGCGATCCAGCACTCGTTGACGTCGTCGTTTTCCAGGGGCACGACGCGCATGACACGGCCAGACTTGACCTGAACGATGAGGTTGGCGCCGGTGCTGTCGTGCGGGCTCACACTCTTTCGACGCGACAGCTCCCAGGTGCGGGCGCTGTAGCGGAAAGGCTTGCTGGTCAGGGCACCGACGGGGCAGACGTCGATCATGTTGCCCGACAGCTCGCTGTCGATCGTGCCGCCGGTGACGGTGGTGATCTCGCTGTGTTCGCCGCGGTGGATCATGCCGAGCTCCATCACCCCGGCGACTTCCTGGCCGAAGCGCACGCAGCGCGTGCAGTGGATGCAGCGGCTCATCTCTTCCATGCTGACGAGCGGGCCCACGTCCTTGTGGAAGACGACGCGCTTTTCCTCGTCGTAGCGGCTGTTGCTCTTGCCGTATCCCACGGCCAGGTCCTGCAGCTGGCATTCACCACCCTGGTCGCAGATGGGGCAATCCAGCGGGTGGTTGATGAGCAGGAACTCCATCACCGACTGCTGCGCCTTCAGGGCTTTTTCGCTCTTCGTGCGCACGATCATGCCGTTGGTCACCGGCGTGGCGCAGGCGGGCATGGGCTTGGGCATCTTCTCGATGTCGACCAGGCACATGCGGCAGTTGGCCGCGATGCTCAGCTTCTTGTGATAGCAGAAGTGCGGGATGTATACGCCCGCAGCATCGGCTGCATGCATGACCATGCTGCCGTCGGCGACCGTGACGGGCTTGCCGTCGAGGGTGATGTCAGCCATGGGCTTTAAACATACTGCGGGACCATGCAGGTCTTGTGTTCGACGTGGTGCGCGAACTCGGGGCGGAAGTGCTTCAGCATGGCCTGCACCGGCATGGCAGCGGCGTCACCCAGGGCGCAGATGGTCCGGCCCTTGATGTTGTCGGCCACGTTGTCGAGCAGGTCCAGGTCTTCGGCGCGGCCCTTGCCGTGCTCGATGCGGTCGACCATGCGCCAGAGCCAGCCCGTGCCTTCGCGGCAGGGCGTGCACTGGCCGCAGCTTTCGTGCTGGTAGAAATAGCTCAGGCGCAGCAGGCTCTTGACCATGCAGCGGCTGTCGTCCATGACGATGACGGCACCGCTGCCCAGCATCGAGCCGGCCTTGGCGATGGCGTCGTAGTCCATCGTGGTGTCCATCATCACGCTGGCGGGCAGCACCGGGGCCGAGGAGCCGCCAGGAATGACGGCCTTCAGCTTGCGACCGCTGCGCACGCCACCGGCCAGTTCCAGCAAGGTGGCGAAAGGCGTGCCCATCGGCACTTCGAAATTGCCTGGGCGGTTGACGTCACCCACCACGCTGAAGATCTTCGTGCCGCCGTTGTTCGGCTTGCCGCATTCCAGGTACTTCTGGCCACCGTGGTTGATGATCCAGGGCACCGCGGCGAAGGTCTCGGTGTTGTTGATGGTGGTGGGCTTGCCGTAGAGGCCGAAGCTGGCCGGGAACGGCGGCTTGAAGCGCGGCTGGCCTTTCTTGCCTTCCAGGCTTTCGAGCAGGGCCGTTTCCTCGCCGCAGATGTAGGCGCCGAAGCCGTGGAAGGCGTGCAGCTGGAAGCTGTGCGCGCTGCCCAGGATGTTGTCGCCCAGGAAGCCGGCCGAACGTGCTTCTTCCAGGGCCTGTTCGAAACGCTCGTAGGCTTCGAAGATCTCGCCGTGGATGTAGTTGTAGCCCGTCTTGATGCCCATCGCGTAGGCGGCAATGGCCATGCCTTCGATGACGATGTGCGGGTTGTAGAGCAGGATGTCGCGGTCCTTGCAGGTGCCCGGTTCGCCTTCGTCGCTGTTGCAGACGAGGTACTTCGGACCGGGGAAGGCGCGCGGCATGAAGCTCCACTTCAGGCCCGTGGGAAAGCCGGCGCCGCCGCGGCCGCGCAGACCGCCCAGCTTGACTTCGGCGATCACCTGCTCGGGCGTCATGGCCTGGGCGTCCGGCCCTTGATCGACGCCGAGAATCTTCTTCAGGGCACTGTAGCCACCACGGGCCACGTAATCGTTCAAATGCCAGTTCTTGCCATTCAGGCCGGCATAGATCTGCGCCCCGATGTGGCGGTCGTGGAAGCAGGTCTCGGTGCCCCGGGCCTGAAACTTGGACAGGTCGAGCGTCGACATCAGCTGTGGGCCTTCAAGGTGTCCAGGAGTTCGTCCAGCCGCTCGTTCGTCATGAAGCTGAGCATCTGGCGGTCGTTGACCAGCAGCACGGGGGCGTCGGCACACGCGCCCAGGCATTCGCTGGGCTGCACGGTGAATACACCGTCGGCGGTGCTGCCGTAGGGTTCCACGCCGAGCCGCCGGCACACGTGCTGCAGCGCGGTTTCGCCGTCGCGCAGCTGGCACGGAAGGTTGGTGCAGACGTTGAGCTTGTACTTGCCCACCGGCTGCTGGTTGTACATGTTGTAGAAGGTGGTGACCTCGTGCACCGCGATCGGTGCCATGCCGAGCACGGCCGCAATGCCGGCTTCGGCTTCGGGCGTCACGTGCCCTTGCTCGTTCTGCACGATCGCCAGGCAGGCCATCACCGCCGATTGCTTCTGGTCGGCCGGGTACTTGGCCACTTCGGCGGCGAAGCGGGCCAGAGTCGATTCCGAAAACGTCATCTGTCGCTCACCTGTCGATCTCGCCGAACACGATGTCCATCGTGCCGATGATGGCCACGGCGTCGGCGATCATGTGGCCGCGCGCCATCTCGTCCAGCGCGGCCAGGTGCGCAAAACCCGGCGCGCGGATCTTCAGCCGGTAGGGCTTGTTGGCCCCGTCGCTGACCAGGTAGATGCCGAACTCGCCCTTGGGGTGTTCCACCGCCGCATAGGCTTCGCTTTCGGGCACGTGCATGCCTTCGGTGAAGAGCTTGAAGTGGTGGATGAGCTCTTCCATGTTGGACTTCATGTCCACACGCGAAGGCGGCGCCACCTTGTGGTTCTCGGTGATGACCGGGCCGGGGTTGGCACGCAGCCAGGCCACGCACTGCTGGATGATGCGGTTGCTCTGCCGCATTTCCTCGATGCGCACCAGGTAGCGGTCGTAGGTGTCGCCGTTCGTGCCCACCGGCACGTCGAAATCCATGTGTTCGTAGACGTCGTAAGGCTGCGTCTTGCGCAGGTCCCAGGCGAAGCCGCTGCCGCGCAGCATGGGGCCGGTGAAGCCCAGGTTCAGCGCACGCTCGGGGGTGACGACGCCGATGCCCACGGTGCGCTGCTTCCAGATGCGGTTGTCGGTGAGGAGGGTCTCGTACTCGTCGACCATCTTCGGGAAGCGGCGGCAGAAATCGTCGATGAAGTCGAGCAACGAGCCCTGGCGGTTTTCGTTCAGCGCCTTGATGGCGGCTTCGTTCTTGATGCGGCTGACCTTGTACTGCGGCATCACGTCGGGCAGGTCGCGGTAGACACCGCCCGGGCGGAAGTAGGCGGCATGCATGCGCGCGCCGCTGACCGCTTCGTACATGTCGAACAGGTCTTCGCGTTCGCGGAAGCAGTAGATGAAGATGTTCATCGCACCGCAGTCCAGGCCGTGAGCGCCCAGCCACATCAGGTGGTTCATCACGCGCGTGATTTCGCTGAACATCACGCGGATGTACTGCGCACGGATGGGCACGTCGACGCCGGTGAGCTTCTCGATGGCCAGGCAGTAGGCGTGCTCGTTGCACATCATCGAGACGTAGTCCAGCCGGTCCATGTAGGGCAGGTTCTGGATGAAGGTCTTGCTCTCGGCCAGCTTTTCGGTGGCGCGGTGCAACAGGCCGATGTGCGGGTCGGCACGCTGGATGACTTCGCCGTCGAGTTCCAGCACGAGACGCAGCACGCCGTGCGCCGCAGGATGCTGCGGGCCGAAGTTCAGGGTGTAGTTCTTGATGTCTGCCATGTGCCGCGCCTAGTGCAGGCCGCCGTAGTTGTCTTCGCGCACGACGCGCGGCACCACTTCACGGGGCTCGATGCTCACGGGCTGATAGATCACGCGCTTCTTCTCCGCGTCGTAGCGCATTTCGACGTTGCCGGTGGTCGGGAAGTCCTTGCGCATCGGGTGGCCGATGAAGCCGTAGTCGGTGAGGATGCGGCGCAGGTCGAGATGGCCTTCGAAAAGGATGCCGTACAGGTCGAAGGCCTCGCGCTCGAACCAGTTGGCCGAAGCCCAGGTGGCGGTGACGGAGTCGACAGAAGGCAGGTCGTCGTCGGGGGCGAACACCTTCAGGCGCACGCGCCAGTTGTGGCTGATCGACAGCAGATGCGACACCACGCAGTAGCGCAGGCCTTCCCAGGCTTCGTTCCGATAGTCCGAAAAGTCCAGCCCGCACAGGTCGACGAGCTGTTCGAACTTCAGTTGCGGGTGGTCTCGCAACGTCGTGGCCACCTGGATGTAATCGGCGGCCTTCACGGTGATGCTGATCTCGCCGCGTTCACGCTGGAAGCGGTGAATGGCATCGCCCAGCACGGATTGCAGTGCAGCTTGCAGGGTGTCGAGTTTCTGGGTCATGCAAAGGAACCGCGGCTTCAGCGCGCGATGGTGTTTTCTCGGCGGATCTTGGCCTGCAGCTGCAGGATGCCGTAGAGCAGAGCCTCGGCCGTGGGCGGGCAGCCCGGCACGTAGACGTCCACCGGCACGATGCGGTCGCAGCCACGCACGACGCTGTAGCTGTAGTGGTAGTAGCCACCGCCGTTGGCGCAACTGCCCATGCTGAGCACCCAGCGCGGCTCGGCCATCTGGTCGTAGACCTTGCGCAAGGCCGGAGCCATCTTGTTGCACAAGGTGCCGGCCACGATCATCAGGTCGCTCTGGCGCGGGCTGGGACGGAACAGCATGCCGAAACGGTCGATGTCGTAGCGCGCGGCGCCGGCGTGCATCATCTCGACGGCACAGCAGGCCAGGCCGAAGGTCATCGGCCACATCGAGCCGGTCTTGGACCAATTGATGAGCGTGTCGACCGAGGTGGTGACGAAACCTTCCTTCAGAACGCCTTCGATACCCATGACCCGTTCACTCCCAGTCGAGAGCGCCCTTCTTCCATTCGTAGATGAATCCCACCACCAGGATGGCGAGGAACACCATCATTGCCCAGAAGCCTGACGCCCCGATGTCGTGTAGTGCCACTGCCCATGGGAAGAGGAAGGCGATTTCGAGGTCGAACAGGATGAAGAGGATGGCGACGAGGTAGTAGCGCACGTCGAACTTCATGCGCGCGTCTTCGAAGGCCTCGAAGCCGCATTCGTACGGGCTGTTCTTCTCCACGTCGGGCCGGTTGGGCCCGAAGATGAATCCCAGTACCTGGGGCGCCACGCCAACCCCGATTCCCACCAGGATGAACAGGATCACGGGCAGGTAGCTTTGCAGGTCCATGTCGCAGTCTGGCTATGGGTCGGCTGATGGGCAGCGGCCAGTGTGCAAAGGTCTTGGTGCCGACGGCGAGACTCGAACTCGCACAGCTTTCGCCACTACCCCCTCAAGATAGCGTGTCTACCAGTTTCACCACGTCGGCACGACGCAAAACAGCCAGGATTCTAGCCACAACGCCGGCCCGCGAT
>JANOBX010000112.1:0-10359 GCA_031411875.1 Burkholderiales bacterium | reverse complement strand
GCGTCTTCTTCAGGCCCGCGGCGGCCACGGGTGCCACCGATGCATCGTCCAGCAGTTCGATCAGCGGGTGCACGTTGTAGCCGCCGACCATCGTGCCCAGCAGTTCGGTGGCCAGGGCCCTGCCGAGGATGGGCACGGCCATGTCGCCATGCGCCACGGCGGCCAGGAAGCTGGCCTTGACCTTGGCGGCGTCGTCCACGCCCGGGGGCACGCGGTGCGTCAGCAGGTCCAGCAGGAAAGCTTCTTCGCCAACAGGGGGTGACTTGATCAGCTCGACCAGTGCAGCCACCTGTTTGGCGTCCAGCGGCAGCGGCGGAATGCCGAGCGCGGCGCGTTCAGCGGTGTGTTGGCGATAGGCTTGCAGCATGGATGACTCCGGTAGGGGCGGAAAGTGGTGGGGCTTCAGTCTTTCGGCACGATGACCTTGAGACCTTTGAAGTAGTCGCGGAAGAAGCCCGCGTCGCGGGTGATCAGGCCCTGACATTGCAGCAGGGCATGGGCGCCGATCAGGAAGTCCGGCACCGTGCGCCGCGGGGCCGGGGAGCGTTTGGCCGCCTTCAGGCGTTCGTTGTAGCGCCGCTGCATTTCGCCGGCGCGCGCCGCCGAACGCAGTTCCAGCGGGGAATAGCCCAGACCCATCTCTTCGAGCGTGTCGATGAGTTGCGAGCTGTGTCCCAGGCCCGCCACCACTTCACTGACGACCACCGAGCAGGTGACGACCGGGCCCAGCGACAGTGCGTCGCGCAGACAGGCCTCGGCGGCATCGGCACGGCTGTCGTCGCCGAGCAGGTCCACGAGCACCGAGGTGTCGACCGCGATCAAGGCACGACCTTCAGATGTCGACCGGGTCGCCTGGGGCGCGACCGCGCAATTCGCGCATGACGTCGTCGGTGGTCACGCCCGCTGGCAGCTTGAAGCGCCCGCGCACCCGGGACAGCGCGTCGTCGACGTCCTTGCGCAGCACGATGCGCCCGCCGTCGAGTTCAACCTTGAGCTTGCTGCCCTTGGTCAGGCCCAAAGCGTCACGCACGGCCTTGGGCAGGGTGATCTGGCCGCGTTCGGCAACGGTGGCTTCCATGGCGGGCTCCGGCGATCGGGGTGACTGAGGTAAATCTGATGAATTGGGTATGCATTGCTTGTGCATACTTGAATGATACGGTAGCCGGGCCGGGCTGGCAAGCAAGACGACCGGACAGGCTCTCGCCCGGCGGCAGGTGCGGTGCCACCGGCAGGCGGGCAGGCGGGCCGGTTTGAAACCCGCCAGCCCGCCATCAACTCTGGAGCCACATCGTGTCGCGAAGCCAGGACATCGCCAGGCCGACGGCCACTGCTGGCGCGGCGGTGAAGGCCGCGTCGGCGCTGCGTTCACCATGTCGGCCGCCAGGCTGCCGTTCGCCAGGCGGCTTAACATCTGGCCTACAGGCTTGGCACGGCCACGGCAGAGGGCCGGCACCGCCGTGGAGACAGGACATGGCCACTCGATCGCCCTCGCACCCCCAGCCGCCGGCCCTGTCCAGCGTGCATGTTGGCGTCATCCGCCAGTCGCACGAACGCTGTGCGGCGCTGGGCCTGTCGCGCATTGCCCGGCCCGAACACGTGCCGCTGGCCCGCAGCGAGCTCACGCTGGCCCGCGAACGACAGCACCGGCTGCACAGCCATGCGGCCCCGGTGATGGAAATGCTGTTCGACCAGATTGCCGGCACGGACAGCATGGTGCTGCTGTGCGACGACACCGGCACGATCCTGCATTCGGTGGGCGACGACGACTTCATGGGTCGGGCCCAGCAGGTGGCATTGCAGCCAGGCGTGAACTGGGCCGAGCAGAGCAAGGGCACGAACGCCATCGGCACGGCCCTCATGGACGAGCAGCCCACGCTGGTGCATGCCGACGAGCACTTCATGCACGCCAACCATTTCCTCACCTGTTCGGCCGTGCCCATCCTCGACCCGCGCGGCAGCATCCTGGGCGTGCTGGACGTGACCAGCGACGCACGCAGCTTCCACCAGCACACCATGGCGCTGGTGCGCTTGTCGGCGCGCATGATCGAGAACCACTGGCTCAGCGACGACCACCGCGACGTCATGCGCCTGCACTTCCACGGCCGCCTGGAATTCATCGGCACGCTGATGGAAGGCATCCTGGCCGTGACGGCGGAAGGGCGCGTCGTGGGCGCCAATCGCGGCGCGCTGGAGCAGCTGGGCCTGTCGGGCGTGGCCCTGCGCATGCAGACGCTCGATGAGCTCTTCGGCACCAGCGTCGGCGTGCTCGTCGACCGCTTCCGCAGCCCGCTGGCCACGCCGCTGGCGGTGCGGGGCCGGGCCGGGCGGCTGTTCCACCTGCAGGCCCGCTTCAGCTGGCCCAGCGGAATGCGCGCGCCCGAGTCGGCGAGCCTGGCGCCGCTGCATGCCGTGCTGCCGCCCCCGGCGGCCGGGCCGGGTCTGGGCGACTGGCTCACCGGCGACGCGCGCCTGCACACCGTGGTCGCGACGCTGCGCCGTGTCCTGGACAGCAGGCTGGCCGTGCTGTTGCAAGGCGAGACCGGCACCGGCAAGCGGTTGCTGGCGCGGGCCATGCACGAGGCCTCACGCCGCGCCGCCCAGGCCTTCCTCAGCCTGAGCGGCGCGACCGTCGGCGACGACCAGAGCTTCGATGCCGGCGCGGGAACACTCTTCATCAGCGATGTGGGCGAGCTCAGCGCCGCGGCCCAGGCGCGGCTTCTGCAGCAGCTTCAACAGCGCCCGCCAGCCGGCCTGGTCTGCACCAGCCAGCGGCCCTTGCGCGAATGCGTCGATGCGGGCGAGTTCCGCGAGGACCTGCTGCACCACCTGAGCGGGCTGGTGGTGAAGCTGCCCCCGCTGCGCCTGCGCAGCGACCTGCCGGCGCTGGCGCAGCGGCTGCTGGAAGAAGCCGGACGGCCGGCACCGACGCTGGCCGACGATCTGCTGGCCTCGCTGCAGGCCCACCCCTGGCCCGGCAACCTGCGTCAGCTGCGCAACGTGCTGCGCAGCGCGCTGGCCGTGGCCGGGCCCGCCAACCCGCTGCGGCGCTGCCATCTGCCCGAAGACTTTCTGGCCGAGCTGGACGAACCCGCCGGCGCCGCAGCAGCCGCCTCCGCGGCCACCTCCCGGACCCTGGTGGACCTGGAGATCGACGCCATCCGCGCCGCGGTGGCGGCTTGCGGCGGCAACATCTCGGAGGCGGCGCGCCAGCTCGGCGTCAGCCGCAACACCATCTACCGCCGGCTGCGCTGAAGCGCGGGCTTCAGAAGCCGCCGGTGACGCGCAGGGCCAGCAGCACGCTGCGTGGAGCACCCGGTTCGAAGAAGCGGCCGTTGGCGTCGTTGACGATGACGCTGCCGGCATGCTCGCGGTCGAAGACGTTGTCCACGCGCAGCAGCCAGGTCATCTTCGCGCCGCCGCTGCCCAGGGGATAGCTCTTGCTCCAGCGCAGCGCGCCCAGGGCGTAGCCCGCGGCGAAGTCGGTGTTGCGGTCGTTCACGGCCACGCGGCCGGTGCCGCGCATCTCCAGGCCCCACTCGCCCCAGGCGCTGTCGGCCCAGACGAGTTCGCCCCAGGCGTTGCCGCGCGGCGCACCGGCGATGCGGCCGCCGGCCGGCACCGCCAGCGTCGGCGCATTGCAGGGCACGCCGGCGCAGACGCGGAAGCTGTCTTCGTAGGTGGCTTCCAGCAGGCCCAGCGACACCTGGGCCCGCAGCGGGCCGGCGGGCTTCCAGCCGGCGCCCACCTCGACACCACGGCGCAGCGTGCTGCCCACGTTCTGGAAGGCCGAACGGCCGCCGGCATTGGTGGCCACCGCGATCTCGTTGTCGGTGTTCACCTGGAACACCGTGGCTTCAAGGTTCATGCTCCCCTGGCGCCACTTCACGCCGACCTCGCCCTGGCGGCTGGTCTGGGCCTCCAGGCCGGTGTTGAAGCCGCCGGTGCCGTCGGCACGGTAGGCCAGTTCGCCCAGGGTGGGCGATTCGAACCCGCGCGCCAGGCTGGCGTACAGCTGGAGCCCGGGCGCCGCCTGCCAGCGCAGGCCCAGCACCGGGTTGGTGTAGCTGAACTCGAGCGCGCCGGAGTCGTCGCCGTTGGACAGGAATTGGTCGGCGGCCGACAGCTCGACGCGGCCGCTGCGCACGCCCAGCGTGGCGCTGAGGGCTTGGCTGAAGGCGATCTCGCCCTGGGCATAGACGTCGCGCGTCTCGGCCCGGTTGGTCTCGTCGCGGCGCAGCCGGCCGGTCACGCCCAGCACCGGGTTGGCGACCGGACCGGTGTAGTTCTCGAATCCTTGGCGGGCGTCGCGCTGGCGTTCCAGCGTGGCGCCGGTGACCAGGTCCACGCCGGCCTGCGGCCAGGCCCAGCGCAGGCGTGCGTCGGCGCCGCTGTAGCGGCGGTCGAAGGCGATCACGCCGCCGCCATGGCGTGCTGCGGTCTGGGTGGCCGCCGGAATGGCCAGCCACTGCGCCACGCTGCGGTCGCCGCTGTAGAGCGCCACGGTGCTGTCGCGCAGCGCACCTTCGTCGAAGCGGTGCTGCCAGCTGGCGCCGATCTGCGTCTGGCGCGTGGTCTTGCGCGTGTCGAACTGCGTGGCCACGGCGGCGGTCTCTTCGGGGCCGAGCTCGAATTGCTCGCGCGACAGGCCCAGCGGGTCGTCGGCGGGCTGGTCCAGATGGTTCAGCACCACGGTGACGTTGTCGCGTTCGCCGCGCCAGCCCAGGCGCGCCTGGGCGGTGGACTTCTCGGCTTCGCTCTGCGGCCGGAAGCCGTCGATCTGCATCTGCGACGCGCTCACCCGCAGGTCGAAGCCGCCACCCAGCGGCGCAGCCACGCCGGCGCGCACCTGGCGCAGGCCGAAGCTGCCGATGTCGAGCGCGGCGTCCCACTGCCGCTGCGTGGGCGGGGCGCTGAAGATGGCGATGACGCCGCCCGAGCTGTTGCCGTAGAGCACCGAGAACGGCCCGCGCAGCACTTCCACGCGCTGCGCGCCGGCGATGTCGAAGTGCGAAACCTGGCCCTGGCCGTCGGGCCCGCTGGCCGGAATGCCGTCGGCGTACAGCCGCAGGCCGCGCACGCCGAAGCCGGCGCGGGCACCGAAGCCGCGCGAGCTGATCTGCAGGTCCTGGGCGTAGTTGCCGCGGTTGTTGACGACCAGGCCCGGCACCTGCACCAGGGCTTCGCTCAGGTTGATCATCGGCCCGGCCGACTGCAGGGCGTCGGCGTCGATGACGGTGATGGCGTAGGGCGCTTCGGCGGCCAGGCGCTGCACCGGGCTGCCGGTGATGACGACGCTGCCGGCGGAAACGGGCGGGGTGGCGGGCGCGGACGCGGCGGCTTGGGCCCAGGACGATGCGGGCAGAGCGGCCAGCAGGCTGGCCGCAGCCAGAGGGGCGAGACGGAAGCCGAAAGACAGGTTGGGGTTCATCCCCGAGATTGCACCGTTTCGGCCCGCGCTGGCGAAGCGCGGGAAACCACTAGGTCGATTCCAGATTTTCAGCTTGACCCGGCGGCTTGCTGCGGACGCCAATCACGCATCGTGCGGACCAGCTCGTGCAGCAGCGGCGTCACTTCAGCCACACGTGTTTCGTTCCAGCCCGGGGGTTGTTCGTCCATGTAGCAGCGCCAGCACATCTCGAGCTGCACGGCGTGCAAACCTTCGCTCGGGCGGCCATGGGCGCGGGTGATGTGTCCACCCTTGAAGCGGCCGTCGATGACGTGGCTGTAGTCGGCCTGCTTTTCAAGCACGCCGGCCAGGGCCCGGCGCAGGGCGGGGCTGCAGCTGGCACCCCCCACCGTGCCCAGATTGAGGTGCGGCAGCTGGCCTTCGAACAACCAGGGCAGTTCGCTCTTGATGCTGTGGGCGTCGAAGAGCACGGCATGGCCATGCTCACCGTGCAGCCGGGTCATCTCGTCGGCCAGTACCTGGCGATATGGCCGCCAGAAGCTGGCCACGCGCTCGGCGATTTCAGCGTCGCCGGGTGCCTGGCCTTCGAGGTACAGGCTTTCGCCGGTGAAAAAACGCGTCGGGCAGAGCTCGGTGTTGTTCTGGCCCGGGTACATCGGCGTGTTCTCGCTGGGACGATTGAGGTCGATCAGATAGCGGCTGTACCGTGGCACCAGCACGCTGGCACCCATCTCGGAGGCAAAGGCGTAAAGCCTGTCCAGGAACCAGTCGGTGTCCTCGAGCGCCCGGGCACGCGGCACCATTCGTTCGGCCAGGCCGGGCGGCAATTCGGTGCCGCAATGCGGCACGCTGACCAGCAGCGGTGTCGTGCCACGAAAGAGTTGGTAGGTCATCAGCAAACCGGATGATGTTCACGGGGGGTCACCCGCATGGGCTACTGACGGCAGTGGAGCTTTCCTCTATTCTGCGTCGCGCACGTCGGCGGGCCGTCCTGCCTTGCCCTGAGGGTTCTTCCTGATCCATGACCCCCCGTCTGTTGACCGGCTGGTTCAACCATACGCGCTTTGCCCTGAAGTTCGCCGTGGTCGGCCTGTTGATCGCCGGGCCATTGCTGGTGGCATCGGGCATTGGCGTGGCGTCCTTCCACACCCGGGTGCAGGCGCTGAATGCGGTGGAAGCCTCGCTCGTGGCGGCCGATGAGATCCGCACCCTGGCGGTTTCCGTGGGTCGCCATCGCGACCTGACCGCCACCGTGCTGGCCGGTGGCGAAGTCGTGAGTGGCCAGCTCGTGGCCGAACAACAGTTCATGCTGCCCCAGCTGGACGGGGTGATCGCGCAACTCGACGCGCCAGGCTGGCGCCAGACCGGCCTGCCCGACCCGGCCGGTCTGCGCGCCGAGCTGCTCGCACTGACCCGCCTGCCCCAGGCCCTGGACCTGGGAAGCAACTTCGAACGCCACAACGCCGTCGTCAGCACGCTGCTCACCGTCTCGGCACGTCTGGGGCAGGGCCTGGCCATGGTGCCCGAGCGCGCGACCGAGAACGACATGGTGTTCGTGCGCCTGCCCATGCTCATCGAGGAAGTGGCGCGCCAGCGCGGTTGGGGCAGCGCCATCCTGACCCAGCAGCAGGCCACGCGCGAAGCGGCACAGACCTATCTGCTGCACGCCGGAGCCACCGCCCGCCGCCTGGAACTGCTGCGCGCCGACCCGGCCACGCTGGCGCGGCTGGACCGCCTGCACGGCGGCCTGGGTCGGCCGGTGCTGGACGCTCTGAACGAGGCCGAGGCCTTCCACCGCCGCTCGATGCTGGCGGTGCGTCTGCCCGAAAGCGACGACGGTGCCGGTGGTCGCCACTTCGCCGACGGCACGGCGGTCATCGACCTGCTGGCCGTGGTCAACGAAACCCTGGTGTCGGTGCAGCGCGCCGCCAACGCGCGCGATCTGGCCAGCGCCGAACTCTCGCGCGCGCTGGCCGTGCTGGCGCTGGTGGCCGTGCTCGCCCTGCTCTTCCTGCTGTACCGGGAGTTCTCGCGCTCCACCGTGCGCCGCTTGCACGCCCTGGGGGTGGCGACACGGCACCTGTCGCGCAGCGACTTCGAGCAACCCATTCAAGTGGAAGGGCGCGACGAGATCGCCCAGCTCGGGCAGTCGCTCGAAAGCGCGCGCCTGCTGCTGCGCGAAGGCGTGGCCGAGCGTGCCCGCGGCCTCGCGGCGCAGCAGGCCGACCGCGCCAAGACCGACTTCCTGGCACGCTGGAGCCACGACCTGCGCACACCGCTGAATGCGGTGCTGGGTTTCGCCGACCTGATCGAGGGCCGACCCGGCGCCCGCCTTTCCGAGGCCCAGCGTGGCGACCTGCAGCGCATCCGGCAGGCGGGCGCCCATTTGCTTCGCCTCGTCAACGACGTGCTCGACATCAGCCGCATCGAAGCCAGCCAGGTCGAGCTGCGGCTGGCGCCGCAGTCGCTGCCCGACGTCGTTGCCGAAGCCATGGCCCTGCTGGAGCCCCAGGCCGAGACATCGGCGGTGGCGCTGCGCCTGAGCCCCGGCCTGCTGACGACCCACGACCGCGTCCTGGCCGACCGCACGCGCCTGGTGCAGATCCTGAGCAATCTGGTGGGCAATGCCATCAAGTTCAATCGCCCTGGCGGACACGTCGACGTGAGGCTGGCGGCCGAAGGCCAGCAGCTCGTGGTCGCCGTGGCCGACACCGGGCCGGGTCTACCCCCCGAGGCCCTGGCGCGGCTGTTCGTGCCTTTCGAGCGGCTGAACGCTGCCGAACGCCAGATCGAGGGCAGCGGCTTGGGCCTGGCACTCTCGCGGCGCCTGGCCGAGTTGATGGGTGGACACATCGACGTCGCCAGCACGCCCGGCGAGGGCAGTGTCTTTTCATTGCGCCTGCCGCGGGCGCACGAGCCTGCACCAGCGCCCGATGCTGCGCCCGTGGCGGCCACCAGCGTGGCGCGGCCATTGCCGCAAGGCCGCCTGGCCTACGTCGAGGACGACCCGGTCAACGCCCTGCTGGTGCGCGAGATGTTGTTCGGCATTCCCGGCCTCACCCTGTCCGTCTTCGCCACGGCGGCCGAGGCGCTGAGGGCGGTGCATGCCGGCGAGCGCTTCGACCTGTGGATGATCGACAAGCAGCTGCCCGATATCAACGGTGTCGAACTGCTCGGAGAACTGAACGCCCTGGCCCAGGCCCAGGGCTACCCCCCGCCGGTGGCCGTGATGCTGTCGGCCGACGCTCTGCCCACCAGCGTGGCCCCGGCCCTGGCCGCCGGCTTCGTCGACTACTGGACCAAGCCGGTGGCGCTGCACGCCCTGCGCGCCGACGTGGCGCGCCACCTGGCCTGGGCCCGCGGCGAGGCCGGCGCCGACCTGCCGCCCAGGCTTGCGACAATCCGCAGTTCCGGACAAGCCGCATCTTCCCGTTCATGACCCACATCCTCCAAACCCTGCCGGCCGGCGAGCGCGTCGGCATCGCCTTTTCTGGCGGCCTGGACACCAGCGCCGCCGTGCACTGGATGCGCGCCAAGGGCGCCGTGCCCTGCGCCTACACCGCCAACCTGGGCCAGCCCGACGAGAGCGACTACGACGACATTCCGAGGAAGGCCCTGGCCTACGGCGCCGAGAAGGCGCGCCTGGTCGACTGCCGGGCGCAGCTGGTGGCCGAAGGCATTGCCGCCATCCAGTGCGGTGCCTTCCACATCAGCACGGGTGGCGCCACCTACTTCAACACCACGCCGCTGGGCCGCGCCGTCACCGGCACCGCGCTGGTGGTGGCCATGCGCGAGGACGATGTCCACATCTGGGGCGACGGCAGCACCTACAAGGGCAACGACATCGAGCGTTTCTACCGCTACGGGCTGCTGGCCAATCCGGCGCTGAAGATCTACAAGCCCTGGCTGGACCAACGCTTCATCGACGAACTGGGCGGCCGCAAGGAGATGAGCGAATACCTCATCCAAGCCGGCTTCGACTACAAGATGAGCGTCGAAAAGGCCTACAGCACCGACAGCAACATGCTGGGCGCCACGCACGAAGCGAAAGACCTGGAATTCCTGAACAGCGGCATGCACATCGTCAAGCCCATCATGGGCGTGGCCTTCTGGCGCGACGACGTGGACGTGAAGCGCGAGACGGTGAGCGTGCGCTTCGAGGAAGGCCGGCCGGTGGCGCTGAACGGCCGCACTTTCGCCAGCGCGGTCGACCTGTTCATGGAAGCCAACGCCATCGGCGGCCGCCACGGTCTGGGCATGTGCGACCAGATCGAGAACCGCATCATCGAAGCCAAGAGCCGCGGCATCTACGAAGCCCCGGGCATGGCGCTGCTGCACATCGCCTACGAGCGGCTCGTCACCGGCATCCACAACGAAGACACCATCGGCCAGTACCGCGCCAACGGCCGCATCCTGGGCAAGCTGCTCTATCAAGGCCGCTGGTTCGACCCGCAGTGCCTGATGCTGCGCGAAACCGCACAACGCTGGGTGGCGCGTGCGGTGACGGGTGAGGTGACGCTGGAACTGCGCCGTGGCAACGACTACAGCATCCTCAACACCGAGAGCCCGAACCTCACCTACCACCCCGAACGCCTGACGATGGAGAGCGGCCAGGGCGCGTTCACCCCGGCCGACCGCATCGGCCAGCTGACCATGCGCAACCTGGACATCGCCGACACCCGGGCCAAGCTGGGCATCTACAGCCAGGTGGGCCTGCTGGGAGCAGACTCGGAAGGCAGCTTGCCGCTGCTGTCTTCGCCCGATTCGGGTACCTGAGGCCGGGCGGCCGTCGAGCGGCTGCGAGCGGTCCGTTGCGGACCTGGCACTCTGACTTGGTCCCCTGGGCTGGGAGAGCCGGGGGGGCCCCGACGTTCATTTACCCCCCCCCCCGGCGCGGGGGGGGGCGGGGGGCCGACACGGGCGCCGGGGGCGCCCGATGGATAGAACGGGGG
>JANOBX010000111.1:0-3173 GCA_031411875.1 Burkholderiales bacterium | reverse complement strand
ATGGTTCCTGCCCGGCGCAACGCCGAGCTGTAAGCTCCAAACACTCCGACCCGCGTCAATGCGTATTCGGAGCCGCGCCCGGACCGGGTTGCGGCCCCGCGACGTCCGCCAGTCGAACCACCCTGCGTCCCGCAGCCGAGGCCCTGGCCATCCCCGCGGTCACCAGCGCGATGACTCGGCGCAGCGGCACGCCCGCCAGCGTGACCGCCACAGCGCGGTCGATTTCCTTGAACGACCTGCCCAGCTCACTGGCCATCAGCTTGGCAATCGCGGCCTTGGTGGCTGCAAGGGCCTCAGCCGGTGAAGGCTCAGCACAGTGGACCAAGGTGATCCTGCTCAGCAGAGACTCTGGAATCCCGCTCAGCCGGTTGGCCGTCGCGACATAGCTCACGAGCGATGCGTCGAACGTCAAGCCAATCGACTGATCGGTCGTCCGCCGCGCGGTGCTGACCTCCAGCGCTTGGTGCAGGGGTCCGAGCGGGTCGTACCGACCTGCCCGCCGGCTGACTTTGTCCAGCTCGTCCAGCAGGATCAGGGGGTTGGCGATACCCCGGGTGCCGGGGTCGCCCTCGGGGCCCGCGTACTCATCATCGGTGCTGGTGCTGGCGCAGATGGATTGCCAGAGCAAACCCGGCGTGGTGTTCGCCCAGTGCCGCTCCGTGCCGTGCAGGAGCGAATTGGTCTGCTGCGCCGACATGTCTGCAAGGTGCAAGGGGACCCCCAGCAACTCGGCCAGCCGGGTGGCGAAGTAGGTCTTGCCGACACCCGGAGTGCCAACCAGCAGCATCGGCGGCAGCCGCACCAGGGTAGGACTGATGGCGTTCAGGGCAAGATACTCTGCCACGACCTCGATCGCAGCCCCCATGTGGGGTGCTTCGCTGCGCAGCGCACCGAGGACTGCCGTTGGATCGGCGGGCCGAGCCACCCGGCGCCACGGACCCTCTGCGATCAAGTTGCGAAAAATCGCAGCGTCGCGCGGCCGGTTCTCCCGGTCCGTGTTGGTGATCCCGGCGTTGAAGTCCGACACCGCCTGCAGCAGCCGCGCCGGGGTGAACACCTGGTGCCAGGTCCCGCCTGTGGGCTGCTCTGCCCAAAGGTCCATGTCCGTCGGCAACACGACACGATCGTTTGGAGTGCTGCGCTTGATGGTGTTGGCCTGCCACGCATTGGACTCCACCACAGGCCTCGGCGCAACGGCACTGGGTGCCGGGGCCGCAGCACGGGTCCCGTCCGTCGCAGTAGCGGATGCTAGGGCGGTCGTCGATGTGGCCGCTTTTGCAGCGACTGAAGCGGTTGCTGCACCGGCGGCATCAGGATCATCATCAGGCGTACCGACCAGCGCAGCCTCATCCTCAGCGCGGGCTTCCCGCTCGCACTCAATGATCACCGCAGCAGGCAGCAGCAGAAACAGATCCTTAAAGTCCCGGTTCCACCCCCAGGCATAGCCGCGGGGCGGGGGAGATGTAGTCTTGCTGGGGTTGTAGGCCAGCACGTAGAGCGGCCGTTTCCATGGTGTGTTGCGTGGTGTGCGCATCGAGATTCCTTCATTGCAGCCCCGCCACCGGTCGACATCAGAGGTTCGCAGGCGAGGGCCGGACAGGAGACAGTTGTTGACCTGATTCAGGGCGCCGGCGACATCTCGCTGTGGAGGTCGCAGAAGCGCCACGGCCCGATCCGCCTGGTGCACAGCGCCGGGCACACCACGCACCAGCGGGCCGTGGACAGCACGGCGTCACGGCAGATCTCGTCGATCTTGTCGGTCAGGGTGCCCGGACCCGTCCGACTCCGAAACTGCCTCTCGTCAGCCGTCCGGGCGAGCTCGATTGCGGCCGCCTTCGAACCGTCGGCGACGGCCACCTTGAGATGGAGATCGCCATCCCGTGCGCCGACCTCGGCGAGCGTGAGCTTCACCAGTTGCTCGTACTGCAGGCCGTGCAGCCGCGTGAGCGCACCCACGATGTCGATGTCCCATCCCAAGGGGATCGGCTCGAAGACGGGTGGCTCCCAGGTGGGGTACCTGCTGAAGAAGACCGCCATGATCGGCGGCCATGTCGTTGGGAAGTTGTGGGGCACGAGGCACCTCCTGCGTTGACAGTTGGTGCGGGCGCCGGGACTTGAACCCTGGATCGTCCCCTTATAAAGAGGCCGCTCTGACCTTTGAGCTACACCCGCAGTGATGGGTGCGCGCAGGGCCTGGTCCAGAAACGACAAGGCCCTGTGCGCAGTGCCAGGGCCTCGTGGGTGAGCGAACGCGAGCCTGTGCTCAGCAGTCGCTATGCAGCGCCACGGCCTGGCCGTGGCGGTATGCGAAAAGCGTGTGGGAGTCGGGTCGACATGTCCGAAGGCTATCAAACCAGCCCAGGGCTGCCAAGCTCAGTCGTTAAGTTTTCGCGCGGGCGCGCAGCATCGGACCAACTCTTGATACCGCATGGGTATCCGTTGGCATCCGTTGGGTATCACGGCGGACTCGCCTGTGCGCCCCTGAGCATCTGCAGCCGCTCGCAGGCCAAGTCAGGGTCTGCGATGCCAAGTTCTAGCAACTCCAGCCGCATCGTCTCGGCGTCCAGGTCCCGGAGCAGATAGAACTCGACCCAGTTGCACGGGATGATGGGCCGGGGTGGCTCGCTCATCTCCCAGCGCTGGGGATAGTGCCGATCCGTGGCAAGTGCAGCGATACGCGTTTGCTCGGTGAGATCCGGGCAGCGTTTGGCCCGCGTCAGAATGTCATGCGCGGCCTCAATCGATTCCAGGTACCGCTTGAGGTGCTCGTCATCCTCTTCCACAAAGCAGGTGGCCACTGCACGATCGTCCGGAAAACCAGCCAGTACCGCCGCTGCGTCTGCCCCCAAAGCCGCAGGTACCCCTGGGTCGTCGCGAATATCTTGAAGGACTGCCCTCGCCCAACGCAGGGCTCGACGGCGTTCCGATGGCATGGTCATGGCGGTTCCCCAAATAGTCTCAGCGGTAAGGTGATCGGGAAGACGTCGACTCGTCTCCCACAGCTACACATTCAGATGTCGTCGGCGAGGGGTCTGGTGTGAGGTCAGAAGACTGCGCTCGATGCTTTTCATCATCGTGTCCTCAGGCAATCACCCGGCGCAGCTTTCTGGCACCGTCGAGCTCGCCGGGCCGGACGTGCACCGCGGCGCGATCCTCCTGGATGACGGAGATGC
>JANOBX010000110.1:0-3339 GCA_031411875.1 Burkholderiales bacterium | reverse complement strand
CGCCATGCCTGCCAGGGTGGTGCCCAACATCATCGACATCCAGCGCTTCGTGCCGCTGCCGCCCGATGCGCCGCGCGCGCACCGGCAGCTGCTGGTGGCCCGCAACCTTGAAACGCTGTACGGCAACGACGTGGCCCTGCGTGCCTTCGTGCAGGTGCGCCAGCGCCATGCTGACGCACAGCTGCTGATTGCCGGCAGCGGCCCGCAGGAAGCCGAGCTCAAGGCGCTGTGCCAGAGCCTGGGTGTGGCCGACGCCGTGCGCTTCACAGGCCGGCTTGAGCGCGACGAGATGGCGCTGCTGCTGCGCAGCAGCACTGTTTCCATCAACCCCACACGCGTGGACAACATGCCCAACTCCGTGCTGGAGGCCATGGCCAGCGGCGTGCCGGTGGTCAGCACCGCCGTGGGGGGTGTGCCTTACATCGTGAAGGACGGCGACACCGCGCTGCTCGTGCCGCCCGACGACCCCGCAGCCCTGGCCGCTGCCGTGCTGCGCCTGCTGGACGACCCGGCCCAGGCGCAACGCTTGGCCACGGCCGCGCTGCAGCAGGTGCAGCGCTACACCTGGGCCCAGGTGGCGCCGCTGTGGGCAGCCGTGTACAGCGAGGTGCGGCCGGGTGCTGCCGGCGCCGCACCCGCGCTGGGGCAGCGTCCATGAGCGGCCTGTACACCAGGTTCGTGTCCGGCGTGGTGTTTCCGCTGCACGAGCGGCTGAAGCGGCACGACACCGTGGCCGTGCGCCGCGGCCTGGAGCAGTCGCAGTGGTGGCCGCGTGAGCGCATCGAGCAACTGCAGGCCCAGCGCCTGCGCGAGCTGTTGCTGCAAGCGGCCCGGCACGTGCCGTATTACCGCGACCTGTTCGCCCGCGTGGGCTTTGACCCCGCCGCGGTGCACAGCGTGACTGACCTGCAGCGCCTGCCCTTCCTCACCAAGGCCGACATTCGCCAGGGCGGAGACGCCTTTAGCCATGACCACGCCCGCACCCTGAGCCGTCTCAACACAGGGGGCAGCTCCGGCGAGCCGCTGGTTTTTTTCATCGGCAACGAGCGCGTGAGCCACGACGTGGCGGCCAAGTGGCGCGCCACCCGCTGGTGGGGCGTGGACATCGGCGACCCCGAAACCGTGGTTTGGGGTTCGCCCATCGAGCTGGGTGCGCAGGACCGCGTGCGCGCCGTGCGCGACAAATTGCTGCGCACGCGGCTGCTGCCGGCTTTCCAGATGAGCGACGCCAGCCTGGACGGCTTCATCGCCGACATCCGCGCGCAGCGCCCGCGCATGCTGTTTGGCTACCCCTCGGCGCTGAGCCACATTGCCCGTCACGCCCGCAAACGCGGCGTGGCCATGAACGACCTGGGCATCCGCGTGGCCTTCGTCACCAGCGAGCGGCTGTACGACGACCAGCGCGCTGACATCGAGCAGGGCTTTGGCTGCCCAGTGGCCAACGGCTACGGCGGGCGTGACGCGGGCTTCATTGCCCACCAGTGTCCCCAGGGTGGCATGCACATCACCGCCGAAGACATCGTGGTGGAGATCGTCGGCCCAGACGGCCACGCGGTGTCCGACGGCACCAGCGGCGAGATCGTCGTCACGCACCTGGCCACGCGCGACTTCCCGTTCATCCGCTACCGCACCGGCGACATGGCCATCAAGAGCACGGCCACCTGCGCCTGCGGCCGCGGGCTGCCGATGCTGGCCGAGATCCAGGGCCGCAGCACCGACTTCGTGCTGGCGCAGGACGGCACCGTGATGCACGGCCTGGCGCTGATTTACATCCTGCGAGACCTGCCCGGCGTGCAGGGCTTCAAGATCGTGCAGCACGACCTGGGCCGCACCAGCGTGGACGTGGTGCAAGGGGCGGGCTGGCTGAACAGCCATGAGGCCACCATCGCCAGCGGCTTCAAGGCGCGGCTGGGGCAGGGCGTGCAGGTCGATATCCAGCCTGTAGATGCCATCGCACCCGAAAAATCGGGCAAGTACCGGTACGTGATCAGCCACGCGCTGACCAGCCGCTGAACGGCTTGCAGCGTCGTGCGTGACTTGCTTCTGGTGACGGTGACGGGCCTGCTGCTGCTGGGCGTCTTCAAGAACCCGGTGTGGGGCGCGTACCTGTGGGCTTGGTTCTCGATGATGAGTCCGCATAGGCTGGCCTATGGTTTCGCTCATTCACTGCCGTTTGCCCAGGCCATTGCGGCGCTGACGTTGGTCATGTGGGTGGTAGCAAAGCAGAAGCGTGCCTTGCCACTGACGCCCTTGACGGTGCTGTGGGTCAGCTTGTTCTTGTGGATGACGTTCACCTCGTTCTTTGCACTGAATCATCCAGACCTGATCATCGAGCGTTGGGTCTTCGTGGCAAAGATCCAGCTCATGCTGCTGATCACGCTGATGCTTGTGGTGGAGCCCAAGCACCTCAAGACGCTGGTCATCATCGTCACGCTTTCGGTGACGTTTTATGGCATCAAGGGCGGCATCTTCACCGTCGCCAAGGGGGGGGCAGAGCGAGTTTGGGGGCCCACGGGCAGTCTGCTGGAGGGCAACAACGAACTCGGTGTGGGGCTCACGATGCTCGTGCCGTACCTGTACTGGATGCGCCACATCGCAGCCAACAAGTGGCTCAAGCGCGTGCTGATGTTGTGCATGGTGCTGTGCATGCTGTCCATCTTGGGCACGCAGTCCCGGGGTGCATTGCTGGCCATCGTGGTCATGGCTGCCTTTCTGGGTCTCAAGAGCGACAAGCCAGTGCGGATGTCGATGCTGATGGTGGTGGGGCTGCTGGTTGCGATTGCCTTCATGCCCGAGTCCTGGAGTCAGCGCATGGACACCATCGGCACCTACAAGGAAGACTCGTCGGCGATGTCCCGCATCTGGACGTGGACGACGCTGTGGAACGCGGCGGTCGACCGGCCCTTCGTGGGTGCTGGGTTCCGCGCCGACTCAAGAGTCGTGTTCGGCCTGTATGCACCCAGGGGCGGCGAGTGGCAGATCTTTGACGGGGTCATCTTCGTCGCCCACAGCATCTACTTTCAGATGTTGGGGGAGCATGGATTTGTCGGCCTGGGCCTGTTCCTCGGCATGTGGACGGCCGTGTGGCTGAAGGCCAGGAGTCTGATCAAGATCTCGAAGGAATTACCTGAACTCGGCCAATGGCTGCCTCTGCTGATGCGCATGACCCATGTCAGCATCATCGGCTACCTGGTTGGCGGTGCATTCCTGAGCCTGGCTTACTTGGACTTGGTGTATTACATGGTGGGTTACGTGATCATTGCCGACCGTCTGGTGAAAGACGCGTTGACTCGCCAAGCCACATCTGTGGTTGCAGGCATGACACCGGCAATGCCGCCC
>JANOBX010000109.1:0-8490 GCA_031411875.1 Burkholderiales bacterium | reverse complement strand
GTGGTGCGCGGCGAGATGCCGTACTGCCCGATCAAGATCATGATGAACGTGGGCAACCCGCAGCTGGCCTTCGACTTTGCGCAGATGCCCAATTCCGGCGTCGGCCTGGCGCGGCTGGAATTCATCATCAACAACAACATCGGGGTGCATCCGAAGGCGATCCTCGACTACCCCAACATCGACCCCGACCTGAAGAAGGCGGTGGAGTCGGTCGCCCGTGGTCATGCGTCGCCGCGCGCCTTCTACGTCGACAAGCTGGTCGAGGGCATCAGCACCATCGCAGCCGCCTTCTGGCCCAAGACCGTGATCGTGCGGCTGTCCGACTTCAAGAGCAACGAGTACCGCAAGCTGATCGGCGGCACGCGCTACGAGCCCGATGAAGAGAACCCGATGCTGGGCTTCCGCGGCGCCAGCCGCTACATCAGCGGCGAGTTCAGCGACGCGTTTGCGATGGAGTGCGAGGCGCTGAAGCGCGTGCGCACCGAGATGGACCTGACCAACGTCGAGATCATGGTGCCCTTCGTGCGCACCGTGAAGCAGGCCGCAACTGTGGTGCGCATGCTGGCCGAGCGCGGCCTGAAGCGCGCCGCCGACGGCGGCACCGACGGCCTGCGCCTGATCATGATGTGCGAGGTGCCCAGCAACGCGATCCTGGCCGACCAGTTCCTGGAGCACTTCGACGGCATGTCGATCGGCTCCAACGACCTGACGCAACTGACGCTGGGCCTGGACCGCGACTCCGGCCTGGAGCAGCTGGCGCATGACTTCGACGAGCGCGACCCCGCCGTCAAGGCCATGATCTCGCGCGCCATCACGGCCTGCCGCGCCACCGGCAAGTACGTCGGCATCTGCGGCCAGGGCCCGAGCGACCACCCCGACTTTGCCGACTGGCTGGCGCAGGAAGGCATCGTCTCGATCTCCCTGAACCCGGACACCGTGATCGACACCTGGGTGCGCCTGTCCAAGGGCTGATGGCCCTGCCGGTGGCGCTGGCGACTGCACTGGAAGGGGCCCTGCGGGGCCCCTTTTCTTTTGGCTAAACCGCGGTTTGTCTCCGCTGCAAATGGGGTTCCACCTAGGGAAAGACCTATCGGGACATGCGTGCGCCAGCGGGCTTTTTGTCAGACAACGGTAAGCCCGCGGCGAAACAGTCCGGGACGTTTGATAGGAATCAAGGCGCCTGTGCTTCTCTTGTTGTCATCGATCAAGCTGGTCAGCGAGATTGCGCTCATGGCGCTGCTCGGCCAGGGCCTGCTGTTCATCCTGGCCGGTGAGAAGCGCGAGTCCAATTTTTTCTACTCCTTGCTGAAGGTGCTGACACGCCCTTTCACGACTGCAGCGCGCTGGATCGCGCCGCGCCAGGTGGCCGATGCGCACGTGGGCTTCGTCGCCTTCTTCCTGCTGCTGCTGATCTGGGTGGTGGTCACGTTCGAACGGATCCGGCTCTGTGTCGGGTCGAACATGGTGGGTTGCCAATGAATCGCATCGAATACCTCGCCTGCAAGTGGCGCGTGATCGCCTGGCTGGTCCTCGGGCAGCCGGCGCGGTCGATGCAGGGGCTGGATGCCATCGTGCAACGGCTGCCGAACGACGGCTACGCCTTGTCCAGCCGCTGCAACCTGCACATGCAGGCCGGCCGCCTGGAAGCCGCGCTGGCCGACTCGCAGCGCCTGGTGCAGGTGCGTGGCGACGATGCCGCGACCTGGTTCAACCACGGCTTCATCCTCGAATCGGCCGAACGATGGGAAGAGGCGCTCGCCGCCTTCACGCGCGCCACGGAATTGGGCCCCAAGCTCGACCGCGCCTGGTACGGCCGCGGGCTCGTGCTGATCCGCCTGCAGCGTTATGAAGAGGCGATCGCCGCCCTCAAGCGCAACACGGAACTGCAACCCATGAGCCCCTACGGCTGGTACCAGCTGGCCCGCGTGCACGTGGACCGGCGCGAGCCCGACGAGGCCGTGAAGATCATCCGCCACTTGAAGGGCTTCGAGCCCAAGGTGGCGGCCCAGCTCGAACGCGAGACCGGCCTGCTGGCCAGGGGCTCGTCGGCCTGAGGTGTGTGTTCCAGGCGCCTGCCGCACGGGGCAGCGGGCGCTCATTAGAGACCTGGCGTGTCCGCACGCCGCCCCTGAAAACCACGGGGTCCGCCCGGACCCACTTCAACGAAAGAGGTGACTGCGATGCAGGTGAGTGAGAACCACCAGGCGTACTGGCGAAAGAACCTGAGGATCACCGCGATCCTCCTGAGCATCTGGTTCGTCGTGACCTATGTGCTGGCCTATTTCGCGCGCGACCTGAGCTTCAATTTCTTCGGTTGGCCCTTCAGCTTCTACATGGCTGCCCAGGGCTCGCTCGTCATCTACGTGGCGATCATCTGGTTCTATGCCAACTACATGAACAAGCTGGACATCGAGCACGGCGTCCAGGAGGAGGAATGACATGGCAGGCTTGAGTTTCGAACCCCAGACCGGGGTCTCCAACAAGGAGGCCAATGCGGCCTTCAAGAAGGGCCTCAACAAGGTCTACGGCTGGTACACCGGGGGCTTCGCGGTCTTCGTGCTGGCGCTGGCCGTTGCCGAGCAGATGGGCTTGTCCCGCGGTGCCATCGGCATCGTCTTCCTGCTCGCCACAGTAGGCCTGTATGCCGGCATCGGCATCATGAGCCGCACCAACGACGCGGCCGAGTACTACGTGGCCGGCCGCCGCGTGCCGGCCGTCTACAACGGCATGGCCACCGGCGCCGACTGGATGTCGGCCGCATCGTTCATCGGCATGGCCGGCACGCTGTACCTCAGCGGCTACGGCGGCCTGGCCTTCATCATGGGCTGGACCGGCGGCTACTGCCTGGTGGCGCTGTTCCTGGCGCCGTACCTGCGCAAGTTCGGGCAGTTCACGATCCCCGACTTCCTGGGTGCGCGTTATGAGGGCAACGCGGCGCGCTTCGTCGGCATCCTGATCGCCATCCTCGTGTCCTTCGTGTACGTGGTGGCGCAGATCTACGGCGTGGGCCTGATCACCACGCGCCTGTCGGGCGTGTCCTTCGAGATCGGCGTGTTCGTCGGCCTTGGCGGCATCCTGGTGTGCTCGTTCATGGGCGGCATGCGTGCCGTGACCTGGACCCAGGTGGCGCAGTACATCATCCTGATCATTGCCTACCTGATCCCGGTGGTGTGGCTGTCGGTGAAGCAGACCGGCGTGCCGGTGCCGCAGGCCATCTACGGTGCGCAGCTCGAGAAGGTCACGGCCAAGGAAAAGGTGCTGATCGCCGACCCGAAGGAGCAGGAGGTCATCGCGATCTTCAAGCAGCGCGCCGAAGACCTGGGCACCAAGCTCAAGGACGTGCCCACGGCCCTGGCAGCGGACCGCGCCGCTGCGCAGAAGCGGGTCGACGACCTGCGCGCCGCCAACGCCCCGCTGGCCGAAGTGCAGGCCGCCGAGAAGGCGCTGGCTGCCGTGCCCAAGGACGAGGCTGCCGCCAAGACCGCGTGGACGGCTGCCAAGACCGCCGCCGAAGGACGCGCCCGACCGCTGGCCGGCATGCCCCCGCATGCCCAGGCCTACGCCGGCGACCCCAACGGCGACGCCAAGGCGCAGAAGACCTTCGACGAGTCGCGTCGCAACTTCCTGGCGCTGGTGTTCTGCCTGATGGTGGGCACGGCCGCGCTGCCGCACATCCTGATGCGCTACTACACCACGCCGTCGGTGAAGGAAGCACGCCAGTCGGTGACCTGGTCGCTGTTCTTCATCTTCCTGCTGTACTTCACGGCCCCGGCGCTGGCTGTGCTGGTGAAGTACGAGGTGTTCAACGTGCTCGTGGGCACGCCGTTCGACCAGCTCCCGGCCTGGATCGGCTCCTGGGCGAAGGTCGACCCGGCACTGCTGGCCATCAGCGACATCAACAAGGACGGCATCTTCCAGCTGGGTGAGATGCGCATCGGTGGCGACATCATCGTGCTGGCCACGCCCGAGATCGCCGGTCTGCCTTACGTCATCAGCGGCCTCGTGGCTGCCGGCGGCCTGGCTGCCGCGCTGTCCACGGCCGACGGCCTGCTGCTGACCATCGCCAACGCGCTGAGCCACGACCTGTACTACAAGATGATCGATCCCAACGCGCCCACCGCGCGCCGGGTGATGGTCTCCAAGACGCTGCTGCTGATCGTGGCCGTGGCTGCGGCCTATGTGGCGTCGCTGAAGATCGCCGACATCCTGTTCCTCGTGTCCGCGGCGTTCTCGCTGGCGGCGGCAGGGTTCTTCCCGGCGCTGGTGCTGGGCATCTTCTGGAAGCGCGCCAGCAAGTGGGGTGCGGTGCTCGGCATGCTGGCTGGCGTGTCCATCACGTTCTACTACATGGCCACCACGCAGGTCTGGATGCGCGGCCTGTTCGGCGTGACCGGTCCGGTCTCCGACTACACCTGGTTCGGCATCCTGCCGATCAGTGCCGGTGTGTTCGGTGTGCCGCTGGGCTTTGCGGTGATCATCATCGTGAGCCTGCTGACCCCGGCGCCGAAGTCCGAGATCCAGCAACTGGTGGAGCACGTGCGCTACCCGAACCTGGCCACCGGCAAGCGTTGATGCGCTGACCGCTCCTGGTTCCCGAAAGGGGCCGCATCCTCCGGGGTGCGGCCCCTTTTTTCGTGGCGGCTGAAGTGCAGCGGCGGGCTTGATCCAGGTCAGTGTCCCGCCGGTACCCAGGGCTGCCCTGCGGTCTACGATGGTGGCCGGTTCAGGTCCGCCCCGTTTCGTCGCAGCCATGCCACCTCCGTCAGCGCCGCCTTCCCCCGCCCTTCACAGCCACGCACCGTCGGTCAGCCTGATCGGCAACCTGCGCAGCGAGCTGATGCGGGTGCTGCCGTTCTCGCGCATGCAGCCCGCGCACGTGGACGCCTTTCTGGCGGGCGCCACGCAGGCCTATTTCGCGCCGGGCGAGGTGGTGCTGGAGCCGGCGCACGGACCGGTGACCGCGTTGATGTTCGTGCGCCAGGGCAGCGTGAGCGGCCGCCGCGGGCTGGCCGAGGTGTCGGGGCAGTTCGAGTACACCGCCGGTGACCTGTTCCCGGTGGGCGCGGTGCTGGCGGGTCGCGCCGTCACCGCCACCTACACCGCCCACGACGACACCTTCTGCCTGTGCCTGCCGGCGGCCCGCGTGCAGGCGCTGGCCGAGGCGAGCGCGCCGTTTGCCGATTTCCTGAACCGGCGCGTGGCGCATTTCCTGGCGCTCTCGCGCCAGGCGGTGCAGGCCACCTGGGCCTCGCAGTCGCTGGCCGAGCAGTCGCTGGAAGCGCGGCTGGGCGAGCTGCCGCCCCGGCAGGCGCTGGCCTGCGCGGCCGGCACGCCGCTGCGCGAGGCGCTGCAGCAGATGCACGAGCGGCGCGTGGGCTCGGTGCTGGTGGTGGACGACGCCCACAGCCCCGTGGGCATCCTGACGCGGCACGACATCCTGGGCCGCGTCACGCTGCCGCAGCTGAGCCTTTCCACGCCCATCGCGCAGGTCATGAGCGCGCCGGTGCACAGCCTGGACACCGCGCACACGCTGCAGGACGCCGCGCTGCTGATGTCGCGCCACGGCGTGCGCCACGTGCCGGTGCTCAGCGGCGGTCGGGTCGTCAACATCGTGTCGGAGCGCGACCTCTTTGCGCTGCAGCGGCAGTCGATCAGGCAGCTGAGCAGCGGCCTGCGCGCCGCGCCGGACCTCGCCACGCTGCAGCAGCTTGCCGGCGGCATCCGCCGCTTCGCCGGGCAGCTGCTGGGGCAGGGCGTGCAGGCGCGGCAGCTGACCGAGCTCATCAGCCACCTCAACGACCTGCTGACCGCGCGGCTGGTGGACCTCGTGGCCCGGCGGCGGGGCGCCGACCTGTCGCGCGCCTGCTGGCTGGCCTTCGGGTCGGAGGGCCGCAGCGAGCAGACCGTGTCCACCGACCAGGACAACGGCCTGGCCTTCCTGAGCGAGCAGCCCGACACAGACCGCCCGCAGTGGCTGGCGCTGGCGGCCGAGGTCAACGACGGGCTCGACGCCTGCGGCTACCCGCTGTGCAAGGGCGGCGTGATGGCGCGCAACCCCGAGTGCTGCCTCACGGTGCATGAGTGGCAGACGCGCTTCGAGCACTGGATCGAACACGGCGCGCCCGACGACCTGCTCAAGGCCAGCATCTACTTCGACCTGCGCCCCTTGGGCGGCAACGCCGAGATCACCGAGCCGCTGCGCCACTTCCTCGCCACACGGCCTGCGGCGGTGCCGCGTTTCATCAAGCAGATGGCCGACAACGCGCTGCGCCATGGCCCGCCGCTGAACTGGCGCGGCGCGCTCGACACGCAGCTCGTCGATGGCCGCGCGGTGCTCGATCTGAAGCTGCAAGGCACGGCGCTCTTCGTCGACGTGGCGCGCCTGTATGCGCTGGCGCACGGGCTGCCTGCGCTGGGCACGCGCGCACGGCTGGAGGCTGCCGCACCGCTGATGCACGTGCAGCCGCAGGAGGGCCAGGCCTGGGTGACGGCGTTCGAGTTCCTGCAGATGCTGCGGCTGCAGGCGCAGCTTGGCGCCAAGGGTGCAACGGGCGCAGCGGGCACGCCGACCGCCGGCGGCGACAACCCGAACCAGATCGACACCCGCAGCCTGAACGAGATCGACCTGCGCATGCTGAAGGAGACCCTGCGCATCGCCCGCAGCCTGCAGCAGCGCCTGGCGCTGGACTACCGGCGATGAGCGGTGGCTTCACGCGGGGCGCCTGCCATGTCCTGGCTTGACGCCTGGCGCGGCCGGCGTGTTCCGGGCCTGCAGGCGGAGCCGACTCGCTGGGTGGTGCTGGACGTCGAGTCCAGCGGCCTCGACCCTCGGCGCGACCGGCTGCTGGCGATCGCGGCGATCGCGGTGCAGGTGGGGCCGCAGCGGGCGGTGATCGAGCTCGGCGACAGCTTCGAGGTCGTGCTCCAGCAGCCCGATGCCGGGCCGGTGCCGCCGGACCGCAGCAACATCCTGCTGCACGGCATCGGCGTGGGCGCGCAGCGCGCCGGCGTGGCGCGGCCGGCGGCGTTGGCGGCCTTCCTGAACTTCGTGGGTCCCTCGCCGCTGGTGGCCTTCCATGCCGCCTTCGACCGCAGCCTGATCGAACGCGCCTTCACGGCCGAACAGCTGCCGGTGCCGGCCAACCCCTGGCTCGACCTGGAGCCGCTGGCCGCCGTGCTGAAGCCCGGCGTCAAGGCGCGCTCGCTCGACGAGTGGATGGCCGCACTGCAGGTGCGCTGCGCGGTGCGCCACCAGGCCGCCGCCGACACGCTGGCCACGGCCGAACTGCTGCTCAAGCTGTGGCCCGCGCTGAGGGCCGAACTGCGCGCCGAACTGCCGCGGCACGGCTTTCGGGGCGCGCAGCGGCTGGCCGAACAGCGGCGCTGGCTGCCGCCCTGAAGCCGGGCGCAGGGGCCGGGCGGCTGCAGCGCCGGCCGGCTCGGCAGCGGGGGTCTGGCAGGTGCCCGGTGCTATACTCGTGGGCTTTCCTTGCTGCACCCGTCATGTCGACGCATCGGGGCAGCTTCCATCCCCGACACCGCGAACGCGCCCGAGCAGGCGCCAGACCGGGCGGAATCCACAAGGAGTATTCATGCGTCACTATGAGATCGTTCTGCTGATCCATCCGGATCAAAGCGAACAGGTTCCGGCCATGCTGGAACGCTACAAGACCCTCGTCACCGCCTCCGGTGGCAAGGTGCACCGCGTGGAAGACTGGGGCCGGCGCCAGCTGGCCTACATGATCCAGAAGCTGGTCAAGGCGCACTACCTGTGCCTGAACATCGAAGTGAACAACGAGACGCTCACCGAGATCGAGACCGGCTTCCGCTTCAACGACGCCGTGCTGCGCCACATGACCGTGGTCAAGCCCAAGGCCGACACGGCGCCCTCCATCATGATGAAGGCCGTCGAGCGCGAAGAAGCCCGCAAGGAGCGCCAGGAGGCTCCGGCCTGAACCTGCTGCGCCGTTGCCCGCCCGGGCTGCCGGCATGAACCGCCTGGTTCTGTCAGCCACCCTGGTGGGGCGAGCGGCCCCTCGGTACACCCCCGCCGGCCTCACGGCCCTGGACTTGAGCTTGCAGCACGAGTCCACGGTCACCGAAGACGGTCAGCCCCGCCAGGTTTCGATGGAAATCAAGGCGCTGGCGATCGGGGCGATCACCCAGGAGCTGACGCCGCTGGCGCTGGGACGAACGGGCCTGTTCGCAGGCTTCATCACCAGCACCCGCAACGGCCGAGGACTGCTGTTCCATATCACGTCGGTCGAGCCAGACGCCGAAGCGCCCAGCCCGACCGATCCGTCCGGATCGAATTGAATTCAAGTAGGAGCTCGTATGCCCCCGCCCCGTGGTAAAGGTCGTTTCTCCAAAGACAAGCGCCCCAAGCGCAACAACCAGGCGCTGCTGTTCCGCCGCAAGCGCTTCTGCCGCTTCACCGTCGCCGGTGTCGAACAGATCGACTACAAGGAAATCGACGTGCTGCGCGATTTC
>JANOBX010000108.1:0-7837 GCA_031411875.1 Burkholderiales bacterium | reverse complement strand
CTGCGTGGTGTTCCTGTTCCACCTGCGCTCGGCGTTTGTGGCCATCGTGACGCTGCCGCTGGGCATCCTGGCCAGCTTCATCGTCATGCACTACCAGGGTGTCAATGCGAACGTGATGTCGCTCGGCGGTATCGCGATTGCTATCGGCGCGATGGTCGACGCGGCGGTGGTGATGATCGAGAACGCGCACAAGCACATCGAGGCCTGGCGGCACCAGCATCCCGGCGAGGACCTGAAGGGCGAGGCGCAGTGGCGCGTGGTCGGCGACGCGGCGGTCGAGGTCGGCCCGGCGCTGTTCTTCTCGCTGTTGATCATCACGCTGAGCTTCATCCCGGTGTTCACGCTAGAGGCGCAGGAGGGTCGGCTGTTCTCGCCGCTGGCCTACACCAAGACCTATGCGATGGCGGCCTCGGCCGGGTTGGCGGTGACGCTGGTGCCGGTGTTGATGGGCTACCTGATCCGCGGGCGCATTCCGGACGAACGCCGCAACCCGCTGAACCGCGGGCTGATCGCAATCTACCGTCCGCTGCTCGACGGCGTGCTGGCCTGGCCGAAGACGACCATTGCCGTCGCCCTGCTTCTGCTGGCCAGCACGGCTTGGCCAATCCTGAAGATCGGTGGCGAGTTCATGCCGCCGCTGGACGAAGGCGATCTGCTCTACATGCCGACCGCGCTGCCGGGCCTGTCGGCCGGCAAGGCGGCCGAACTGCTGCAGCAGACCGACCGGCTGATCAAGACACTGCCGGAAGTCCAGTCGGTCTACGGAAAGGCCGGCCGTGCCGAGACGGCCACCGACCCGGCACCGATGGAGATGTTCGAGACCACCATCCAGTTCAAGCCCAAGGGCGAGTGGCGCGAAGGCATGACCAGCGACAGGCTCGTCGAGGAACTGGACCGCATCGTCAAGGTGCCCGGACTGTCCAACATCTGGGTGCCGCCGATCCGCAACCGCATCGACATGCTGGCCACCGGCATCAAGAGCCCGGTCGGGGTGAAGGTGGCCGGCACCGACCTGGCCGAGATCGACCGCATCGCCGGCGAGATCGAGAAGGCCGTGAAAGGCGTGCCTGGGGTCAGCAGCGCACTGGCAGAGCGGCTGACCGGCGGGCGCTATGTCGACGTGAACATCAACCGCGACGCGGCGGCCCGCTACGGCATGAACATCAGTGACGTGCAGTCGGTGATCAGCGCTGCGGTTGGCGGCGACAACGTCGGCGAGACGGTGGAAGGCTTGCAGCGCTTCCCGATCAACGTGCGTTACCCGCGCGAGGTCCGCGACTCGCTGCAGAAGCTGCGCCAGCTGCCCGTCCTCACCCCTCGCGGCGCACGCATCGTGCTCTCGGACGTGGCCGAGCTGCGCATCACCGACGGCCCGCCGATGCTGCGCAGCGAGAACGCCCGCCTGGCCGGCTTCGTCTACGTCGACATTCGCGGGCGCGACCTGAAGTCGGCAGTGATCGACATGCAGAAGGCGGTGGCCGAGCAGGTGAAGTTGACGCCCGGCTACTCGGTCTCGTGGTCGGGTCAGTTCGAGTTTCTGGAGCGCGCGACGGCCAAGCTGAAGGTGGTGGTGCCCTTCACGCTGGGCATCATCTTCGTGCTGCTCTACCTGACCTTCCGGCGCTTCGACGAGGCGCTGCTGATCCTGGCGACACTGCCCTTCGCGCTGATCGGCGGCTTCTGGCTGCTCTACCTTCTGGGCTACAACCTGAGCGTGGCCGGTGCGATCGGGTTCATCGCGCTGGCCGGCGTGGCCGCCGAGTTCGGCGTGATCATGCTGCTGTACCTGAAGCAGGCCTGGGAAGCGCGGCTGGCGCGAGGGCAGGGCGGTGACGCCGACCTGCTCGATGCCATCCGCGAAGGCGCCGTGCTGCGCGTGCGGCCCAAGGCCATGACGGTGGCCGTCATCATCGCCGGCCTAGTGCCGATCATGTTCGGCGGTGGCACCGGCTCCGAAGTGATGCAACGCATCGCCGCGCCCATGGTCGGCGGCATGGTCACAGCGCCGCTGCTGTCGATGTTCGTCGTTCCCGCCATCTACCGGCTGATGCGAAGTCGCAAGCGTGCTGCTGCAGGCGAAGCGCCTGCCGATCGCGGCGATGCCTCGATGCCGGACCCGGTGACGTCAGCGGCGTGAGTACGACCGGCGGTGGGCTGCCGGATCACCAGCCGCCGTCGGCCTATCGCTTCGCCTTCGCAACTTCCTCTGCCACGAGGGCGGCGAGCTGGTCCGGCCCAAAGCTGGGCAGGCTGCAGCCGTTGACGAAGAAGGTAGGCGTCCGGCTCACCTGCAGCGCGGTGAGGTCCTCGACATCGTGAGCCAGCAGCGCCTGCATCTCGGGCCGGGCCATGTCCTCCCGCGCCCGCTCGATATCCAGGCCGGCGGACTTCGCGATCTCGAATGTGAGGTCGGGGTTCGGGCGCCCGTGGTCGGCCCAGGTCGGCTGCGCCTGCAGCACCGCTTCCAGCAGCGGCTAATACTGGCCCTGGCGTTTGGCCGCTTCGAGCAGCGTCACCACCTGGTCGGAGCCCTGGCCGGCTGTAGCCCCGCTGCCGTCAGTCCACCTTCGCCGTCCGCAGGCGCAGGGCGTTGCCGATCACGCTGACCGACGACAGCGCCATCGCCGCCGCGGCGACCACCGGGGACAGCAGCAGCCCGAAGAAGGGGTACAGCACGCCGGCGGCGAGCGGAATGCCGGCCACGTTGTAGGCGAAGCTCAGGAACAGGTTCTGCCGAATGTTCTTCATCGTCGCGTGCGACAGCGTGCGCGCCCGCACGATGCCCATCAGGTCGCCCTGGAGCAGGGTGATGCCCGAACTCTCCATCGCCACGTCGGTGCCGGTGCCCATCGCGATGCCGACGTCGGCTGCGGCCAGCGCGGGCGCATCGTTCACGCCATCGCCGGCCATCGCGACCACGCGGCCCTCGGCCTTCAGCCGCTGCACGACCGAGGCCTTGTCCTCGGGGAAGACCTCGGCCACCACCTCGTCGATGCCGAGTTCGCGGCCGACTGCCTCGGCCGTGGTCTTGCCGTCGCCGGTCAGCATGACGATGCGCACGCCCGCGGCCTTGAGCGCCCGCAGGGCCTGGCCCGTCGTCGCCTTGATCGGGTCGGCAATCGCCACGAAGCCCGCCAGCGCGCCGCCCACGCCGACGAAGATGACCGTCGCTGCCTTCTGGCGCTGCGCCTCCGCGGCGGCAACCTGGTTCGCCGTGTCGACGCCGTGCTCGGCCAGGAACTTCGCGCTGCCCGAAACGATGACCTGACCCTCGACAGTGCCGATGACACCCTTGCCGACGGGCGAGTCGAAGTCCGTGACGGGCGACAGCGGCAGCTTGCGCTCCTGCGCGTCCATCACGATGGCCATCGCCAGCGGATGCTCGCTGGCACGCTCGACGCTCGCGAGCTTCTGCAGCACGGCGTCGGCGGTGAAGCCCGGCGTGGGTTCGATGTGGACGACCTTGGGCCGGCCCTCGGTCAGCGTCCCGGTCTTGTCGACGACCAGCGTGTCGACCTTCTCCATGCGTTCGAGTGCCTCAGCGTCGCGGATGAGTACGCCGTGCTGCGCGCCGCGGCCGACACCGACCATGATCGACATCGGCGTGGCCAGCCCCAACGCACAGGGGCAGGCGATGATCAGCACGGCCACCGCGGTGATCAGCGCGTAGCTGAACGCGGGCGACGGCCCCCAGACCAGCCACGCGACGAAGGTCAGTGCGGCCACGCCGATCACGACGGGGACGAACCAGCCGGCCACCTCGTCGGCCATGCGCTGGATGGGTGCCCGGCTGCGCTGGGCGGCCGCGACCATGTGCACGATCTGCGCCAGCAGGGTGTCGGCGCCGACCTTCTCGGCACGCATCACGAAGCCGCCGGTCTGGTTCAGCGTGCCGGCCGTGACCTTGGAGCCGGTGGCCTTGGCCACCGGAATCGGCTCGCCGGTCACCATCGATTCGTCGACGTTGCCCTTGCCCTCAGTCAGTTCGCCGTCGACGGGCACCTTTTCGCCGGGGCGCACGCGCAGCAGGTCACCCACCTGGATGGCGTCGACCTGGACGGTCTCGTCGCTGCCGTCGGCCTTCACCTTCACCGCCGTCTTCGGCGCCAGGCCGAGCAGGGCCTTGATGGCGCCCGAGGTCTTCTCCCGTGCGCGCAGCTCCAGCACCTGGCCGAGCAGCACGAGCACGGTGATCACCGCCGCCGCCACGAAGTAGATCGCGACGGCGCCATCGGCCATGCGCAGGTTCGCGGGGAACAGCTGCGGCGCAACGGTCCCGACGATGCTGTAGAGCCAGGCCGCACCCGTGCCTAGCGCGATGAGCGAGAACATGTTCAGGCTGCGGTTCTTTACCGACGCGACGGCGCGCACGAAGAAGGGCCAGCCCGCCCAGAGCACCACCGGCGTGCCCAGCAGCAGCTGGATCCAGTTCGACATCTGCTGGCCGAGCAAGTGACTCAGGTTCGTCAGGTGGCCGCCCATCTCCAGCGCAAAGACCGGTACGGTCAGCGCGGTGCCGATCCAGAAGCGCTTCGTCATGTCGCGCAGCTCGGGGCTCTCGCCTTGCTCGGCCGTCGCCAGCACGGGCTCGAGCGCCATGCCGCAGATGGGGCAGCTCCCCGGTCCCATCTGGCGCACCTGCGGATGCATCGGGCAGGTGTACTCGACCTGGCCTGGGTCGCCTCCAGGGACGGGCTTCGGCTGCGATGGTGTGTGGACGTGATGCCCGTGGTCGTGGTGGCCGTGCGCCGCGTGGTCGTGGTGCCCGCCCCTCATGACCGTGCCGTCGGGCATCACGTGGGTGCCCTCGGCCTCATCCGCGTGATGGGCGTGATGCGCGTGATCGTGGGTCGTGCTGCTGCGGTCGGGCATGGCGCTCTCCTGTTGTTGCTGGCAGTCTCGACCTTGTCCCGGTGGGAAGGTCAAGGGCGCGCTATCGAGCGGCGAAGACGACTGCAATCCACAGGCCGAGCGCGGCCAGGCCAAGCCAGCATAGCCAGAACAATGCCCGCTCCCACCAGAGGGGTGGACCGTCCCGAAGTTCGAGGCGGACCTTCAGGGTCATGCCGAGGCCGTGGACGAGTGCCCCACCAGCCAGCAGCGGCAGGGCATAGACGCGGAGCCACTCCGGCAGCATCAACGCCGCGCCGGCGCCCAGAACGATGGCTCCCATCCCCGAGACCAGCTCGGCGGCCTTCACGTGACCGCGAGGCCCGAGCTTCATGTCATGGCGGCAGTGTGCGGTCCTTGGGCTGCCCGTGGTCGCGATGGCCATGGTGCCCGTGCCCATGGAAGAAGTGCATCAGCGGGCATGCCAGCAGGAACAGGTAAGGGATGGCCTGCGTCACGTGCGTCAGATGCTCGGTGAGCAGGTAATAGATGCCGACCGCGCCCGCGACGAGCATGAAGATGCCCAACGGCGAACGCCAGCGCGACGGTGGAGTGGGGTCCTGGGGATGCATGACCCGCCTCGACCTACCTGGCCGCTGGCGCCTTCATCGCCTCGCGGTCCATCATCATCTTCATCATCATTTCCATCATGTCCATGCGCTTGCCCATCATCTCGGGGCTCATCGGCATGCCGCCACCCATCCCCATCCCACCCTTGCCGCCGCGCATTCGGCCCATCATGGCCATGTGGTCTTGCATGAGCTTCATGTGCTCCTGCATCAGCCTCGTTCGCTCATCCGGGGTCTTGGCGGCCATCATCCGGTCGTGCATCTCCTGCATCGACTTCATCATCGAGTCCATTTGTCCGGGCGTCGGTGACGCGGGACCGGCCGTTGCGGCGCCTGGCGGGTGATGGGCTGCGTGGTCCGGTTCCTTGGGGCCGGCGGCACAACCGGCCAGCACGAACGAGGTGCCAAGTACTGCCAGGGCGACTTTCATGATGACCTCCTAGGATTTCGTTGACCAGTATGCGCACTGCACCGGCCCTGCGGACTTGACCTGCCTCAAGGTCTTCTGCACGGCCTCTTCAGCCGCGGCACCCGCAGCAGTTGCCCGTCTTGACGGGCTCTGCCACCACGGTGGTGGCCTGAACCGGCACCGGCGTCGTGGTTAGTGGTGCCGAGCGTTTCCGTCCCGGTGTTCGACCACGCGCGCGTCGATGCCCGTCTGCAGGCCTTCCGCGCCGGCGAGCGCGAGGCCCTGCTGGCCTACCGGCAGCGCGTGCTGCTGGCCACGGAAGAGGTGGAGAGCGCGCTGGCCCAGATGCGGCAGGGGCAGCTGCGCCTGGCATCCCTGCAGGAACAGGCACGCCAGGCCGTCGTGGCCGAGCAGCTCGCGCGCAAGCGCTTCGAGGCCGGCGGCACCGACCTGCTGGAACTGTTGGATGCGCAGCGTTCGGCGCAGCGCGCCGAGATCGGAATGTCTGTGGCTTTGACAGGTCAGCAGCAGCAGGTAGTGGGGCTGCAGCGCGCGCTTGGAGCGCGCCTTCTGCCGGAGGGGCGCACAGCAGTGGTGGCTACTGCCCAGGGGGAGGGGTAATGCATGAGCACGCTCACGCATCCGCGCATGGCGCCTCACCAGGGATGCCGGTTTGTCGTGCAGGGCTTGGTCCGATCGGGAACACCCCGACCGGGCGGGCACAGTAGACTTCGGGCATGAGTGTGTTCGTCCGAACGCTGTTGGTTTGGCTGATCGTCCTTGCGTTTCCGGTGCAAGGGGCGTCTGCCGCGACCATGGCGTTCTGCGGTCCCGCGCACCACGGCGGCGGGCAAGCCCGTACTGCGGTGACCGCCTCGGGCTCGGAGCACTCTCATCACAGCGTCGCCGTAGCCGCAAACGGCCTCAAGGCGGGCATGGCGGCCGAAGCCGCTTTCTCCGACGACGCTTCATCCATGCTGAAGGCCAGCCAAGCTGCCAAACAGAAGTGCAGCGTCTGCGCTTCCTGCTGCTCGCTGGGTGCCATCCTGACCACAGTGCCGGTCGTTCCGGCCACCGAAGCAGCGCCGACGGTGTTCACCACCGTCGTGCCCACCGTCGACGCGTTCGCCGCCGACGGGCCGGACCGCCCCCCTCGAAACGTCCTCGTGTAACCGGCTCGGGTTGACGCGCGTGCATTGACGCGCGGCCTCTAGCCAGGTCCTGTTCCGTCCCCGCCGCGCCTGCGACAGGGACGTCTCGAGACGTTCACACGAGGATTCCATGGTCCCAATCCCCATGCGCCGGCGCAGCCCGTGCGCCTTGCCGAGCCTTCTGCTCACGTTATTGCTGGCCGCGCAGGTCCACGCGCAGTCGCCCGCCCCCACACGCCCCGATCCGCTGGACCCGAGAGCCCAGGTGCCTTCGGTGCGTTATGAGTCATCGTTCGCACAGTTCCGTCGCATCGGCGACGACAAGCCCGTGGCCTGGCGCGAGGCCAACGATGCCGTGGCCCGCATCGGCGGCTGGCGGGTCTACGCGCGCGAGGCGCAGCAACCCGATCCCGCCGCGGCGGAGAAGCCGGCGGCACCCTCGCAGGCTCCCGCGTCAACGCCGGCGCTAGCCGCCCCGCCGATGCCCGCGGGCCATTCCGGCCACAAGCACTGAGAGGCCGCACGATGAGCCATGACATTCAAGGTCTAGCGCCCGCAGGGCGCGGCGTTCGCGGCCTCCGCGTGCTGGCGCTTGTCGCCAGCGCGGTGGTGTTGGGGGGCTGCGCGAGCTTCGGCGCCGACGGTGGGTTCAGTGCCGTCGAACGGACCACCAAGGAGCGCATCGGCAAGGACCTGCACTGGGCGCGCGGCGACGCCGACCTCGACACCATCGCCAAACGCGTGGCGGAGCTGCTGGCCAAGCCACTGACGGTGGACGATGCGGTTCAGGTCGCACTGCTCAACAACCGCGGGCTGCA
>JANOBX010000107.1:0-2397 GCA_031411875.1 Burkholderiales bacterium | reverse complement strand
GAACATCAATTGCACGTCCACCAGCAATGGCTGCACCTCACCGACCAGTACCAAGCTTCGCGTATCTGGGGAAACCTACAGGATGCGGACCGAGTGCCAGCCAGATTGCGACGTAGCGCGTCTCCTGCTGGGCCGATGGTTGACGTCCTGGTCGGAATGCGTTGCCACCTGTCTTGACAGCGGCGACCTGCTGGGTCCTGACATGGAAGTGGAGTTCACCGTAGTTGAAGGTGCTCCATCGCTGGAACAACTGCGATGGTTGCTGGCCCAGGCGCCGGACCTTCACGTAGCTGCGGAGTCCCTCATGGTTGCCAAAAAGTACACCGGTGACCGTTGTCGATTCGATTGCAGCCTGCTGGACCCGCCAGACGACGAAACATTGCGTACTTTGCAGGCCAGCCTCCGCCGAGGTCTCGACTGCATGGACGACACCAGAGAGCGAGTCGAGGAGGCTGCGGAGAGTGTGACAGCTGTGTTTGGGGACGACATGGCGCGCATCGCACGTATCGCGAAACGGCACGCGAGCTTTCTGATGGAGTTCAACCGCTCGGGTACCACCAAGCAGTCGCCAGAAAGAGCCCAGTACTTGGGTGTCGTGTCGGCGCTTCAACATGTACGAGGCGCTTCGCCGACAGCAGAGGAAGTCAGATTGGTGCGGAAGGCTCTGTTTCCGAGGCGCACGCCGAAGTAGCTGCACCCGCTGTCGCAAGGCTGGCCTGGAGCCGATTTCCGTTCCTCCCATGGCTGTTCCTTGCGACTGCCCTAGGCAGCGGTTCAATCCGCTTCAGCGGTGCACAGAGGTGACAGCGCGCTTCGCTTCGCGCGAGCGGTTGCAAGACCAAGGTGGATAGGTGCCCGTGCCATGGCCAGCGCGATTGCTCAATTCAGGTTTTGCAGCCGCCTTTGAAAGGGCAGGCGTCTGAAGGCGCTCAGCTGTGGTGAAAGGCCCATCTCCCCGGCAAAGGCGCGATTCCTCGGTACACTAAGGATTATTGATCCGGCACTAAACATTTGAACTTATTACGTGTCGTAGAGTCAGGTCGAGCATGGAAAAGATCGACTCCCGAACGCTGCCGGTGGATGCGCTCAACGAGCGCCGCCGACGTGCGGTGAAGATGAGGCTGGACGGTACGAGCCTGAAGGACACGGCGGCGCAATGCGAGATGTCGCGCACCACGGTGATTGCGGCGGTGAAGGCCTACAAGGCCGGCGGCTGGAAGGGGGTGGACGTCGACCGCGGCGGCCGTCCGGTGGGCAGCGGCCGCACCCTCACCGCAGAGCAAGAGCGTGAAGTCCAGCGCCTTATCCGTGACCGCACGCCCGATCAGTTGAAGATGGTCTACGCGCTGTGGACGCGCCAAGCCGTGGCCGAGCTGATCCGCGACCGTTACAGCATCAGGCTGGCGGTGCGCACGATGGGCTTGTACCTGGAGCGCTGGGGCTTCACGCCGCAGAAACCCATGAAGAAGGCCTACGAGCAGTCGCCGGCGGCGGTGAAGAAGTGGCTTGAGGAGGAGTACCCCGTGATCGCCGCATGCGCCAAGGTCGAGGGTGCCGAGATCCACTGGGGCGACGAGACCGGCCTGCGCAGCGACGACGTGCGCGGCCGTAGCTACGCGCCGCAGGGGCAGACGCCGGTGGTTCGGGTGAACAACAAGCGCCATGGCCTGTCGGTCATCTCTACCGTCACCAACAAGGGCCAGATGCGCTGGAAGGCCTTCGACGGGGCGCTGAACTCCGACATCCTCATCGACTTCCTGCGCCGGCTCGTGAAGGACGCGGGCCGCAAGATCTACCTGATCCTGGACAACCTGCGGGTACATCACAGTAAGCCCGTGAAGGCCTGGCTGGCAGAGCACAAGCACGAGATCGAAGTCTTCTACCTGCCCAGCTACAGCCCCGAACTCAACCCCAACGAAATGGCCAACGCGGACCTGAAGCAGGCCGTCACGAAGCTGGCTCCGGCGCGCACGAAGCTGCAACTCGTGAAGGCGACCGCCAGGCACCTGAGCAGCGTTCAGCGGCAGCCCGAGCGCATCAAGAGCTACTTCCAGCATGAGCCGGTTCGATATGCGGCTTGAGTTCAATACTTAAGTGCCGGGTCAATAAGGAGGGAGGCCGAAAACGTCAATTGCGACAATGACTTACAATGATTCTGTTCAGTCATTTCACTGTCTGGGTAAGTCATTTCACTTTTGCAGCTCGGCAAGTAGGGGAACAAGCCTGCCCGCCAGTCAGCCATTTCACATGGACAAGTCGGCAACGCGAGGCAACGCAGCGCACTTTGCGAAGTTCGAGACCCCTCCATAAGGTCGAATACCTGGCGCGGTACCGCCAATCGGTCTCCCTGAATTGAGGCATTCGCAGCACCAGTCAGTGCTCGACTCGGACGCCGGC
>JANOBX010000106.1:0-4531 GCA_031411875.1 Burkholderiales bacterium | reverse complement strand
CGCGTCTCGCTGCAGGTCCGGCACGCGATGCTGGCCCGCAACCCTGAAGAACTGGCCACGACGCTGGCCGACATCGGCGCCAAGCGCAAGCACATCGAAGGGCACGCGGGGTTCAGGCGGCGGGTCGCGCCAGTACCAGATCAGCATGCCCTGGGGGCAGGGCGACCTGGCCTGCAGCGGCAGGCCCGTGGCGTCGAGCACGTCGCCCCGGGCCAGCCGTGGCGCCCAGCCGCCAATGCCGGGGAAGCGCGCTTCCAGAAATTCGGCAACGTCGGCAAAGGGGCCCGCGCCCACCGCCACCCGGCTGGCGGCCACGCCGTCGCGCAGCGGCGGGGCCCAGGCGGGCCTAGGGCGCGCCATGGTCGGCTGCGGTTGGCGGGGCAGGGGTTTCGAGTTCCTGCGCGCGGCGCAGGCGCCAGGCCTCGTCGGGGTGCTTCGGGTCGTAGACCTGTTCGGCCGTGGTGGTGGTTTCCTGCAGGCGGCAGTCCAGCGCGACGCGGCGGTCGAACACGAAGCACTCGCCGCGCCAGTCGCGCGCGTCGTCGTCGATCTGCTGGAAGTAGTTCAGCACGCCGCCCTGCAGCTGCCAGACCCGCAGGCCCAGGCTGCGCAGCCAGGGCGCGGTCTTGTCGCAGCGGATGCCACCAGTGCAGTACATCGCCACCGGGCGGCCGGCGGCGCGCCAGGCCGGGGCGTGCTGCTGCACATAGGCCACGAAGTCGCGGAAGTTGTGCACCTGCGGGTCGAGGGCGCCTTCGAAGTGGCCCAGGCGAAACTCGAAGTGGTTGCGGTTGTCCAGCAGCACCACGTCGTCGCGGGCCAGCAGCGCGCGCCAGGCCTGCGGGGGCAGGTGGCTGGCGTCGGCTTCGTCGGGTGCGGGCAGGGCCGGCAGGCCCAGCGCCACGATTTCCGGCTTGACGTTCACCTTCCAGCGGCCGAAAGGTGGGGTGCTGCAAGCGCTGTGCTTGAAGGCCATGCCGCGCAGCACGCCGTGCTGCAGCGCAGGCTGCTGCAGTGCCGCCTCGAAGGCAGCGATGGCGGCCGGCGCACCTGCCACCGTGCCGTTGATGCCTTCCCCCGCCACGACGACACTGCCCTGCAGAGCCAGCGCCTCGCCCAGGGCGCGCAACTGCGCGGCCAAGGCACCGGTGTCGGCCAGGGGTACGAAGCGATAGAAGGCGCTGTGCAGCTCGGTGGCGGTTGCGGTTGCGGTTGCGGTTGCGGTTGCGGGCGGCGTCATGTCTTCGGGATTCTCGCCGCCAGGGCCACGGGCTTGCCTCTCAAGTTCTGCCTGCAGTGGCCGATGCCGGTGCATGACAGCCAGCAAGTCCGCGATCGCGACGCCGCTTCGGCCTGAAGCCCCCGTGGCCTGAAGCCTTTCCAGGCGCTCGGAACAAGCCACGGCCGACCACCGTGCCTGCCTGGCCGTCCTGTTCTTCTACTGGATCGACGCCGCCTTCCTGGCCTTGCTGTGCCTGCAGGGCGTGGGGCACTGGGGCTCGGTGACGGCATTCATCGGCGTCGGAACCTGCGTGGCAGGCGGCGGTGCCTGGGTCGTGCGCCGCCACGGGGCAGGGGGCCTGGAGAACCCGCGCCTGGTCATGTTCCAGGCGGGATCGGCGCTGGCCCGGGTTCTGGGCGTCGCATGGCTTGACCCCGACTTCCTGGCGCTCATGCTCTTGACCGTGGTCGTGATCATTCCCACGGCAGCGAGTTGTTGGTCCCCCAAGAAACGCCTGTCCGGCAGCTCCTCAGCGGCCTGTTCCTGCTGTGGACCCTGGCCTAGGCGGCCAGCGTGAACGTCGCCGGCATGGCCTTGCACCTGCAGCTCGACGAGAGCCATGCGCGGCTGGCGGCGGCCCTGGCCGAGGAACGTGAGCGCCATCGCCGCAACGGCGTCGGCTTTTCGGTGGCGATGCTGGACGTCGACTTCTTCAAGCGCATCAACCACCAGCATGGCCATGCCACCGGCGACCAGGTGTTGAAGTTCGTGGCGGAACTGATGAAAGGCGCGCTGCGCAAGCCCGACGTGGTGGGCCGGGTGGCCGGTGAGGAATTCCTGCTCATCTTCACCGGCGCCCGGCGCCCGGGGCGCGGACGCGGCGCGCAGCGCTGCCGATCGTGTTCGCAGGGCCATCCAGGACCACCCCTGGGGCGGCGTGGCTCCTGGGCTTCAGGTGACGGTGTCCATCGGCGTGGCCGTCGATTCGGCAGACCAGCCACCCGACGACATCGTCGCCAGAGCCGACAGCGGCCTCTACCAGGCCAAGCACCAGGGCCGCAACCGGGTGGTGCTGGCCGACGGTTGAGGTCTCTGTGGCCCGGGGGGCGGCCGCGCCGTCAGAATGGGCCACCCGTCCATCTCTCACCCTAAGTGCCGCGCCCATGAGCCCCCAGCATCCCAACGAACTCGACGCCTGGCAGGCCGCCCGGCTGCTGGCCCGCCGCGAACTGAGCGCGGTCGATCTGCTGCGCGCCTGCCTGGACCGCATCGCCGAACGCGAACGGCAGGTGCACGCCTTTACCCACCTGGACGAAGCCACCGCGCTCGCACAAGCCCGCGCGCTCGACGCAGGCCCCTGGCGTGGCCCGCTGCACGGCCTGCCGCTGGGGGTGAAGGACTTGTTCGACACCGCACACCAGCCCACCGCCTACGGCTCGCCGGTCTACGCCGGCCACCGGCCGGCGGCCGATGCCGCGGCCGTGGTGCTGTGTCGCGAAGCCGGCGCCGTGCTGCCGGGCAAGACCGTGACCACCGAGTTCGCCTACTTCCACCCCGGGCCCACGCGCAACCCGCGTCACCTGGGGCACACCCCGGGCGGCTCTTCCAGCGGCTCGGCGGCGGCCGTGGCCGACGGCATGCTGCCGCTGGCCCTGGGCACGCAGACGGCGGCTTCGGTCATCCGGCCGGCGGCCTTCTGCGGCGTCGTCGGCTACAAGCCCAGCCTGGGGCGCGTGCCACTGGCCGGTGCGAAGAGCCTGTCGCCGACGATGGACACGGTGGGCATGTTCGGCCGTTGCGTGCGCGACGTGGCGCTGCTCGGTGCCGTGCTGACCGGCGACGGACGGCTGGACGACGAAAGCCGATGGGCGTCGCCGCAGGCGCCGCGCATCGGCCTGTGCCCCACGCCCGACGCGGGGCAGATGGACACCGATTCACAGGCCGCCTGGGCGGCCGCGGTGCGCGCCCTGGCGCCCACGGCGGCAGCGATGGAAGACGCGAACTGGCCGGCCGCCATGCCCGATCTGGTGGCCCTGCAGAAGGCCGTGATGACGTACGAGATGGCGCGTTCGCTGAGCCACGAACGTACCGTGCACCGCACGGCCCTGAGCGATCGTCTGCGCGACCTCTTCGATGAAGGCATGGCCATCGGCAGCCCGGCCCACGCTGGGCGCCTGGCCGCCACGCTGCAGGCCCGTCGCCTGGCCGATGCCTGGTTCGAGGACTTCGACCTGCTGCTGGCGCCCAGCACCCTGGGCGAGGCGCCGGCGGGCATCGGGGCCACCGGCGACCCCCTCTTCAGCCGCGGCTGGAGCCTGCTCGGCCTGCCTTGCGTCCACCTGCCGTTCGCGCAGGGCCGCAACGGGCTGCCGGTGGGCTTGCAGATCGTCGGCCGCTGGGGCGACGACCACCGGCTGCTGGCCGCGGCGCACTGGTGCATGGTGCGGCTGTCGGCGCGGGCCTGAAGCGACGGCTTTCAGAAGAGGCTGCCCGGGCCCGCCCGGCAGCGGCACCGTGCAGGCCAGCGGCTCAGACGCGTTCCAGCACCACCGCGATGCCCTGGCCCACGCCGATGCACATCGTGGCCAGCGCATACCGCCCACCGCTGCGGTGCAGCTGGTTCACGGCGGTGGTGACCAGCCGCGCGCCGCTGGCGCCCAGCGGATGACCCAGCGCGATGGCGCCGCCGTTCGGGTTGACGCGGGCGTCGTCGTCGGCCAGGCCCAGTTCACGCAGCACGGCCAGGCCCTGCGCGGCGAAGGCTTCGTTGAGCTCGATCACGTCGATCTGCGTCAGGCTCAGGCCGGTCAGGGCCAGCACCTTCTGCGTGGCCGGCGCCGGGCCGATGCCCATGATGCGCGGGGCGACACCGGCGCAGGCCATGCCCACCACGCGGGCGCGCGGCGTCAGGCCGTTGCGCGCGGCGGCGGCCTCGCTGGCCAGCAGCAGGGCGCAGGCGCCGTCGTTCACGCCACTGGCGTTGCCGGCGGTGACGCTGCCCTCGGGGTGCACGATGGGCTTGAGTTTCGCCAGTACGTCCAGGCTGGTTTCACGCGGGTGTTCGTCGTGGTGCACCACCAGGGTCTCGCCCTTCTTCTGCGGCACGTGCACGGGGCAGATCTCGGCGTCGAACACGCCGGCCTCCTGTGCCGCCACGGCCTTGCGCTGTGAGGCCAGTGCCATGCGGTCCTGGGCTTCGCGCTCGATGCCGAACTGCAGGGCCACGTTCTCGGCGGTCTCGGGCATCGAATCGACACCGTACTGCTGCTTCATGAGCTTGTTGACGAAGCGCCAGCCGATGGTGGTGTC
>JANOBX010000105.1:0-111507 GCA_031411875.1 Burkholderiales bacterium | reverse complement strand
GTGCGCCACGCCATCCCGGGCTTCTCGAACAACTGGCTGGTGATGGTCAAGGCCACGACCCTGGTGTCCATCATCGGGCTGGACGACATGGTGCACCGTGCCAACCTGGCCGCTGCGGCCACGCGCGAGCCCTTCACCTTCTTCGTGGCCATCGGCTTGCTGTATCTGGCCATCACCTCGGTCTCGATCTGGCTGCTGTCGCGCCTGGAGAAGCGCTACAGCCTGGGTGTGAAGGCGGTGTCGTTCTAGGCCATGGACTGGGACATCGTCCGGCAGAGCCTGCCCGATTTCGCCGACGGCCTGCGCGTGTGCCTGACGCTGCTGGCCATCAGCCTGGTCACCGGAGCGGTGCTGAGCCTGCCCCTGGCCATCGCGCGAGTGTCGCAGCGGCGCTGGCTGGCGCTGCCGGTCTGGGCCTTCACCTACGTGCTGCGCGGCACGCCCCTGCTGGTGCAACTGTTCATCGTCTACTACGGCTTCGCGCAGTTCGAGGGCCTGCGCAACAGCGTGCTCTGGCCCTTCTTCCGCGAGGCCTGGTTCTGCGCCTGGCTGGCCTTCGCGCTGAACACCACCGCCTACACGACGGAAATCATCGCCGGCGCCCTGCGGGCCACGCCACAAGGCGAGGTCGAGGCTGCGCGGGCCTATGGGCTGTCGGGATGGCGCTTGTACCGGCGCGTCCTGCTGCCCAGCGCCCTGCGGCGGGCCCTGCCGCAGTACGGCAACGAGGTCGTGGGGTTGCTGCATGCCACGGCCATCGTCAGCACGGTGACGCTGGTGGATGTCACCCGCGTGGCGCGCGATGTCTATTCGAACCACCTGCTGCCGGTCGAAGCTTTCGGCACGGCAGCGCTGATCTACTTCACACTCACCTTCACCCTGGTCGGCGCATTCCGGTGGCTGGAATGGCGTTTCCTTCGCCATCTGCGCACCGAGCGCCGCCCGGCTGCCGACGTGCAGCAAGCCCCAGCCTGACCGCCCCGAGCATCCCATGCACACCGAGACCCTGGCGCTCGCGCCGCCCGCCCCCGGGCACCACCCCGTGCTCACCGTGCACCGTTTCGGCACGCCGGGCGCACGGCCGAAGGCTACGATCCAGGCCGCGTTGCACGCCGACGAAGTGCCCGGCCTCCTGGTGGCACAGGTGCTGAAACGCGAATTGCAGCGGCTGGAAGCCGCCGGGCTGCTGCCAGGCGAAGTCGTGCTGGTGCCCTATGCCAACCCGCTGGGGCTGGCACAGCACTCGATGGGCCTGCATCAGGGCCGGTTCGACCTGGGCGACGGCCTCAACTTCAACCGCTTCCACCCGGAGCTCGCCGCCGCCGCGGGCGACCGCCTGCAAGACCGGCTGGGCAGCGATGCAGCGGCCAACGTGCGGCTCATCCAGCAGGCCCTGCGCGAGGCCGCGGCATCGCTGCACAGCGTGCAGACCACCCAGGACCTGAAGCACAAGCTGGTGGGCTTGGCCATCGACAGCGACATCGTCCTCGATCTGCATTGCGACAACCAGGCCGTGATGCATCTCTACGCGTTGACACCGCATGCCGAGATCGCCAGCGAGCTGGGTGCATGGCTGGGCGCGCAGGCGGTGCTGCTGGCCACCGAGTCGGGCGACTCGCCCTTCGACGAAGCCTGCAGCCGGCCCTGGCTGCTGCTGGCCGAACGCTTCGCGCCGCTGCCGGTGCCGCCGGCCTGCTTCAGCGTCACCGTCGAGCTGCGCGGCGAAGCCGACACCAGCCATGCGCTGGCCGAACAGGACGCGCGGGCCATCCTCGAATTCCTGCGCTGCCGCGGCGTCGTGGACGGCACGCCGGCGCCGCCGCCGGCACCCCTGTGCCAGCCCACGCCCCTGGCTGGCTCCGAACCCCTGACCGCGCCCTGCGCCGGCGTGGTGGTGTTCCACCGCGAACCGGGTGAACACATCGCAGCCGGCGATGTCGTGGCCGACGTCGTCGACATCGACACCGGCACCGTGCACGCCGTGCGCGCCCTGTCGTCGGGCGTGCTCTACGCCCGCACGGCCACGCGCTGGGCCACGCCCGGCAAGCGCCTGGGAAAGATCGCCGGCACCGCGCTGGCACGCACGGGTAAGCTGCTGAGCGCCTGAGATGGCCGACGCCGTATCGCCCCCACCCCCGCCCCCGCTGCTGCTGCAGGCCGAAGGCATCCAGAAGCGCTTCGGCGCGAACGAGGTGCTCCAGGGTGTCAGCGTGCAGGCCCGGCAAGGCGACGTGATCTCCATGATCGGCTCCAGCGGCAGCGGCAAGAGCACCTTCCTGCGCTGCCTGAACCTGCTGGAGCAGCCCGACGCCGGCCGCATCGTCGTCGACGGCGACGAGCTGGCGCTGGTGCCCGACCCCCGCGGCGGGCTCAAGGCGCGCAGCCCGGCGCAGCTGCAGCGGCTGCGCAGCCGTGTCGCGATGGTGTTCCAGCATTTCAATCTGTGGGCCCACATGACAGCGCTGGAAAACGTCATCGAAGCGCCGATTCAGGTGCTGCGCCTGCCCCGGGCCGAAGCCGTGGAACGGGCCGAACGCACCCTGGAGCGCGTGGGGGTGGCGCACCGCCGGCATGCCTACCCGGCGCACCTGTCGGGTGGCGAGCAGCAGCGGGTGGCCATCGCCCGGGCGCTGGCCATGGAGCCGCGGGTGATGCTGTTCGACGAGCCCACCTCGGCGCTCGACCCCGAGCTGGTGGGCGAAGTGCTGCGCGTGATGCGCGGCGTGGCCGAGGAAGGCCGCACGATGATCGTCGTCACCCACGAGATGAGCTTCGCGCGCGAGGTGAGCAACCATCTCGTGTTCCTGCACCAGGGCAAGATCGAGGAACAGGGCGATCCGCGTGAACTGCTCGCCCGGCCGGCCTCCCCGCGATTGCAGGCGTTTCTGGCCAACGCCCTGAAGTGACGCCGGTTCCCGTACTGTCATCAGGCTGTCACGACAGGCCCGACCGGGGCCCCTACACTGCGCTCGATGCGCGACGATGCCCTGCCCCTGCTCAACCGTGAGCGATCCATCCTCCAGTTCAACCGGCGCGTGCTGGCCCAGGCGCGCCGCGCCGATGTGCCGCTGCTGGAACGGCTGCGCTACGTCACCATCGTCAGCAGCAACATCGACGAGTTCTTCGAGGTGCGCGTGGCCGACTACATCGAAGCCGTGCGCCAGCCGGGCAGCGGTGTCACCCAGGCCGACCTGGCCACGGTGGCCGGTGCCGCGCACGAGCTCATCGACGAACAGTACGCCGTCTTCAACGACCTCGTGATGCCGGCGCTGGCCGAGCACGGCATCGTCGTGCTCAACCATGCCGAACGCAACGCGGCGCAGCGTGAATGGGTGGCCGAATTCTTCGACGCGCAGGTGCGGCCGCTGCTGGTGCCGGTCAGCCTGGACCCGAGCCACCCCTTCCCGCAGGTGGCCAACAAGAGCCTGAACTTCATCGCCCAGCTCGACGGCCGCGACGCCTTCGGCCGCGACAACCAGATCGCCATCGTCAAGGTGCCGCGCGTGCTGCCGCGGGTCATCCGCCTGCCGCTGCACTTGTGCGACGGGCGACAGGGCTTCGTGCTGCTCACCAGCGTCATCCGCGCCCACCTGGCCGAGCTCTTCCCCGGCCGCACGGTGCAGTCCTTCAGCCAGTTTCGCGTCACCCGCGACTCCGACCTGGAAGTCGATGCCGACGACGTCACCAACCTGCGCCAGGCGTTGCGCCGGGGGCTGACCACCCGTCATTACGGCCAGGCCATCCGCCTGGAGGTGACCAACACCTGCCCGGAGATGCTCAGCCGTTTCCTGCTGCACCAGTTCGCACTGCCCGAGGTGGCCATGTACCGGGTCAACGGCCCGGTCAATCTGGTGCGGCTGAACCAGCTCATCGACCAGGCCAACGCCGGCGTCTCGGTCGACCCGCTGCGCTTCCCTGTGTTCGAGCCGCGCTGGCCGATCGAGTCCCTGGCGCCCGGGGTGCCGATGTTCGAGCAGCTGGCGCAGCGCGACGTGCTGCTGCACCACCCCTTCGAAAGCTTCGAGCCCGTGGTGCAGTTCCTGCGCGAAGCGGTGGAAGACCCCGACGTGCTGGCCATCAAGCAGACCATCTATCGCACCGGTGCCCAGAGCGTGCTGGGCGACCTGCTCATCGAGGCCGCACGCCGAGGCAAGGAAGTGCTGGCGGTGGTGGAGTTGAAGGCCCGCTTCGACGAAGAAGCCAACATCAACTGGGCCGAGCGCCTGGAGGCCGTGGGCGCCCAGGTGGTCTACGGCATCGTCGGCCTGAAGACCCACGCCAAGATGCTGCTGGTGACGCGGCGCGAGGGCGGCCGCCTGCGCCGTTATGCCCACCTGAGCACCGGCAACTACAACCCGAAGACCGCGCGCATGTACACCGACATGGGCTGCCTCACGGCCGACCCGGGCCTGACGGCCGACGCCGACGCGGTGTTCCTGCAGCTGGCCAGCCAGACCCGGGTGAAGGCGCCGCAGCAGCTGGTGACCGCGCCCTTCCTGCTCCACCGCCGCTTCATGCGCCACATGCGCCAGGTGGCCGACGCGGCCCGGGCCGGCAAGCCGGCGCGCATCGTCGTCAAGGTCAACGCGCTGACCGATCCGGCGCTGATCGAGGGCCTGGCCTCGGCCAGTCAGGCCGGCGCCCGGATCGACCTGATCATCCGTGGCGCCTGCATGCTGCCGCCCGGGCTGGCCGGGCGCACCGAGAACATCCGCGTGCGTTCGGTCGTCGGCCGCTTCCTGGAACATACCCGCGTGCTCTACTTCCGCTGGGGCGACGACGAGGACGACGAGGTGCTGTACCTGAGCAGCGCCGACTGGATGAGCCGCAACATGTTCCGCCGCATCGAGGTGGCCTGGCCGGTGCGCGACCCGGCGCTGCGGCAGCGCGTCATCGACGAAGCCCTGGTGCCCTACCTGCACGACACGCTGGACGCCTGGGCCCTGGACAGCGAAGGCCGCTACCGCCGCATCGTGGCCGAGGTGGGTGCCACCGCGGCCGGTGCGCAGCAGGCGCTGATGCAGCGCTACGCCTGAAGCCGACCGCCCGCGCACCATGGACCTCATCCTCTGGCGTCATGCCGAAGCCTTCGAGATGCGCGAGGACCAGACCGACTTGGAACGCGCCCTCACGCCCAAAGGCGAACGCCAGGCCCAGCGCATGGCCGCCTGGTTGAACCGCCAGCTGCCCAGCAGCGCGCGCGTGCTCGTCAGCCCGGCGCGGCGCACGCAGCAGACGGCGCAGGCGCTCGATCGCAAGTTCAAGACCGTCGAGGCGCTCGCTCCAAACTGCGACGTCGACGCGCTGCTTCACGCCACGCGCTGGCCCGAGTCGCGCGAACCGGTGCTGGTCATCGGCCACCAGCCGACGCTGGGCCTGGCCGCGGCCTACCTCGCTTCGGGCCAGCCGCAGGCCTGGGCGGTGAAGAAGGGCGCCGTCTGGTGGCTGCGTGCGCGTGAGCGTGAAGGGCAGGTGCAGGTCGTGCTGCACGCCGTCGTCAGCGCCGACCTGTTGTAGGCCGCGGCTGGCCGTTCAGGCCGGCAGCACCAGCTTGAGCGTGCCGCTGCGCGCCCAGATGTCTGTTTCCTCGCGCAGCAGGAACAGCGTGCGCGGGTGGAGTTCGGCCCACTCGGGCTTGAAGCCCAGCAGGGCGTCGCGGCCGCGCGACCGCAGCGCCAGCGCCTTGGAGCTGACTTCGCCGCGCGCATGGCACTTGATGGCCGCCAGCCGCAGGCACATCACCTGCCAGGCGAACGCTTCGTTGGCCAGCTGCGGTTCGATCTTGCGCAGCCCGCCGCGCTGCGCCAGCACCAGGTCGCCGATGCGCCTTTGCTGGCTCTGCGAGAAGCCCGGCGCATCGACGTGCGCGAGCAGATAGGCGCTGTGGCGGTGGTGGTCGTGGTGCGACACCATCAGGCCGATCTCGTGCAGCGCGCAGGCCCAGGCCAGCTCGCGCCTGACCTCGGTGCCGGCCAGCGCCGCCACCGTGGGCTGCACGGTGTCGAACAGCGCCAGCGCCACCGAGGCCACGCGCGCGGCCTGCCCGGTGTCCACCGCGAAACGACGCTGGAGCTCGGCCACGCTGGCGTCGCGCATGTCGCCGGGGCGGGTGCGCTGCAGGGCTTCGATGCGCTCGTTGAGGTCGACGATCACGCCCTGGCGCAGGGCACCCTTGGCGGGCCAGAGCGTGTCGATGTCGAAGTGCGCGGCCAGGGTGTACAGGATGGCCAGGCCGCCCGGCAGCACGGCGTGGCGTTCGGCTTTCAGACCGGGCAGGGACAGGCGGTCCAGGCTGCCCGCGGCAATGCACTGCTGGATGCACCAGCGCAACCCGGCCGGGGTGATGCGGCCGTCGCTCACGCCCGCGGCCTGCAGCACGCCGGCCACGGCGCCGGCCGTGCCCGACGAGCCCAGCGCCGTCTTCCAGCGTTCCGGCGCAAAGGGCTGCAGGGCTTCTTCCAGCTCTGCACCCGCCGCCACCTGGGCGGCGCGGAAGGCGGCCTCGGTGAGCTTGCCTTCGGCGAAGAAGCGCATCGACAGGCTGACGCAACCCACGCCGTAGCTCTCGGCGACCTGCGGCACACGCCCCTGGCCGAGGATGAGTTCGGTCGAACGGCCGCCGATGTCGACCACCAGGCGGCTCTCGTCGCTGGGCTGCATCTGCGCCACGCCGGCGTAGATCAGGCGGGCTTCCTCGCGGCCGGAGATGACTTCGATGGGGAATCCCAGCGCCTCCTGCGCGCGCAGCAGGAAGGCATTGCGGTTGCGGGCCTCGCGCAGCGTCTGCGTGGCCACGGCGCGCACCTGGGCGGGTTCGAAGCCTGCCAGGCGGCCGGCGAAGCGGCGCAGGCAGCTCAGTCCGCGCTGCACGGCTTCTTCCGTGAGCTGCCCGTTGCCGTCGAGGCCTGCGCCCAGGCGCACGGTTTCCTTGAGGTAGTCGATGCGGCGATAGCGGCCGTGCTGCAGCTGCGCCAGCTCGAGCCGGAAGCTGTTGGAGCCCATGTCGATGGCGGCCAGTGGCCCGCCCGGGTTGACGCGTTCTTGCATGAGCGCATTGTGCCCACGGCTTTTTGCCAGCCAGCCCACAATCGCGGGTTTCCAACACCCGATGGAGACACGCATGCTCAAGGAAGAATTCGATACCCTGGTGCCGGCCCAAGGCGCCTTCGACACCGCCGTCGACCGCCGCGGCTTCGTGCGCACCTCCATCGGCACCGGCTTCGCCGCCGCGGTGCTGCCGGTGATGGCGCAGACCGCGATCAAGACCGACACCGTGGGCCTGGTCAGCGGCGAAGTGACCATCCCGGTGGGCGACTTCAAGATGCCCGCCTACCGCGCCGCGCCGGCCAACCGGCCGAACGCGCCGGTGGTGCTGGTGGTCAGCGAGATCTTCGGCGTGCATGAGTACATCGCCGACGTGGCGCGCCGCTTCGCCAAGGCCGGTTACTGTGCGATCGCTCCCGAGCTGTTCATCCGCCAGGGTGACGCCACGGCCTATGGCGAGATCGCCAAGCTGATCGCCGAGGTCATCAGCAAGGTGCCCGACGCCCAGGTCATGACCGACCTGGACGCGACGCTGGCCTGGGCCAAGGCCCAGGGGTTCGACATCAGCAAGGCCGGCATCACCGGCTTCTGCTGGGGTGGACGCATCACCTGGCTCTACGGCGCGCACAACCCCGGCATCAAGGCCGGCGTGGCCTGGTATGGCCGACTGACGGGCCAGCCCAGCGCGACCACGCCCAGCCACCCGGTCGACGTGGCGGGCAAGCTGGCCGGGCCGGTTCTGGGCCTCTACGGCGAGAAGGACACCGGCATCCCGCTCGACACGGTGGAAGCGATGAAGGCTGCGCTGGCCAAGGGCAACGCCGCGGCGCAGAAGAGCCAGTTCGTCGTCTACCCCGACGCCCCGCACGCCTTCCATGCCGACTACCGCCCGAGCTACCGCAAGGAAGCCGCGGAAGACGGCTGGAAGCGCGCGCTGGACTGGTTCAAGGCCCACGGCGTGGCCTGAGCGCCCCTGCTTGACAGGGTCGGTAGCATCGCTGCATGACCCTTGCTTACATCATCGCGGCCACGGCCATCGGCGGCCTGTTTTCCGTGTTCATCGCGGCCGCCTTGTCGGTCACCGTGCTCAGCCGGGTCGTCAAGAGCATGGTCAGCCTGTCGGCCGGTGTGCTGCTGGGCACCTCGCTGCTGCACGTGCTGCCCGAAGCCTTCGAAAGCCATGCCAGTCCGCAGACGCTGTTCGGCACGCTGCTTGCCGGGCTGCTGTTCTTCTGGCTGCTGGAAAAGGCCGAGCTCTACCGCCACGTGCACCACCACGAAGGCGACGGCCACGACCACCATCACCACTTCGACGCGCAGCAGGCCGGCCGCGGCGGCCTGAGCGTGCTGGTGGGCGACGCGGTGCACAACTTCTGCGACGGCGTGATCATCGCCGCGGCCTTCATCGCCGACCCGAAGCTGGGCGTGGCCACCGCGCTGGCAGTGGCTGCGCACGAGATTCCGCAGGAAGCCGGCGACTACATCGTGCTGCTGAACGCCGGCTTCTCCAGGCGCAAGGCGCTGTTCTTCAACGCGCTGTCGGGCCTGGCGGCGGTGGCCGGGGGCGTGCTCGGCTACTACCTGGTGGGGCCCTGGGAATCGCTGCTGCCCTATCTGCTGGTGGTGGCGTCCAGCAGCTTCATCTACGTGGCCGTGGCCGACCTGCTGCCGCAGCTGCAGCAGCGCCTGAACTGGCGCGAGACCGTGACGCAGGTGGCCTGGCTGGCCGCCGGCCTGCTGCTGGTGCTGCTGGCGCGGCAGATTCTCCACGCCGGGCATGCGCACTGACGCTCACGACCCTTCCGCCCGAGGGGTGCGCGTTGCCGCGGCTGGCGGTGGCCGCTGCACACTGAACGCCTTTGCCTGAACAAAGGCCCCCTCGGGGCCGACCTTGCACGATGACCGTCTTCCGCTTCGACAACACCTACGCCCGTGAGCTGCCGGGCTTCTACACCGCCTGGCAGCCCGCCCGCGTGCCCGCGCCACAGCTGCTGTACTTCAACGAGAGCCTGGCGTCTGAACTGGGTCTCGACGTCGCGGCGTTGCAGGGCGAGGCCGGCGCCGCCCTCTTTGCCGGCAATACACTGCCGGAAGGCGCCGAGCCACTGGCCCAGGCCTATGCCGGCCACCAGTTCGGCGGATTTTCGCCGCGCCTGGGTGACGGCCGTGCACTGCTGCTGGGCGAAGTCGTCGACACCCACGGCCGGCGCCGCGACATCGCGCTGAAGGGCTCGGGCCGCACGCCGTTTTCGCGCGGTGGCGACGGCAAGGCGGCCGTCGGCCCGATGCTGCGCGAAGTGCTCATCGGTGAGGCCATGCACGCGCTGGGCATTCCCACCACGCGGGCCCTGGCCGTGGCGGGCACCGGTGAGCGCGTGATGCGCGACCTGCCGCTGCCCGGCGCCGTGCTGATGCGCGTGGCCGCCAGCCACCTGCGCGTGGGCACCTTCCAGTTCTTCCTGGCCGAAGGCGAGCCCGAGAAGCTGCGCCGGCTGCTCGATTACGCCATTGCCCGCCACGACCCGGCGCTGGCCGGCACGCCGGGGCGGGAGATGGCTTTCCTGCGGGCGGTGGCGCAGCGCCAGGCGCAGCTCATCGCCCAATGGATGAACGTCGGCTTCATCCACGGCGTGATGAACACCGACAACATGACGATTTCGGGCGAGACCATCGACTACGGCCCCTGCGCCTTCATGGAGGCCCATGACCCGGCCAAGGTGTTCAGCAGCATCGACCGCGGCGGGCGCTATGCCTACGGCAACCAGCCCGGCATCGCGCGCTGGAACCTCGCCCGGTTGGCCGAGACCCTGCTGCCGCTGATGGCCGACGGCGACGACGAGGCCGCCGCGCGCCAGGCGGTGGCCGAGGCCACGGCGGTGATCGACGAGTTCCCCGTGCTCTACGCGCAGGCGCTGCTGCGCGGCCAGCGCCTGAAGCTGGGACTGGGGGCACCGGCCAGCGCCTGCGGCGCGGACGAAGACGCCGAAGACGGCCGCCTCGTCGACGCCTGGCTGGCCTTGCTGCACACCCAGGCTGTGGACTTCACGCTGGGCTGGCGGCTGCTGACCGGTGCGGCCGAGGGCGACAGCGAGCCGCTGCGCGACCAGTTCCGCGATCGAGACCCGCTCGACGCCTGGCTGCTGCAGTGGCGTGCACGGCTGCAACGCGACACCGCTGCCGGTGGGCCAACGGGCACCGACCGGGCCGCCCGCATGCGCAGCGTGAACCCGCGCATCATTGCCCGCAACCATCAGGTCGAAGCCGCCTTGGCGGCTGCGACCGACGGCGACATGGCGCCGTTCCGAGCCTTGCTGGTGGCCGTGCAGCAGCCGTTCTCCGACGCCGCCGACCTGGCCAGCTACGCGGTGCCAGCGCCCGCCGCGGAGACTGCGGCCTATCAGACCTTCTGCGGCACCTGAGGACCGGCAGCGGCGCCGCCTGGTTTGCTTCAGGCCTTGGGCAGGCGGTACATCGCGCAGAGCTTGTGGCCGTCCAGGTCGCGCAGGTAGGCCAGGTAAAGCTTGCCGGCCGGGCCTTCGCGCACACCGGGCGGGTCTTCGCAGTCGGCGCCGCCCGCGGCCAGCCCGGCGGCATGCCAGGCCTGGACCTCGGCTTCCGATTTCGCCGCGAAGCCGATGGTGCTGCCGTTGGCCACGGTGGCCGGCTCGCCGTTGATCGGCTGGGTGACCGAAAAGAGGCCTGCTGGCGTGCGCCAGAAGACACGGTGGCGGTCGACGAAGCCGGCCGGCACGCCCAGCGTGCCCAGCAGGCTGTCGTAGAAGGCCTTGGCGCGGGCCAGATCGTTGGTGCCGATCATCAGGTGCGAAAACATCTTGCTCGGGTCTCCATGTTGAGCCGTCGCCACCCGGCGCCGGCGCGGAAGACTATCGCACCACCAGCACCGGCAGCGTGCCGTGTGTCAGCACCTTCTGGGTCTCGCTTCCGAGCAGCAGCGCACTGACGCCGCGGCGGCCGTGGGAGGCCATCACGACGAGGTCGCAACCGTGCAGCCTGGCCTGGTCGAGGATGGCTTCCCAGGCGTGCAGGGCCTCCAGGGTTTCGCCTTTGGCGACGATGCCGGCGGCCTGTGCCGCGGCCAGCGCCTCCTTCACGCGGCCCGCGGCCACGCGTTCCTGGGCGTCGAAGAATTCCTGCGGCGGCACCGGCTGCATTTCCGAGATCGCGCTGTAGGGGAAGGGCTCCTTCACCGACATCACCTGCAGTTCCGCGCCACACAGGCGCGCCAGGCCGATGGCCTGTTGCAGTGCCTTCAGCGTGATGTCGCTGCCGTCGGTGGGGAAGAGGATCCGCTTGTACATGGCATGCTCCTTGAAGTGCTGCCAGGGCAGTGTGGCCGGATCATGCGCCCGCTTCCTTGACGTCCGTCAACCCCTTGCCATCGGGCGCGCGGGGTCGCCGCACCATTCGCTCCAGGAGCCCGGGTACAGCAGGCTGGCACCCAGGCCGGCATGGGCCATGGCCAGCAGGTTGTGGCAAGCCGTCACGCCCGAGCCACATTGCTGCACCACGGGCCGGCCGGGTTGCAGCAGGGCCGTGAACTCGGCGTGCAGTTCGGCAGCGGGCTTGAAGCGGCCATCGGCCTGCAGGTTCAGCTTGAAGAAGCGGTTGACGGCGCCGGGAATGTGGCCGGCCACCGGGTCCAGCGGCTCGACGTCGCCGCGGAAGCGTTCGGGTGCACGGGCATCGATCACCAGCATCCGCTCGAGCGCGTCCTGCAGCGCGTGGACGTCCAGCGTGGGCATGGCGGGTGCGGGGGTCGAGGGGTAGGGCGGCGCGGGGCTGACGGTCGGGATGGCCTGCGTGAGGCTGCCGCCGGCCGCCAACCAGGCGGCAGGCCCACCGTCCAGCACCGCGCCTTCGGCATGGCCCAGCCACTGCAGCAGCCACCAGGCGCGCGCCGCATAGGGGCCGCCCTGCGCGTCGACCACCACCACCTGCACGCCCGGGGCCACGCCCCAGGCACCGGCGGTGGCGGCGAAGCGGTCGCGATCGGGCAGGGGATGGCGGCCGCGCGAGGATTCGCCGGGTCCGGCCTTGGGGCCTGACAGGTCGCGGTCCAGGTGCGCATACACCGCCCCGGGCAGATGGCCGGCGGCGTAGGCGCGTTCGCCGGCGGCCGGATCGGCCAGGTCGAAACCGCAGTCCAGCAGCACCAGCGGGCGTGCGCCGGAAGCCGGCTGCAACGGTGGCGCCTGCAGCAGCAGCAGGTCGGTGGCGGAGATCAGCGTTTGCATGGTGGCGGCTCCAGTTTCAGGGCGAGCAGGCAATTCTTCCTCAGGTGTCGGTGCCGGGCTTGTCGGCACGAACCACCTTCTGGCGCAGCGCCGTGGCCGTGAGGCCCGCCGCCACGATGAGGGCCATGCCGGCCAGGGCCGACAGCGTCACCGGGTCGTCGAACAGCCACACGCCCAGCACGAACGAGAACACGATGCCCATGTACTGCAGCGCGGAATTCACGAGTGCACTGCCGATGGCATAGGCCCGCGTCAGCATCCACTGCGCGGCCGTGGCCAGCACGCCGATGGCCAGCAGCAAGGCGAGGCCCTGCGGACGGTGGTCGCCCGGGGACGACATGCCACCCATGAACACGGCCACCGCCAGCCCGGCCAGCAGGCCGCCCAGAGAAAAGTAGAAAACCACGCGTTCTTCCGGTTCGCCGGCCCGCCCCAATGCACTGACCTGCAGATAGGCCATGGCCGCCAGCAAGCCCGACAGCAGCCCGCACAGGCCGAACCAGAGCTGGTCCTGGGCGATGGTGGGCCGCAGCACCAAGGCCACGCCGGCGAAGCCGGCCAGCACCGAAGCCACCAGCCGGCCGTCGACGCTGTTCGTGCTGCCGGGGGCAGCCACGATCACGGCGCCGCCGATCAGGAAGAGCGCGATCCAGACCGAAGACATGTAGTTCAGCGTCACCGCCGTGCCCAGCGGCAACCCGCCGATGGCGTAGAACCACAGGCACAGCGAGGTCACGCCCGACAGGCTGCGCCAGAAGTGCATGGCCGGAACGGGCGTGGCCAGCGGCACGCGGCGCAGCTTCATCAGCGCGCCCATCAGCACCAGGCCCACCAGCGCGCGAAAGAACACGATCTCACCTGCGCTGTAGGTGCTGGACGCCAGCTTCACGCCGGCGCCCATCAGCGAGAACAGCAGCGCTGCGCCCAGCATCAGCAGCGGGGCGCTGCGTCTCAGAGCGTCGGTCCTTCGACGGCCAGGCCCATCTCACGGCGGTACCACTCGTGGAACTGCTGCATGCCGTCTTCCATAGGGCTCTGGTAGGGGCCGGCGTCGTCGTCGCCACGCTCGTAGAGGCATTGGCGGCCGGCGTCCATGCGCAGCGCGATCTCGTCGTCTTCCTTGCAGGTTTCCAGGTAGGCGGCCTGCTGGGCGTCGACGAACTCGCGCTCGAAGGCGGTGATTTCCTCGGGGTAGAAGAACTCGACCAGGTTCGTCGTCTTGCGCGGCCCGCGCGGGAACAGCGTCGACACCACCAGCACGTGCGGGTACCACTCGACCATGACCGTGGGGTAGTAGGTGAGCCAGATTGCGCCCTGGGTGGGCGGCACGCCGTTGCGGTAGGCCAGCACGGCATCGTGCCAGCGCTGGTACACCGCCGATCCCGGCCGCTCCAGCGCATGCGCCACGCCCACCGTCTGCACCGAGTGGTGGCGACCGAATTCCCAGCGCAGGTCGTCGCAGGCCACGAACTGGCCCAGGCCGGGGTGGAAGGGGCCGACGTGGTAGTCCTCCAGGTAGACCTCGATGAAGGTCTTCCAGTTGTAGTCGCACTCATGCACGTGGGCGCGGTCGAAGACGAAGCCGCTGAAGTCGAATTCGGCCGTCGGGCCCAGCTTGGCCAGATCGCTGGCGATGTCGCGCCCGTTGCGTTCAAACAACAAGCCGTTCCACGCCTGCAACGGGTAGTTGCGCAGGTTCAGGCAGGGGTCCTGCGGGAAGTGGGGCGCGCCCACCAGCTGGCCGTGCAGATCGTAGGTCCAGCGGTGCAGCGGGCAGACGATGTGACCCGACTGCGCCTGCGACACCCGTGTGCTGCCGCGCCCCTGCAGCATCACCGCCTGGCGATGGCGGCAGACGTTGGAGACCAGCTCGACCCCATCTCGGGTGTGTACCAACGCACGGCCCTCGCTTTCCTGGGGCAGTGCAAGATAGTCGCCGACTTCGGGCACCGCCAGGGCGTGGCCCAGGTAGCGCGGGCCATGCTGCAGCACGAGTTGCTGTTCCTTGCGGAACAGCGCCTCGTCGAAGTAACTGGAAACCGGGAGTTGAGAACGACTGCGTTCGAGAGCTTGGAGACTGAGGCTCAGGTCCGACATGATCCGATTGGATCCTCCATGGATGGACATCGACCCCGCCACCCGGTGGCCCTGCGGGTGGCTAAAGAACCTGGCGCTTGCGTTGCAGCCTTCGCGGCTTTCCTGCCAGCGCCAGGGCAATTGCCAGCGCGGCTGGCCGCTGGCAGGGGCGCGATTCTACCCACGCGGCCCCAACCCGCCGGCTGGCCGGTCGTTCCCGGGTCACCTTGATCTCGAAGGTGTCAATCCAGGCGAGCCTGCGTCTGGATGGATCGGCCGTTTGTCTAGAATGCCAGACGAGATTTCACCTCCTAAAATGACCCGCAGCACCGCCGCCGCCAAGAACACGCCGCCCGTCCCAGCCACCTACGAGCAGGCCTTGGCCGAGCTGGACCGTCTGGTGCAGCAGATGGAAGGCGGCCAGCTTCCCCTGGATGAACTGCTCGACGGCTATCGCCGCGGCGCCGAGTTGCTGGCCCTCTGCCGGGGCAAGCTGCAGACGGTGGAGGACCAGGTGAAGCTGCTCGAAGACGGCCAGCTCAAGGCCTGGGCCCCCGAATGAACGAGGCCGATTTCAGTCCCTGGGCCGCCGGCCAGCAGGCCGCGGTGGAGTCCGCGCTGGAGCGCTGGGTGCCGGCGGACGCGCCCGCCGGCCTCGGACTCGCCATGCGTTACGGCGTGCTCGACGGCGGCAAGAGGCTGCGGCCGCTGCTGGTGCTGGCGGCCAGCGAAGCCCTGAACGGCCACCCCGAAGCCGCCCTGCGCGCTGCCGTGGCCGTGGAACTCATCCACGCCTATTCGCTCGTCCACGACGACATGCCCTGCATGGACAACGACGTGCTGCGCCGCGGCAAGCCCACGGTGCACGTGCAGTTCGGCGAAGCCCAGGCCATGCTGGCGGGCGACGCCATGCAGGCCCTGGCCTTCTAGGTGCTGACCCCCGACAGCGGCGTCGACGCCGCGCTGCAGGCGCGCCTGGTGTCGCTGCTGGCCCGTGCCGCCGGCCACCCGGGCATGGCGGGCGGGCAGGCCATCGACCTGGCCAGCATCGGCCGCGCGCTGGACGAGGCCGCGCTGCGCGACATGCACCGGCGCAAGACCGGTGCGCTGCTCGAAGCCAGCGTGCTGATGGGTGCCGCCTGCGGCCAGCCCGCACCGGCCACCGGCTCGGCCGTCTGGCAGGCCCTGTCGGAATTCGGCGCAGCCATCGGACTGGCCTTCCAGGTCGTCGACGACATCCTCGACGTCACCCAGGCTTCCGAGACGCTGGGCAAGACGGCGGGCAAGGACCTCGACCACAACAAACCCACCTATGTTTCAGTGCTGGGCCTGGACGCTGCACAACGCCATGCCCAGGCCCTGTGCAGCCAGGCCCATGCCGCGCTGGGCCGCAGCGGGCTGGGCTCGCGCGCCGGCGCCCTGGCCGTCCTGGCCGACAAAGTGGTGCACAGAGAAAACTGAAGATGGACTCCACCACGCTGCTCAGCCGCATCGACAGCCCCGCCGACATGAAGCGGCTGTCGCGCCCCGAACTGCTCCAGCTCTGCGCCGAGGTGCGCGACTTCGTGCTGCAGACCGTCAGCCAGACCGGTGGCCACCTGGGCAGCAATCTCGGCACGGTGGAACTCACGGTGGCGCTGCACCACGTGTTCAACACGCCGCACGACCGGCTGGTGTGGGACGTGGGCCACCAGACCTACCCGCACAAGATCCTGACCGGCCGCCGCGACCGCATGCACACGCTGCGCCAGCAGGACGGCATCGCCGGCTTCCCGCGCCGCGATGAGAGCGAGTACGACACCTTCGGCACGGCCCACAGCAGCACCAGCATCAGCGCGGCGCTCGGCATGGCCATCGGCGCACGGCTGAAGGGCGAAGACCGCAAGGCGATCGCCGTCATCGGCGACGGTGCCATGAGCGCCGGCATGGCCTTCGAGGCCCTGAACAACGCCGGGGTGGCGCATGCCGGGGTCAGCGCCGACATCCTCGTCATCCTGAACGACAACGACATGTCGATCAGCCCGCCGGTGGGCGCTCTGAACAAGTACCTGGCCAGGCTGATGAGCGGCAACTTCTACGAAGCCGCACGCCAGAGCGCCAAGGCGGTCCTGAAGAACGCGCCGCCGCTGTTCGAACTGGCTCGTCGCTTCGAAGAGCACGCGAAAGGCATGGTCGTGCCGGGCACCATCTTCGAGGAGTTCGGCTTCAACTACGTCGGCCCGATCGACGGCCACGACCTCGACGCGCTCATCCCCACGCTGGAAAACCTGCGCAGCCGCCGCGGCCCGCAGTTCCTGCACGTGGTCACGAAGAAGGGCTACGGCTACCGCCTGGCCGAGGCCGACCCGGTGAAGTACCACGCGGCCTCGGCGCGCTTCAACCCGGCCGAGGGCTTCCCCCCCAGCAAGCCGGGCAAACCCAGCTTCACCCAGGTGTTCGGGCAGTGGCTGTGCGACATGGCCGAGGCCGACGAGCGGCTCGTCGGCATCACCCCGGCCATGCGCGAAGGCTCTGGCATGGTCGACTTCCACAAGCGCTTCCCGCAGCGCTATCACGACGTGGGCATCGCCGAACAGCACGCCGTCACCTTCGCTGCCGGCCTGGCCTGCGAGGGCCTGAAGCCCGTGGTGGCGATCTACAGCACCTTCCTGCAGCGGGGCTACGACCAGCTCATCCACGACGTCGCCATCCAGAACCTGCCGGTGATGTTCGCGCTGGACCGCGCCGGCATCGTGGGCGCCGACGGACCCACCCACGCGGGCCTGTACGACATCGCCTACATCCGCTGCGTGCCGAACTGCAGCTTGCTGGCGCCCAGCGACGAGAACGAATGCCGTCAGGCCCTGACCACCGCCTTCCGCCACGACGGCCCGACCGCCGTGCGCTACCCGCGCGGGTCGGGTGCCGGTGTCGCCGTGGAATCCGCCTTGACCGCGTGGCCCTGGGGCAAGGGCGTGGTGCGGCGTACTGCGACAGCGACGGCGTCGGCCGAGCGGCACGACCTGCCGCGCATCGGCATCCTGGCCTTCGGCACGCTGCTGCACCCTGCGATGAAGGCGGCCGAGGCACTGGACGCGACGGTGGCCGACATGCGCTTCATCAAGCCGCTGGACCGCGACCTCGTGCTGCAACTCGCGCGCAGCTGCGACGCGCTGGTCACGGTCGAGGAAGGCTGCACCATGGGTGGCGCCGGCAGCGCCGTTGCCGAATGCCTGGCCGAGGCCGGTGTCGGCACGCCCCTGCTCGTGCTGGGTTTGCCCGACATCTTCACCGAGCACGGCGACCCGGCCCGGCTCATGACGCTCTACGGGCTGGACGCGGCCGGCATCGAAAAGTCGATACGCCAGCGTTTCGCCTTGCGGCCGGCGCTGGCGGCCGTCAATTCGTAGCCTTCCGTCTTCAAACGCTTCGAACGGCGTCGTGACACCCTCGCGACGACGCGGGCACGGTGTCCGTGGGATGCTAGGACCCTCATGAACATGCTCACCGACGCCCTCCACATCCCCGACACCCAAAGCGCCCGTGACGAGCGCCATCTCGCGATCCAGCGCGTGGGCGTGAAAGACGTGCGCTACCCGCTCAGCCTGCGCGTGGCCGGCCAGGTTCAGCAGACCGCCGCGCTGTGGTCGCTGGACGTGGCCCTGCCGGCGGAGCAGAAGGGCACGCACATGTCGCGCTTCATCGCCTGGCTCGACGCACTGGCCCTGTCTGGCGAGGCACTCGACGCCACCGGCCTTCGCGTGCGTCACGCACAGATGCTCGAAAAGCTGGGCGCCAACGAAGGTCGCATCGAGGCTGGATTCAGTTTCTTCGTGCGCAAGCGCGCGCCGGTCTCGGGGGTGCAGAGCCTGCTCGACTACCAGGGCCGCTTCGTGGCAGAGACGCGTGCCGGCGTCAACACGGTGTTTTCCGAGGTGGCCGTGCCGGTGAAGAGCCTGTGCCCATGCTCGAAGGAAATCTCCGACTACGGCGCGCACAACCAGCGTTCAATGGTGACGCTGCGGGTTGAGGCGCTGCAGCCCGTGGAATGGCAGGAGCTCGTGCGCTTTGCCGAGGACGAGGCCTCCAGCGAGATCTGGCCGATGCTCAAGCGCAGCGACGAGAAGTGGGTGACCGAACACGCCTACGAGAACCCCAAGTTCGTCGAGGACCTGGTCCGCGACGTGGCGCTGCGCCTGAACGCCGACCCGCGCATCGGCCGCTACACGGTGGACGTGGAGAACTTCGAGTCCATCCACAACCACAGCGCCTACGCCCGCATCGAGCGCGGCTGAACGTCGCCCGCTACTTCTTGGCCGGCTCTGCGCCGTAGACGTCGAAGCTGAAGTACTTGTCGTTCAGCTTCTTGTAGCTGCCGTCGGCATGGATGGCAGCCAGCGCGCCGTTCACGGCCTCACGCAAGGCGGTGTCGCCTTTGCGCAGGGCGATGCCGGCGCCCACGCCGAAAAACGCCGGGTCGTTGTAGACCGGACCCTTGAACGCAAAGCCCTTGCCGGCGGCTGTCTTCAGGAATCCCTGCTCCAGCGCCACCGAGTCGGCCAGCGTGGCGTCGACGCGGCCGGCGATGAGGTCGAGGTAGATCTCGTCCTGCTTGGCGTAGCGCACGATCTTCACGCCCTTGAAGGCGGTGCTGGCATAGCGGTCGTGGATGGTGGTGCGCTGGACCCCGAGCGTCTTGCCTTGCAGACCGGCCGGCGTGCCGTCGAAGCCGGCGTCGGCCCGGGCGACCACGCGCGCTGGGGTGTTGTAGTACTTGTCGGAAAAGTCGACGACCTTCTGGCGTTCGGGCGTGATCGACATCGATGCCACGATGACATCGAACTTCTTCGCCCGAAGCGCCGGGATCAGGGCGTCGAACTCGGTCTGCACGAACTGGCACCGGGTCTTGAGCTTCTCGCACACCGCCAGGGCGATGTCGATGTCGAAGCCTTTCAGCTGGCCGTCGGGGCCGAGTTCGCTGAAGGGTGGGTAGGCGGCCTCTGCCGCCACGCGCAAGGGGTTGGGGACCTGGGCTGCGGCCGGCACGGCCAGGGCGGCGGCGCACAGCAGTGCGGAAAGGCATCTCAGCATGGTGTCGGTCTCGTGACGGCGGGCGGCCCGCGCACGATAAGGCAAACCGCCCGGCTTGCCGGGCGTGTGTTTCTTCACGGCTGTCAGCCCATGTAGGAATTTGCCTGACAAGACAAGGCGAACAACCGGGACTGAAGCGACGGAACTGGCCTGATGTGACGTCCCATTTCGGAAGCCTACAGTCTGTTTCACACCTTGCCACCCCGCCTTCCCCCTGGAGAAACTTGATGAGCCCCGAACAGATCCTCGCTGAAATCCGTGAAGCCAACCTGTCGTACCTGATGCTGGCCCAGAGCCTCATCCGTACCGACCGCGAGCAGGCCCTGTACCGACTGGGCGTGGCGGAAGAGACGGCCGTGCTGATCGACGCCCTGACGCCGGCGCAGATGATGAAGATCGCCGGCGGCAGCACCCTGCTGTGCCGCTTCCGCATGGACGACGACATCGTCTGGAACCTGTTGACCAGCCATGGCAAGGGTGCAGCGAACGACGGCCTGAGCCGCCTGCACGCCTCGATCCTGCTGGCCGGCCGTCACCGCGAAGCGGCCTGACCTCGCCAGGTCAGACCCGCCAGTCCGCCAGACCGCAGAACAATCTCAGGAGAACCCCATGGCCCGCAACAAGAGCATCCTCACCGAAGCCAAGCAGATCGAACGCGCCGTCACGCTCATTCACCTGGGCGCACGTCTGCAGGTGCTGGAAAGCGAAACCGACCTGAGCTACGAGCGCTTGCTGCGCCTGTACAAGGAAGTGGCGGGCAAGAGCCCGAGCAAGGGCCAGCTGCCGTTCTCCACCGACTGGTTCATGACCTGGCAGCCGAACATCCATTCGAGCCTGTTCCTGAACATTCATGAATACCTGAACAAGGCCGCGGCGCTGGACGAGATCGACAACGTCATCAAGGCCTACCAGCTCTACAACGAGCAGATCCAGGCCCACGGCCTGGAACCCCTGCTCAGCGTGACGCGTGCCTGGCGCCTGGTGAAGTTCGTCGACAACGGCATGTTGACCATGACCGAGTGCAGCAAGTGCGGCGGGCACTTCGTCACCCACCCGCACGAGATGGCGCGCCACTTCGTCTGCGGCCTGTGCAACCCCCCGGCCAGAGCTGGCAAGGGCAAGCTCGCCGGTTCGCTGCAACTCGGCCGCGGCAGCCGCGACGACGAGTGTGAAGAACTGCTCGTCGACGCCGAAGCACGGCACCCGCATTGAACCTTCGGCCGCTGCGCAGACCTCAAGCGACGGACGGTTGCGGCCGATGAAACAGATGCATTGATTGCATGTCTCCTCCTGGCACAGTGTTCTGTGCTTTCAGCGGATCCTTCGGGATCCGCTTTTTTTGGGCCTTCATCCGGGCTTTCCGCGCCGCAAGCCGGCCTAAAGTCCTGTTACACCGGGCCGATAACCGGAACAAGCGGGCATTCGCTCGCAAGCTCCCCGGTCTCTATTCCCCCAGACGTGAAACTCATTCCGTTCTCAGCGCAGTACATCCGCCGCGACAAGCCGCTGCCTTTCGGCTTGCGGGACAGGACCGGGCGTCTGTTGCTGGCGTCGGGCGAAGCGATCGAGACCGAGCAGCAGCTGCAGCTGCTGGCGGGGCAGAACGTCTTCGTCGATGAATCGGAATCGGCCGAGTGGCAGCGCCGCCTGCAGGCGGCCATGGACGAGAAGATCCGCCAGGGCGCCACCCTGTCGCAAGTGGCCGCGGTCAGCGTCGATGTCGAAGTCAAGGACTCGCGCCCGGCGCGGCTGCCCAGCCTGCCCGAGCAGTGGGAAGACCTGACCGGCCAGCTCGACGCCATCCTGCGCGACGTTCGCCCCGACGGCGACTGGCAGCCCCGGCTGCTCGGCCTGCTCGAGCGCGCCCGTGCACTGCTGCAGAAGCGGCCCGATGCCGCGCTCTACCTCGGCGTCTACGAGGCCACCCACTCTTCCGAGAAGTACAGCAGCCATCACGCGATGCTCGTGATGCAGATCTGCGAGCTGACGGCGCCGCTGCTCGGCTGGTCGAAGGACTGGATGGATGCCTTGAGCATGGCGGCGCTGACGATGAACGTCGGCATGCACCGCCTGCAGGACCAGCTGGCCCTCAGCATGATGCCGCTGACGCCAGCCATCAAGGCCGAGATCGAGCGGCATCCGGAAGTCAGTGCCGGTCTGCTGCGCGAGGGTGGGGTGGGCAGCGCGCTCTGGCTGGAGACCGTGCGCCTGCACCACGACGGCAGCGGTGCCGACCTGCCGCTGGCCGGTCTGCCGCCGCCGCGCCAGCTGGCCCGGTTGCTGCGGCGGGTGGACATCTTCACCGCGACCATCAGCCGCCGCGCCACGCGCAAGCCCATGTCCCCGGTGCAGGCGGCACGCGAAGCCTGCCTCGGCACCAGCGGCGCGCCCGACGAGATCGGCAGCGCCTTGCTCAAGGCGGTGGGCCTCTACCCGCCCGGCAGTTTCGTCGAGCTGGCCAGCGGCGAGATCGCCATCGTCGTGGCGCGCGGCCGCCGGGCCAACCTGCCCGTGGTGGCCAGCCTGATTGCCGGCAGCGGCAACGTGATGCTGCAGCCGGCACTGCGCGACACGATCGAGCAGCGCCATGCGGTCAAGGCCGCGGTGGCCTGCGGTTCGGTCAACGTGCGACCGCCGCACGAGCGCCTGCTGGCCATGCGCTGAAGGCGCGTTCCAGCCGCCGGTTCTGGCCGGTTGGGTGCCGCCTTCTTCGGCGATCGGTCGGGGCAGGGGGGCCGCACACTGCCGCGATGAAGGCACCTTCCACCCCGCTGGTCCAACGCGAAGCGGCAAGCCTGCCGCAGGCCGCCCGCGGCCAGCGGCTGCCCTGGCCGCTGCCGGCGGTGCTGGCCTGGCTGCTGGCCTTGCTGCTGTGGCGCGGCGGGCTGATCGCAGGCTGGCCGCCGGCGCTGGCCTGGGGTGCGGGCGTCCTGGCGGCTGCCGGTCTGGCGCTGTGGTGCCGCGGGCGCTGGCGCCGCCTGATCGTGGCGGCTGGCTTTCCGCTGGCCACTTCGGCCACGATGCTGTCGCTGGCCCAGGGCCTGAGCCTGCCGCCCTGGGGCTGGGGGCTGGCTGCCTTGCTGCTGATGCTGCTGTACCCGCTGGGCGCCTGGCGAGACGCCCCCTGGTTTCCCACCCCGCACGACGCCCTGGCCGGGTTGGGCGAGGCCTGCGCCGAGGCACCGCCGGTTTCCGTGCTGGACGCCGGCTGCGGTATCGGCCACGGACTGGCGGAACTGCGCCGGCAGTTTCCGCAAGCGCAGGTGCACGGCATCGAGCGCAGCCGCCCCTTGCGCTGGCTGGCCGCCTGGCGTTGCCCCTGGGCCCGGGTGCAGGGCGGCGACATCTGGACTGCCGACTGGTCGCGCCACGAGCTGATCTACCTGTTCCAGCGGCCTGAATCGATGCAGCGGGCCTACGACAAGGCGATGCGCGAACTCTCGCCCGGCGGCTGGCTGGTGAGCCTGGAATTCCCGGTGCCGGGGGTGCCGCCGCTGCAGCGGCTGCAGGGTGCCCAGGGCCGCCCCGTCTGGCTGTACCGACGATGCTCAACCACAGCCCCAGGCTGCCGATAAACACGCATGCCTGGCGGCCTTGCAGCCGCGGCGCCTTCGTCGAAATCCTCAAACAGACATGTTCGTCATCATTGGTTGGGTCGTTGTGCTGGGTTGCGTGTTCGGGGTGTTCGTCGCCCACGGCGGCAACATGGGTCCGATCATCAAGGCGCTGCCCTGGGAAATGGCCATGATCGGCGGCGCCACGCTGGGCGCCTTCCTGGTCAACAACCAGATGACGGTGATCAAGTCGACGATCGCCGGCGCGCTGAGCTGCTTCAAGGGCAGCAAGTACACCAAGGCGCGCTACATGGAATTGCTGGCGCTGCTCTACGACATCCTGCAGAAGGCCCGCAAGGAGGGCCTGATGTCGATCGAGAAGGACGTCGAGGACCCGCACACCAGCCCGCTGTTCCAGAAGTACCCGACGGTGGGCAACGACCACCACGTCACCGAGTTCATCACCGACTACCTGCGCATGATGGTCTCGGGCAACCTGAACGCCCACGAGATCGAATCGCTGATGGACAGCGAGATCGAGACCCACCACCACGAGGCCCACGCACCCGTGGCCGCCATCCAGCGCATCGCCGGTGGACTGCCGGCCTTCGGCATCGTGGCCGCCGTGCTGGGTGTGGTGAAGACCATGGGCAGCGTCGGCCAGCCGCCGGCGGTGCTGGGCGCCATGATCGGCTCGGCCCTGGTCGGCACCTTCCTGGGCATCCTGCTGGCCTATGCCTTTGCCGAGCCGATTTCCGGCTTGCTGGAGCAGAAGGTGGAAGAAGGCGGCAAGGAACTGCAATGCATCAAGACCACGCTGCTCGCCAGCATGCAGGGCTACGCGCCGCAGGTCGCCATTGAATTCGGCCGCAAGGTGCTGCTGAGCACCGTGCGCCCGACCTTCAGCGAACTCGAAGGCCACGTGAAGGGCAAGAAGTAATGGCTGGCGACGCGAAGAAGCTGCAGCCGATCATCATCAAGCGCGTCAAGAAGGGCGGGCATTCCGCCCATGGCGGCGCGTGGAAGATCGCCTATGCCGACTTCGTGACGGCGATGATGGCCTTCTTCCTGCTGATGTGGCTGCTGGGCAGCACCACCGAAGGCGACAAGAAGGGCATCGCCGACTACTTCGGTTCACCCTTGAAGCTGGCGCTGCTGTCCAGCGGTTCCGGCTCCGGCGATTCCTCTCACGTCGTCAAGGGCGGCGGCCAGGACCTCACCCGCACCACCGGCCAGGTCAAGCGCGGCGAGATCGCGGCCGATCGTTCGACGGTGAACCTGCGCGCCATGAAAGCCGAGCAGGCCCGGGCCGAGATTGCGAGGCTCGAGGCCCTGAAGGAGAAGATCGAAGCCAAGCTCGCGGCCAACCCGAAGCTCGAGGCAATGCTGGGCCAGATCAAGCTCGACATGGTGGCCGACGGCCTGCGCATCCAGATCGTCGACCAGGAAGGCCGGCCCATGTTCGCCAGCGGCAGCGGCGAAGTGCAGTGGTACATGCGCGAGCTGCTGCGCGAGATCGGCGCCGTGCTGTACGAGGTGCCCAACCGGCTGACGCTGGAAGGGCACACCGATGCCCTGCCGTTTTCCGCAGGAGGGCGGGGATACAGCAACTGGGAGCTCAGCGCCGACCGGGCCAACTCGTCGCGACGAGAACTGGTGGCGGGTGGCCTGGCCGAGGACCAGGTGCTGCGCGTGCAGGGGCTGGCGGCCAGCACGCCCTTCGACCGCAAGGACCCGACCTCGCCGGCCAACCGCCGCATCAGCATCATCGTCATGAACCGCGAGGCCGAGGAGCGCCTGTTCCGCGACGCCCTTCAGGCCGCCGAACCCGAGTCCGAGCCCCAGCCCGAGCTCGCCGTGCCCTCAAGTCCGCCCCCCGTCATCCGATAACCCTACAAATTTCCAGCCGACCCCACCGAGGCTCCATCCATGACCACGCCCACCGACCTCAAGTTCCTCATCGTCGACGACTTCTCCACCATGCGCCGCATCGTCCGCGGCCTGCTCAAGTAGATGGGTTGCAACAACGCCGACGAGGCCGAGGACGGCGCCGTCGCGCTCGGCATGCTGAAGGCGCAGAAGTACGACTTCGTCGTGTCCGACATCAACATGCCGAACATGAACGGCTTCGAGCTGCTCAAGGCCATCAAGGCCGACGATTCGCTCAAGCACCTGCCCGTGCTGATGGTCACCGCCGAGGCCCGCAAGGAAGACATCGTGCTCGCGGCACAGAGCGGTGCGGCCGGCTACATCGTCAAGCCCTTCACGAAGGCCACGCTCGAAGAGAAGCTCGCGAAGATCCTGCAAAAGCTCGCCGCGACGGCCTGAACGGAGAACACCCCATGAAGATGGACGACGCCAACACCCTGCAGCCCGCCGCGCTGCCCACCGCCCCCGCCGCCCCTGCCGCCCCTGCCGTATCGCCCGAGGTCTTCCAGCAGATCGGCACGATCACGCGGCTGCTGCACGACACGATGTCGCAGCTGGGCGTGATGCCCAAGCTGCAGATCGCCACCGACGGCCTGCCCGATGCGCGCAGCCGGCTGACCTACATCGCCACCAAGACCGCCGACGCGGCCAACAAGGTGCTGAATTCCGTCGACCAGGCCAAGGCCGACCACGCCTACATCACCGACGCCACGCGCGCCATGGCCGCGGCCCTGGTCGAGAACCCGGTCAAGGCCGTGGCCAGCGGCGCGGTGTTGAACTTCGTGCAGGAAGTCGAGGCTCGCACGGCGCGCATCGACAACCACCTGACCGACATCATGATGGCCCAGGACTTCCACGACCTCACCGGCCAGGTCGTGGCCAAGGTCGTGACACTGGCCAACGACCTGGAAGACAGCCTCGTCAAGCTGCTGGTGAGCGTGGTGCCGCCGGAGCAGCGCGAGAAGGTCGACCCGAACGTGCTGGCCGGCCCCGTGGTGAACCCGGAAGGCCGCACCGACGTCGTCAGCAACCAGGGCGAAGTCGACGACCTGCTCGCCAGCCTCGGTTTCTAGCCACCTTCCCGCACAGGTCGGCAGCGGTCGCCAGACCGCAGCATGGTGCGAACACACGCCCGTTTAGCCCGTTTCTTCGGCGGCGCGGGCGGCGCCTCCCCGGCACCATGGCTGGGCTCGCTTCAGAGCCTGAAAAGCCATGGCAGATTCCGCACAAGACCGCACCCTACCCGCCACCCCGCGCCGCATCGAGAAGGCGCGGGAAGAAGGCCAGGTCGCGCGCTCGCGCGATCTCGCCCACCTGGCGGTGCTGGGCAGCGGCATCGCCCTCATCACCGCCTTTGCGCCAGAGCTCACCGCCTGGCTGCAGTCGTTGCTGGCGCGCGGGCTGCAGTTCAATGCGGCGGCGATCGCGTCGCCGGCCGGCATGGGCGAACGTCTGGCCGAGCTGTCGGTTCCGATGCTGCTGGCCTTGCTGCCCATTGGCGCCGTGACGGCCTTCGTGGCCCTGGCCAGCACCTTCCTGGACGGCGGCTGGAACTTCAGCTGGAAACCGCTGGAACCCAAGTTCGAGAAAGTCGACCCGCTGGCCGGCATCGCCCGCCTGTTCAGCCTGGACCAGCTCACCAACACGCTCAAGGCCTGCCTGCTGGCCTTGATCCTGGGCGTGGTGGGCGGCGTGCTGCTGTGGACGCAATGGTCACAGCACGCGCAGCTGCTGACGCTGGCCCTGCCTGAAGCGCTGGCCACCAGCGGCACGCTGCTGCGCAACGGTCTGCTGGTGCTGTGCGGCGTGCTCGCGCTCTTCGCGCTGGTCGACGTGCCGCTGCAGCGCCAGCTGCTGCTGCGCCGCCTGCGCATGAGCGTGCAGGACGTGAAGCAGGAATACAAGGAAATGGAAGGCAGCGCCGAGATCAAGGGCCGGCGCCGCATGCTGATGCGCGAGCTGGCCAACCGCCGCATGCTCGGCAACGTGGCCACCGCCGACCTGGTGGTGATGAACCCCACCCACTACGCCGTGGCCCTGCGCTACGACGAAGCCCGCAGCGGCGCGCCGCGCGTGGTGGCCAAGGGCGCGGACCTGCTGGCCCTGCGCATCCGCGACCTGGCGCGCGACGCCAAGGTGCCGGTGCTGCAGGCGCCGCCGCTGGCGCGTGCGCTCTACGCCCATTGCGAGCTCGACCAGGAGATTCCCGCCCGGCTGTTCGCCGCGGTGGCGCAGGTGCTGGCCTGGGTGTTCCAGCTGCGCGACGCCGTGGCCAGCGGCCGCGCTGCACCGGGTGCGCCGCCGGTGCCCGAGGTGCCCGCCGACATGGACCCGATCAACAAGACCGCGCCTCGCCAGGAGCCTGAACTGTGAATGGCACCAAGGGATTCCTGCCCGCCCTGAACAAGATGTTCGGCGCCAACGGCGGCGCTGCGTTGAAGGCCCTGCTGCTGCCCGCCTTCGTCGTGATGATGCTGGCGATGATGGTGCTGCCGCTGCCGCCCTTCGTGCTGGACCTGCTGTTCACCTTCAATATCGCCATCGCGCTGATGGTGATGATGGTCTCGGCGCAGATGGTCAAGCCGCTGGACTTCGCGGCCCTGCCCACCGTGCTGCTCGTCACCACCCTGATGCGGCTGAGCCTGAACGTGGCCTCCACCCGCGTGGTGCTGATGGAAGGCCACACCGGGCCGGGTGCGGCGGGCCAGGTCATCGAGGCCTTCGGCCACTTCCTGATCGGCGGCAACTTCGCGGTCGGCCTGATCGTCTTCGCCATCCTGGTGGTCATCAACTTCGTGGTCGTGACCAAGGGCGCAGAACGCATTGCCGAAGTCGGCGCGCGCTTTGCGCTGGACGCGATGCCCGGCAAGCAGATGGCCATCGACGCCGACCTCAACGCCGGCCTCATCGACGAGAAGGAAGCCCGCCGCCGGCGCGCCGAGGTGAGCGAGGAAGCCGACTTCTTCGGCAGCATGGACGGCGCGAGCAAGTTCGTGCGCGGCGACGCCATGGCCGGCCTGCTGATCCTGTTCATCACCCTGATCGGCGGCTTCATCATCGGCATCACCATGCACGGCATGAGCGCCGCGGCCGCAGCCAACACCTATGTCGTGCTGGCCGTGGGCGACGCGCTGGTGGCGCAGATCCCGGCCCTGCTCGTCAGCGTGGCCGCGGCCATGGTGGTCTCGCGCGTGGGCAAGGACCAGGACATCGGCAGCCAGATCCGCGGCCAGGTGTTCACCAGCCCGAAGGCGCTGGGCATCACCGCCGGCATCGTCGGCGCGCTCGGCCTCGTGCCCGGCATGCCGCACTTCGTGTTCCTGCTGATCGCCGGCGGCCTGGGCTGGCTGGCCTGGTCGATGTCGAAGCAGCAGCAGCGCGCGGCCGAGAGCGCGGCCTTGCCACCCGAGCCGGTGGCCCCGCCGGCCAACGCCGAAGCCAGCTGGGACGACCTGGCGCCCGTGGACACGCTGGGCCTGGAGGTGGGCTACCGGCTCATCGCCCTGGTCGACAAGCAGCGCAGCCCGGCCGGCGGCGACCTGCTCACGCGCATCAAGGGCGTGCGCAAGAAGTTCGCGCAGGACGTGGGCTTCCTGCCGCCGCCGGTGCACATCCGCGACAACCTGGTCGAGCTCAAGCCCGGGATGTACCGGGTGACGCTGCGCGGGGCGGTGGTGGGCGAGGCCGAGGCCAACCCCGGCCAGTTCCTGGCCATCAACCCGGGCGGCGTGAGCCCGCAGATGCAGCAGCAGCTGCCCGGCATCAAGACCACCGACCCGGCTTTCGGCCTGCCCGCGGTGTGGATCGACGAACGCCAGCGAGAGGCTGCACAGATGGCCGGATTTACGGTTGTTGATTGCGCGACCGTGGTGGCCACCCACCTCTCACACTTGATGCAGGTGAACGCGGCACGCCTGCTGGGCCGGGTCGAAACCCAGCAACTCGTGGAACACGTCACCAAACTGGCCCCCCAATTGATCGAAGACGTTGTCCCCAAGATGGTCGGAATCGCCACCCTGCAGAGAGTGCTGCAGCTGCTGCTGGAAGAAGGTGTGCACATCCGCGACATGCGCAGCATCGTCGAGTGCCTGGCCGAACATGCCAGCACCGTGACCGACCCGGCCGAGCTGGCCCGCCGCATCCGCGTGCACCTGGCACCGGCCATCGTCCAGCAGATCTACGGCGCGGTGAAGGAACTCGACGTGATCGCGCTCGACCCCGAGCTCGAGCGCCTGGTCACCCAGGCCCTGACCAGCCCGCACGGCGCCGCACTGGACCCCGGGGTGGCCGACACGCTGAGCCGCAGCGCCGCCGACACCGCCCGCCGCCAGGAAGACCTGGGCCACCCGGCCTGCCTGCTGGTGCCCGACCTCATCCGCGCGCCGATGGCGCGGTTGCTCAGGCGCGCCGCGCCCCGGCTCAAGGTGCTGGGGCACAGCGAGATCCCGGAAACGCATTCCATCCGCATCGGTTCGATCATAGGTAGCACCACATGAACATGAAGCGCTTCACCGCCCGCACCTCGCGCGAGGCCCTGGCCATGGTGCGCGAGGCCTTCGGCAACGACGCCATCGTCATGTCCAACAAGCCCTGCCCGGAAGGCGTGGAAGTGCTGGCCATGGCACCCGACGGCCTGCAGCAGATCGAGCGCATGGGGGCTTCGGCGACGCCGGTGCGCGCGCCGGCCCGGCCGGCCCCGGTGGCTGCTCCGGCCGCGGCACCTGCCCCGGCATCGCGGCGTTTCGCCGAGCGCGTCGAGCCGAGCATGGACGAGCCCGCCCCTGAACCGCAGCGCCCCGCGCAGGGCGTGGCCGAAGACGTGGAACAGCTGCAGATGAGCACGCTGTCGTTCCAGGACTACGTGCGTGAACGCATGCTGCGCCGTCGCCGCGCCGAGATGCAGGCCGAGGCTGCAGCGCCGGTGGCACCGCCGGCACCGCCCGTGGTGGCACCGATCGAAGCCGCCCGCACGCGGCTGGCCGCCCAACGCCAGGCCTCGGCCTCGGCCGTGCCCCTGGCCGCCTCGCCGGCGCCCGGCCTGCCGGTGCTGCGCGACGAGGTCCACCTCGCCGACACCCCGCCCGCCCGCCCAAGCCCGGCCGCCCAGGCTGCCGCCCACCCGGGCGCCGGCCTTCAGCCCTCGGCACAGCCCGTCGTGCAGGGCGCCACCCACGACGACCAGGTCGAGATGCTGAGCGAGCTGCGCTCGATGCGCGGCCTGATCGAGCAGCGCTTCGGCGCGCTGGCCTTCATGGAAAAGCTGCAGCGTCATCCGCGTCAGGCGCTGCTGTCGCAGCGGCTGCTGGAAGCGGGCTTCTCGCCCGCGCTGATCCGCAAGCTGGTCGAGAGCCTGCCCGCCGACGTCGATGAAATGCACTGGGCACAGGGCGTGCTGGAGCGCAACCTGCTCACCGGCGAACGCGACGCCGCGCTCGAAGACACCGGTGGCGTGTTCGCCCTGGTCGGCGCCACGGGCGTGGGCAAGACCACCAGCACCGCCAAGCTTGCCGCGGCCTTCGCCACGCGCCATGGTGCCGCCCACCTGGGCCTGATCACGCTCGACGCCTACCGCGTGGCCGCGCACGAACAGCTGCGCACCTACGGCCGCATCCTGGGCGTGCCGGTGCACACCGCGCACGACCGCGCCAGCCTGGAAGACCTGCTGGACCTGCTCAGCGCCAAGAAGATGGTGCTGATCGACACCGCCGGGATGGCCCAGCGCGACACCCGCACGCGGGAGCTGCTGGACATGCTGTCGCACCGCAGCATCCAGCGCCTGCTGGTCGTCAACAGCGCGGCCCAGGGCGAGACCATCGAGGACCAGCTCGCGGCCTATGCCGCGCCGGGTTGTCGCGGTGTCGTGCTGTCGAAACTGGACGAGGCCGTGAAGCTGGGCCCGGCGCTGGATTCGATGATCCGCCACAAGCTCAAGGTGCTGGCCGTGGCCAACGGCCAGCGCGTGCCCGAGGACTGGCACCGCCTGTCGGCCCATGCCCTGGTGCAGCGTTCCATGAAGAACGCCAGCGGCGCGGCCTGGAAGCTCGACGGCAGCGACGTCAGCCTGATCTTCGCAGGCCTGCCGTCGGCCAATGCACTGCCCGCAGCGGCAGGTCTGGCCGCACTGCACACCCAGGGCACGACAGGCGCTGGCCAGCGCCTGCACGCCTGAACCCCGCCATGCTCGACCCGATACGTGACTTCTATGCCCCCAGCGGCGCCGCGCCGCTGGACCAGGCCGACGGCCTGCGCCGGCTCTTTGCCGGTGGTGCCCGCCAGCGGCTGCTGCCGCTGGTGGCCAACCCGCACGTGGCCTTCGGAGGCGTGGTGCTCGACCGGCTGGCCGCGGTGCTGGCCGCCAGCGGCCGCCAGGTGCTGGTGGTCGACGCCGGGGCCGGCGCACCGCCGGCCGACGAACTGGCGCGGCTGGACCTGGCCGTGTGCATCGAGCGCCTGGCCCCGCGGGTGGGCTACCTGCCGGCGCGCGGCCTGCCGCTGTCCTTCGTGGACACCCGCGGCTCGGCCGGTGCCTTCATCGACGCCCTGACCACCGCCGCGCCCTGGGCCGACGCCGTGCTCCTGCACGCCGAAGGCCACGAGATGGCGCGCCTGCTGATGCGTCGCAGCGCGCGGCCGATGCTGGTGGGCGCAGACCACCCGGAAAGCATCAAGCACGCCTACGCCAGCGCCAAGCTGCTGGCCCAGCGCTGCGGCTTGATGAGTTTCGACCTGCTGCTGGCGGCGGCACCCTCGTCACCGCGCGCGGTGGGCATCGTGCACAGCCTGGGGCAGTGCCTGGACAACTTCCTGGGCGCCTGGCTGCACCACGGCGCCGTGATCGACCCTGCGGGCGATGTGTCGGCCTCGGCCGACGAAGCGCTGCAAAGCCTGCTGGGCGGCCAGCTCGCGCTGGACGAGCCGGCCTCGAACCCGGTGGCTGCTGCAGGCGCCGGCCGCCCGGCCCATGCGCCAGCCCTGCGCGCCTAGACCCGACTGCAAGCCAGATTCCCGACCCACGCATTCCTCGAAAAAGGGCGACCCATGTACACCGCCAAGGGACAACTCGACGCCGGCCAGCTGCTGAAGCAATACAGCCCGCTGGTCCGACGCCTGGCCCACCAGATGATCGCCAAGCTGCCCGCCAACGTCGAGCTCGACGACCTGATCCAGGTCGGCATGATCGGCCTGAGCGACGCGCTCAGCCGCTTCGACGCCGGGCAGGGCGTCCAGTTCGAAACCTTTGCCACCCAGCGCATCCGCGGCGCGATGCTCGACGAGCTGCGCGGCAACGACTGGATGAGCCGTGGCGACCGTCGCCACCAGCGCAGCATCGAGGCCGCCGTGCACAAGCTCGAGCAGCGCTTCGGCCGTGCCCCCAGCGAGGGCGAGATCGCGCGCGAGATGGGCCTGAGCCTGACCGACTACCAGGAACTGCTGGGCAAGGTGCGCGGCACCCAGCTCATCTATCTGGAAGACATGAGCGGCGACGACGGCGACGAGGACTTCCTCGACCGCCACGTGGCCGACGACGAGGCCAACCCGGTGGCCCGGCTGCAGGACCAGCGCATGCGCGAAGCCCTGGTCGAAGCCATCAAGAACCTGCCCGAGCGCGAGCAGTACGTGATGAGCATGTACTACGAGCACGACATGAACCTGAAGGAGATCGCCGCGGTGCTGGGCGTGACCGAAAGCCGCGTCTGCCAGCTGCACAGCCAGAGCATTGCGCGGCTGCGCACCCGCCTGCGTGAGTGGTAGGACCGGTGTTACGAGGGCTTCGGCCCCCAATGCAAAGCGGCCCGCCATTTCTGGCGGGCCGCTTTGCTGTGGGTTGCTGCTCTTGTGCTTCAGGCCAGCAGGCTGCCGGTGGAAGCGTTGCGGTCGGACAGCCCGTCCAGGCCGTAGACGGCGACATGGCGCGGCGCCTGCATCTGGGGCAGCAGCACGTCCATTGCGCGGTCGAGCGCCGCGGTGGCGCGGGCCAGCGCTTCACGCTGGGCCGCCACCTGGGCACTGGCCACGGCCAGGCGCTGCCGCAGCGGCATCGGCACGCCGCCGGTACGGGCGGCATGGCTGAAATGCTGCACGGCGGCGGCCAGTGCGGCGTGCAGGGCGGTGGCCTCGCGGTCGACAGCAGCGGCGTCCTGGCGGTGCAGGGCGATGCCGAGGGCGCTGAGGCGATCTTCGACGGCCTGCACTGGCCCTTCGAGCTCGGCCACGCGTTGCAGGGCAAGGTGTTCTGAAGGCGTCGTCAGCATGATGGGGAGTTCCGGGTCAGCTGGTCTTGCGGCCGAGCAGTTCCTGCGCGTTCTGGATCAGCTTGTCGGCGATGGCGTCGGCATTGACCTCGAACTTGCCGTCGCGGATGGCCTGGGCGATGCGGTCGACCTTCGCGGTGTCGAAGGTGGGGTCGGCTTCGGCGGCCGAAAGCACCTTGGCCGAAGGCGACAGCTTGACGCTGGCGCTGGCCTCGGGCGCGGCGGCTGCCACCGGCCCGGCCTCGGGCTTGATGGGTGCTGCAGCCTTGCGGTCGGGCCCGCCGGGCGTGGCAACGGGCTTGGTGTCAGTGGAACCGATCTTCATGATGAACTCCTGTCCGGGGCACGAGAGGGTGCAAACCCTTCGACATGCCTGTGCTATCGACGATACTGTCCAGCGACTTTAGGGCCACGCGGCGGATTTTCACGCATTCCCCCTGAATGCGGGGGGTGCTGGGCTGCAGGTGCGTCACAACGGCAACTCCACACGTCTCTCGGCCACCGCCTGCCCCTGGACGACGGGGCCACGCTCGGGCTGCCCGTCGCTGCCACGCAGCAACATCTGGACACGAACACGCTGCCCGTCCTGGCCGTCGCCGAGGGCCAGGCCGTCGGCTTCGATGGCGAATCCGGGTCCACCCGACACTACCTTCACGCGTTCGCCTGCGGCAAACCAGCGCCGCGTCTTCAAGTCGGCCGGCAGCACGGCCGCGCCTGCGCTCACGACGCGCGCCAGTGTGCGGCCCAGCACGGCCTGGGCATCGGTCAGCGGAGTCTGGGCCTGCGCAGACCAGTCCACGGCGGTGACGAGGAGGTCGGCCTCGGTGATGACGGCACCTGCCGGCAATGCGGTCTTCAGGGTCAGGCCGGCGGCGCGCACCTGCACCTGCACGGGGATGTAGAGCGTCCAGGCCACGGCGCCTTCGGTGCAACGCAGGCCCACCCGCGTGGCGCCCCAGGGTCGCGCGCCGCGGGGCAGGAAGGGCTCGGCCCGGCTGCAGGCTGCCGGCTTCAGGCGCGGGTCCAGCCGGCCCAGGGTGGCGCGGACATCGGCGCCCTCGGGTGCCAGGCGTTCGGCGGTCTGCTGTGCCAAGGCCAGCGCCCGGGCCAGATCGGCCGGCGGGAATGCGCCGGGCGCTTCAGGCGTCTGGGCCGAGGCCATGCCGGCCCAGGCGAACGCGCAGGCACAGGCACAGGCGCACAGGACGCTGGAGAGCAGGCTGCTGGGGTGACTGAAAAGCGGGCGGTCTTTCACATCACGGATGCTGCAGCAGCTGCAGCGCCGCAAGGCTGCGAAATGGTGGGCTGCTGCGGTGCTTATCGCGCTCATGTCGGCGCCCCGCGCTGACCAGAATCCAGCCCATGATCAATCGTCTGACGAACTCGCTGGACTTCCAGGCACAGGCACTGCAGCTGCGGGCCGAACGCCAGCGCGTGATCGCCAGCAACATCGCCAACGCCGACACCCCGGGCTACCAGGCCCGCGACTTCGACTTCGCGACCGCCCTGCGCAACGCCACCGGTTCGATGCGCAGCGGCGACGCCGGCACCTCGGCCATGGCCGGCACGCTGGGCACCGACATCGCCGCCGGCGTGATGCGCCGCAGCGCCGACGGCCGGCCCGCGCCCGACCTGCGCTATGCCGTGCCGAGCCAGACCAGCGCCGACAGCAACACCGTCGACATGGACCGCGAGCGTGCCGCCTTCGTCGACAACAGCGTGAACTACGAAGCCACGCTGCGCTTCATCAACGGCAGCGTGCGCACCATGCTCGACGCCATGAAGAGCGCCAACCAGGGCTGACTTTGGGAGCTGAACGATGAGCATGATGCGGATCTTCGACGTGGCCGGAAGCGCTGTCAGCGCCCAGAGCCAACGCTTGAACGTGGTGGCCAGCAACCTGGCCAACGTCGACACCGTGGCCGGCCCCGACGGCAGCAGCTACAAGGCGCGCCAGGTGGTCTTCCAGACGCTGATGATGGGTGCCGGCGCCCCGAGCACGGCCGCCCAGGCCAGCGCCGGGGTCCAGGTCAGCGCCATCACCGAAAGCGCCGAGCCCGGCCGCCGCGTGCGCGACCCGGCCCACCCCAATGCCGACGCCGAGGGTTACGTGACCTACAGCAACGTCAGCGCCGTGGACGAGATGGTCAACATGATGTCGGCCTCGCGTTCCTACCAGAACAACGTGGAGGTCATGAACACGGCGCGAACCCTGTTGCTCGAGACCCTGCAGATCGGACAAGGCTGAACATGGCAACCGCCGTCAACAACTTCACCGCATTGAACCCGGCCGCTCCGGCCGCCGGCGCCAAGCCCAATGCCTTCGAGGCCGGCAGCGCCGAGCGCTTCCTGAAGCTGCTGGTCACGCAGATGCAGAACCAGGACCCGCTGAACCCGGCCGACAACGCGCAGATCACCAGCCAGATGGCGCAGATCAACACCGTCAGCGGCCTGGAAACCTTGAACACCACGGTCGAGGGCCTGAACAGCCGCTTCGCGCAGCTGCAGTCGATGCAGGGCACTTCGCTGGTGGGCCGCGACATCACCGTGCCCGGCGACAAGATGGCCTACACCGCAGAGGCCGGCATCGGTGGCTTCGACCTTGCCGGCCCGGCCGACCGGGTGAAGGTGGAAGTGCTGGGTGTCGGCGGCCGCGTCGTCGACACGCTGGAGCTCGGAGCTGCCGGCGCCGGCCTCAACGGCTTCGCCTGGCAGCCCGAGGACGGCAAGCTGCCCGGTCCGGCCGACGGCTACCGCTTCCGCATCACCGCCACGTCGGGCAGCGCCAACGTGAACGCCGCGCCGATGATGCGCGACCGCGTCGAGGCCGTGTCCATCAGCGGCGACCGCCTGCAGCTCGAGACCACGGTGTCCGGCCGCATCGATTTCAGCAAGGTCCGCGCCGTCAACGGCGTCTGACCCTTCCAACGACCCGCCCGCAGCGCAAACGAAAGAAACCACCATGAGCTTCCAGCAAGGTCTGTCAGGCCTGAACGCCAGCAGCAAGAACCTGAGCGTGATCGGCAACAACATCGCCAACGCCAACACCTACGGCAGCAAGGCCTCGCGCGCGGAGTTCGCCGACGTCTACGCCGCGTCGCTGGGCGGTGCCGGCACGAACAACATCGGCATCGGCACGAACCTGGTGTCGGTGGCGCAGCAGTTCACGCAAGGTGGCATCACCACGACCGCCAACCCCATGGACCTGGCCATCAACGGCGCTGGCTTCTTCCAGATGACCGACGGGATCAACCCGCCGCAGTACACGCGCAACGGCCAGTTCAAGGTGGACCGCGAGGGCTACATCGTCAACAACGCACAGATGCGCCTGATGGGATACCCGACCGATGCCACCGGGGCCATCCAGACCGGAGCGGCGCTGCCACTGCAGTTGCCCACTGGTCTGAAGAATCCCAGGGAGACCGACGAGATCAACGTCCAGATGAACCTGAACTCCAGGCAGGCGGGCACGGCCGCGATCGACTTCGATGACCCGAAGACTTACAGCAGCACCTCGGTGATGGTCTACGACACCCTGGGTGCACCGGTGGAGCTCACGCTGTACTTCCAGAAGACCGATACCGTCGACGGCAATGGCGTGAGCACCGGGGAATGGAACATCTATGCCGCGGCCGATGGCGTGCCGTTTCCCGGCGACCCGCCGACCGCGGTGGGCACCATCACCTTCCCGCCCGGCGAACAGGCTGTCCTGACGGAGTCGTTCGACCTGACGGATGTGCCCGTCACCGGTGGCGTCCCCATTCCCCTGATCGCGTTGAACCTGCTGGACGTCACGCAGTTCGCCACGCCCTTCGGCGTGACCCGCATGGAGCAGACCGGATACGCTGCCGGCCAGCTGACGTCGGTGAACGTGGAATCGAATGGCATCGTGATGGCGCGCTACAGCAACGGCCGTTCACAAGCCGCGGGCCAGATCGAGATCGCGACCTTCCGCAATCCGCAGGGCCTGCAGCCGACGGGCGACAACATGTGGGCGTCGACCTTTGCGTCCAGCGAGCCCGTGCGCGGCATTCCCGGGGACGGCAACCTGGGCGTCCTGCAGTCGGGCGCGCTCGAGGAATCCAACGTCGACCTCACGGGCGAGCTCGTCAACATGATCACCGCCCAGCGCATCTACCAGGCCAACGCCCAGACCATCAAGGCCCAGGACCAGGTGCTGCAGACCCTGGTCAACCTTCGATAACTCGTAGGCCCGGGCCATGGACCGCCTCATCTATACGGCGCTCTCCGGCGCCAAGGCCACGCTGCAGCGCCAGGACCTGCTCGCCAACAACCTGGCGAACGTCTCGACCACGGGTTTCCGTGCCGAGATGCAGGCTTTCCGCGCCGTGCCGGTGCGCGGCGACGGCGCCAGCACGCGTGCCTTCGCCGCTGAGACCAGCGTCGGCATGGACATGCGCCCGGGTCCGATCCAGACCACCGGCCGGGCGCTGGATGTGGCCGCCCAGGGCAACGCCTGGTTCGCGGTGCAGGCATTGGACGGAACCGAGGGCTACACCCGCGCCGGCGCCTTCCAGGTGAGTGCCGAAGGTCAGCTCGTCACGCCCTCGGGCCTGCCGGTGCTGGGCGACGGCGGGCCGATCAACCTGCCGCTGAACGCCCAGGTCGATGTGGCGGCCGACGGCAGCATCACCGCCACCGTGGGCAACGGCCGGCCGCAGCAGGCCGGGCGCCTGAAGCTGGTGACGCCGGAAGGCGGCATGACGCGGGGCGACGACGGCCTGTTCCGCAGCGACCAGGGCGAGCTGCCCGCCGACGCCACCGCGCGGGTGCAGCCCGGCGCGCTGGAAGGCAGCAACGTCAGCGCCATCGAAACCATGGTCGCCATGATTTCCGCGGCGCGCCAGTTCGAGCAGCAGATGAAGGCCCTGAAGAGCGCCGAGGAGCGTGAGCAGGGCGCTGCGAAGCTGCTGTCGGCGAGCTGATCTCCTCGCCGGCTCGCGTCGCCCTCGATTCCGCCAACGCAGCGCCTGGATGGCGCTGCGTTGGCGCGTGATCTGGCGCCTCGATCGGCTCAGGTCACCTGCCGGGGCTGGCTTTGGTCGGCCTGGTCCCCCAGGCCGAGCTGGCCTTGATCGCCCTTGCCCCAGGCCCACAGTTCGCCCGCAACGTCAATGGCCAGCGAATGGCTGGCACCGGCGCTGACTTGTGCCCAGTTGCTGCGCGATCCAATGCGAGTCGGCTCCGCCAGGCCAGCCGGATTGACCTGCCCGGTCTGGCCCGAGGTGTTTAAACCCCATCCCCACAGGCTTCCATCGGCCTGAACCGCCAAGCTGTGGTTGCCGCCTGCAGCCAGCCGTGCCCAGGTGGTGGTGTTGCCCACCTGACTCGGCAGGGCAGGGCTCACGGCGCTGCTGCCCAGCTGGCCGCTCGCACCCTCACCAGTGCCCCAGGCGTGAAGGGCGCCGTCCGAGCGCAGGCCCAGGCTGTGACGCCCACCTGCAGCCACCGTCAGCCAGTTGCGCGTGGCCATGCGGCCCGGCCGGGATGCGTCGATGGTTCCATCGGTCGACAGGCCGAGCTGGCTTTGCGAGTCGTCACCCCATGCCCACACGGTGCCGTCAGCCTGGCGAGCCAGGCTGTGCAGCGCACCGGCGGCGATGGCGGTCCAGGTCTTCGCGGTGCCGATCTGCACCGGCACATTGCGGTCCAGGTCTTCGCCGTTGCCCAGTTGCTTTTCAAAGTTGCGGCCCCAGGCCCACAAGGTGCCGTCCTTGCGCAGCGCCAGGGTGTGCGATTCGCCTGCCGCCACGGCCGACCATGTGGCCACGGTGCCGATCTTGGTCGGGACGGCTCGGTCGCTGAAGCTGCCGTCGCCAAGCTGACCGTTGCGGTTGAAACCCCAGCTCCACAAGGTTCCGTCGCTGCGCAGGGCGACGGTATGGCGGTCGCCCGCGGCCACTTGAACCCAGGTCTTGACCGTGCCCACCAGCACCGGCCGGTTGCGGTCGATGTTCGAACCGTCGCCCAGTTGGCCGTTCAAGTTCAAGCCCCACGCCCAGAGCGATCCGTCGGCGCGAACTGCCACGGTGTGTTGTCCCCCGGCAGCCACGGCCAGGTAGGGCGCCTTGACGTTCAGAGTGGCTGTGCCTTTCACCGTGCCGACGGTGGCCATGATGGTCACCCCGTTGGGCTCGGTGCTGCGAGCGGTGGCCACTCCGGTGGCAGAAACAATCGACACGGCGGTGCTGCTGGCGCTCCAGGCCACGCCTGTGGTCAGGGCGGCGGTGGTGCCGTCGGAGTATTCGCCGGTGGCGCTGAACTGCTGCGTCAGACCCATCGCCACCGTGCTGTTGCCAGGTGTGATCGTGATGGCCGTCAACCGCACCGCCACAACCGTGGGCGTGGGTTCTGCAGCGGCCGCAGGGGCTGCGTCGCCGCCGCCGCCGCAGGCGCTCAACCAGGGCAGGAGGGCCGTTCCAAACATCAGGCGGCGGCGGTTCTCGCCGACGGGCTCAAGGGGCCTCCGCGCGGACGGGTGTTGAGTTTTCATCAGCCGAGCGTACGGGGCGATCCCGGAGATGAAGCTTGTAAAAACGGCCGGTCAAGAGGTCAAGTCCGACTGGACCCGGTTCAGCCCGGCTTCTGCGCCTGCGCACAGTCCACTTGAAGCACTTCTCGCCGGCCACCGTCGACCCGGGCAGCGCTCAACCGGCCGCCCCAGACGCAGCCGGTGTCCAGGGCCAGCAGGTCGGGCCGGTCGATCAGGCCCAGCGTGCTCCAGTGGCCGAAGGCGATGGGCTGGCCTGCGCTGGCCCGGCCGGGCACGTCGAACCAGGGCATGAAGCCCGCGGGTGCGGCGCCGGCGCCTTCCTTGGTGTCGAAGTCCATCACGCCCTCTGGGCTGCAGAAGCGCAACCGGGTGAGGGCGTTGACGATCACGCGGGCGCGCGCCGCACCGCGCAGATCGTCCTGCCATTGCGCCGGGGCGTTGCCGTACATGCCTTCCAGGAAGTCCTGCAGCGCCTGGCCGCGGAGCGCGCCTTCCACCTCGGCGGCGAGGGTCAGCGTCTGGGCCGTGGACCAGGCCGGCAGAACGCCGGCGTGAACGCACAGCCAGCCTGATTCCAGCTGCGCCAGCCGCTGCCAGCGCAGCCAATCGAGCAGCGCGTGGCGGTCGGGTGCCTGCAGGATGTCGGCCACGGTGTCGCCGCGGTGCGGCTGGCGCACGCCACCCGCCATGGCCAGCAGGTGCAGGTCGTGGTTGCCGAGCAGGCAGCTGGCGGCATCGCCCAGCGCCTGCAGCCGGCGCAGGGTGGCCAAAGAGGCCGGGCCGCGGTTGACGAGGTCGCCGAGCAACACGAGGCGGTCGCGCGAAGGCGAGAAGCCGGACTTTTCCAGGAGCGCCTGCAGGGCGCCGTCGCAGCCCTGGATGTCGCCGATGAGCAGGATCATGGGGTGATTCTGCTACCCTACGCGGCCTTGCAACTGCCACCGCGGCCGGTCGGACTGCGGCGAGCATGGACGTCGCCCTACTCGTCTTCCTGATTCTTCTCAACGGGCTGTTCGCCATGTCGGAAATGGCGCTCACCGCCAGCCGCAAGGCGCGGTTGCAGGTCATGGTGGAAAGCGGCGAGTCCGGTGCGCAGGCCGCGATGGACCTGCACGAGAACCCGACCAAGTTTCTTTCCACGGTGCAGATCGGCATCACCTCGATCGGCGTGCTCAACGGCATCGTCGGAGAAGCGGCGTTCTCGCAGCCTCTCGGCAACTGGCTGGTGGCCACCTTCGACGCCGAGCCCCGCACCGCAGCCTTCGGCGCCACTGCGCTGGTGGTGGTGATCATCACCATCCTGACCATCATCTTCGGCGAACTGGTGCCCAAGCGGCTGGGGCAGACCTACCCCGAAACCGTGGCGCGGCTGGTCTCCAGGCCGATGAACGCCTTGTCTTCGGGCGCCCGGCCGCTGGTGGCGGTGCTGAGCATCTGCACCGACGCCGTGCTGCGGGTGCTGGGCATCCAGGCCGGGCCGAACCGGCCGGTCACGGAAGAAGAGATCAACGCCAGCCTCGAGGAAGGCCTCGACGCCGGCGTCATCGAGGCGCAGGAGCACCAGATGGTGCGCAACGTCTTCCGGCTCGACGACCGGCAGATCGGTTCGATGATGATTCCGCGCGCCGAGATCGTGTGGATCGACGCCGCCGACCCGGTGGCCACGCAGCTGCAGGCCATGGCCGACAGCGGCCACACGCGCTTTCCGGTGTGCCGCGGCAGCCTGGACGACGTGATCGGGGTGGTGGGTGCCCAGAACCTGCTGCTGCCGCTGGCCCGCGGCGAACAGCCGCAGCTGGTCGACCACCTGCAGCCGCCGGTGTTCGTGCCCGAAACGCTGTCGGGCATGGAGCTGCTGGAACACTTCCGCCAGAGCAATGCCGACTTGGTCTTCGTCGTCGACGAGTACGGTGCGGTCCAGGGCGTCATCACCGAACGCGACCTGCTCGAGGCCATCACCGGCGAATTCGGCAACGACACCGACGAAAATGCCTGGGCCGTGCAGCGCCAGGACGGCAGCTGGCTGATGGACGGCCTGATCCCGATGCCCGAGCTGAAGGACCGCCTGGGCCTGAAGGACCTGCCCGAAGAAGACCGCGGGCGCTACAACACGCTGGCCGGCATGGTGATGCTGCTGCTGGGCCGGCTGCCCAACACGGCCGACGCCGTGCAGTGGGAAGGCTGGCGCTTCGAGGTCGTCGACCTCGACGGCAAGCGTGTCGACAAGGTGCTCGTCACCGCCACCGAAAACTCTGGAGAAAAGACGTGATCATCGAAGCCCTGCACACCAGCCCGCTGGCCCTGGACCGCGACCAGCACCGCCGGCTGAAGCTGCAGCTGCCCATCACCGACTGGCGCATCGCCGGCCGGCTCAATGCCCTGTTCGTGGCCGCCGTCGAGTTCGCCGACGTCGCCCGTGAATTTCCGATCGTCTTCGTGCGCGCCGGCAAGGAAGCCGACGGGCGCGACCAGATCGCACCCATCGCCGTGCTCGGTCTGCTCGCCAACCAGAACCTGTACGAGAAGGACGGTGAATGGCGCGCGGGCTACGTGCCCGCGGCGCTGCGCTGCTACCCGTTCTGCATCGGCCGCATCGACGCCGAGCAGTTCGCCATCTGCGTCGACATGGCCTGGCCGGGCGCGCAGCCCGAGACCGGCGTGCCGATCTTCCAGGACGACGGCCAGCCCAGCGAATTGCTCGTGGCCATGCAGAAGCACCTGGAAAACCTGGAAGCCGAGATCCAGCGCACCCGGCTCGTGGGCCAGCGGCTGCTGGAGCTCGATCTGCTGCGCGACATGCGCTTCGACGCCACCCTGGCCGACGGCCGCCAGCACAGCCTGGACGGCTTCCTCACCGTCGACGAGGAAAAGCTGCAGGTCCTGCCCGACGCCGTGGTGGGCCAGCTGCACCGCGAGGGCGTGCTCGGCCTGATCCATGCGCACTGGCTGTCGATGGGCCACATGCGCCGCCTGGTCGACTGGCACGCCGAGCGCAATGTGAAGCTGGCGCCGGCCTCAGGCGAGGCCGCCAACGCGGCCAGCGCCGCGGGCTGAGGCTTCAGAGCGCGCTGCGGCGCAGCGGCGTGGTGTCGTCGACGGCCGCGGCGTTGGCAGCGGCCTGCGGCGAACGCAGCACGGCGAGCACCCCGGCTGCGTCGGGCTGGGTCTTGGCCACCCAGTCGTCGAAGCGTTCGCGCGCGGCCTGGCCGTAGCGCTGGTAGATCTTCATGCCCACCCAGGCGGCCAGGGCCAGGACGAGCAGCGTCTTGGCCGCACGGCCGATCGCCACCACGGTGGCGATGCCCATGCCCAGCGCCACCCACTTCACCCACCAGGTGCCGCTGTAGGTCATGGCGTTGATGACCCAGCACAGGCCCACGACGAACACCGCCTTGAAAGGCATGACGATGGCGTCGGTGATGTTCTTGACGGGTCGGGTGACGAGGCTGAAAAGGCTCATGGCGGGCTCCTGGTGGGGCGGGTTGACCGAGTGCCGTGAATGTGCCTGCCATGGCCGCCAGGGGCCAGCGGCTTGCGACGAAACGCCGCCGGGCTTCGTCAGCTGCACGCGGCGGCGCCGGGCTGCGCACAATGCGGCCCACGTTCATTCCTGGCCACGCCATGACCATCCAGCTGAAGAAGCCCACCGCAGCCTGCACGCCCATCGTCGCCGTCACGCGTGACACCTACCCGGCCCAGCTGGCCGCCGCCCCCGAACCCACCCGCCGCTGGCTGCAGGCCAACGGCTTCAACGGCGGCCCCGACACCCATCTGCTCGTGCCCGGCGCCGACGGCGCGATTGCCGCGGCCTGGGCCGGCGTGCGTTCGGGCGACCACCCATTCGTGCTGGCTGCACTGCCGCGCAGCCTGCCCAGCGGCCGCTACCGGCTGGCCGAGGGCGGCCTGGCCATCGACGCCGAGGCCGCGGCCTTGTCCTGGGAACTGGGCTGCTACCAGTTCGACCTGTACAAGCCGGCGAAGCGCGAACTGCCGGTGCTGATGCTGCCGCCCGGCGCCGATGCCGAGCGCGGCCTGTTGCAGGCCCATGCCATGGCCTCGGTGCGCGACCTGGTGAACACCCCGGCCGAGCACATGGGCCCGGCCGAGCTGGCGCTGGCGGTGCAGATGGTCTCGAAGCAGCACGGCGCCAAGTTCCGCCAGGTGGTGGGCGAGGCGCTGCTGAAGGCCCCGGGTGGCGGATTCCCGGCCATCCACGCGGTGGGTCGTGCGGCCGAGGCGCGTCGCGCGCCGCGCCTGATCGAGCTGAACTGGGGCCGGCCTCAGCACCCGCGGCTGTGCATCGTCGGCAAGGGCGTGTGCTTCGACAGCGGCGGCCTGGACATCAAGAGCGCCGAAGGCATGCGCCTGATGAAGAAGGACATGGGCGGCGCCGCCAACGCCCTGGGCCTGGCCCAGATGGTGATGACGCTGAAGCTGCCGGTGCGCCTGCAGCTGCTCATCCCGGCGGTGGAAAACGCGATCTCGGGCAACGCCTTCCGCCCGGGTGACGTGTTCAAGACCCGCGCCGGCCTGCACATCGAGATCGGCAACACCGACGCCGAAGGCCGCGTCATCCTGTGCGACGCGCTGGCCTATGGCGCCGAAGCCAAGCCGGCGCTGATGATCGACATGGCCACTCTGACCGGCGCCGCGCGCGTGGCGCTCGGCGCGCAGCTGCCGGCGCTGTTCACGCGCGACCTGGCCCTGGGCCGTGAACTGGTCGACACCGGCCTGGCCGTGCACGACCCCCTGTGGCACATGCCGCTGTGGGCCGACTACCACCGCAGCATCGAAAGCGACATCGCCGACATCGTCAACACCGGCCGCAACGGGCTGGGCGGTGCCATCACGGCGGCGCTGTTCCTCGCCGACTTCGTGCCCGACAGCCTGCCCTGGCTGCACCTGGACCTGTTCGCCTGGAACGACACGCCCCGCCCCGGCCGTCCGGTGGGGGGCGAAGCGCAGACGCTGCGCACGCTGCTGCACTACCTGGAGTCGCGCTTCGGCACCTGATCCTGCGCGCCGGCTGCCGCGGCAGCCGGCAGCAGGCCCAGCAGGCTTGCTGCCGTGGCGGGCTCCAGCGTCGACAGCCTGCAGGCGTTGCGGTCGGCCGGACACCAGAGCAACCGGGTCGCGCCGAGCCACAGCCGGGTGACGGTGCCCGAGGGTTCGACGAGATCGACCTGACGGGCGTCGTCCAGCTCGAGCAGCTCCGTCGGCTGGCCCAGCCAGCGGTCCAGCCTGTGCGCCGCCTGCGCCCAGCCCAGCGACGCCGTGCCGCGTTCGACACCGTCGATGCGCCAGCGCATGGGTGCGGCTGGTGTCGCCCCCGCGGTCTCACCGGTCTGGTTGCGCGCGGACTGCGCACGGTCTGCCTGCACCTGCTGGCTCGGGGGTGCGGCCGGCATGACCGGGATGGCTGGAGCGGGCGCGGCCAGAGGTGCCGGCCGGGGTGCAGGCCTGGGGGCGAGCGGGGCCTCCTGGGCAGCTTCTGCGGGCGGGGCCGCCGGTGGCATGGTGACAGGCGCTGCAGGCGCTGCAGGCGGGGTTGCAGCGGCCAGCGGTGGCGCCGCGCTGCCGGGCTCCGAGGCAGGGGTGTGTGGCTCCGGCGCAGGCGATTCTGCGGCGGCCATCGCGGGTGCAGCGGTCGCTGGCGCTGGCGTGTTGCTTGGCGGCGGGGGCGGGGCCGGTGGCGGAGCAGCCTTGGCCACCGCCGGGACTGGCGGTGGGGGCGTTGCAGGTGCGGGCGCAGGTGCAGGTGGAGGTGCAGTTGCAGGTGCAGTTGCAGGTGCAGTTGCAGTTGCAGTTGCAGTTGCGGCCGGGGCGATGGGCGACCGGGTGCTCATCTCCGACTGCGTGCGCGGCCATGGCGCCGACGCCCGCAGCTCGGGCACTTCCAACCGTGCCGGCGGCGTCGTTTCCGGGGGCTCGTCCAGCGCTGGCCCTGGCGGCGTTCCTTGCCACATCAGGCCGATGAAGCCGGCCAGCATCAGGCTGGCCAGCGCACCCGACGCGCCCAGCGGGCCCGGCCACCACGCCCAGCGCGGACGCGCCGGGGAGCGTGCATGCCCGGGTTCGGCCAGCGCACGGTGCGCGGCGGCGACGACCTGCGCGCGCAGGTGCGGCGGCGGCTGCAGGCCGGCGTCGGGCGCGTGGCGCAAGGCGGCGCGAAGATGTTCGTCGCGGGGGGTGTCGTCCGGGAAGTCGGGGTTCGTCATCGCGGCGCCTCGGAGCTTCCGCCGCCCGACATGGGTGCCGCCAGGTAGGCCCCCATGCAGGTGCGCAGCTTGCTCATCGCGTAACGAAGCCGCGTCTTTGCGGTCTCGAAACCCAGCGCCAGCGCCTTGGCCAGTTCGTCGACGCTCAGGCCGTCTTCGTGGTGCAGCAGGAACACCGTCTTCTGCGCGAGTGGCAGTCCGTCCAGGCAGTCCAGCAGCTGGCGGCCGGCGGCGCGCCAGTGCACCAGGTCTTCGGCGGCAGGTGGCGGCCAGGCGGCCCAGGCCGTGCCAGCGGGTTCGAAGGGCGGGGCGTCGTCGTCTGAACGGTCTGCGCCCGGCCAGGCGGTTTCGCGGCCACTGCGGCGCAGGCAGTCGACGGCGCGGTGGTGGGCCAGCGTGAAGAGCCAGGTCCGGAAACTGGCGCCCTGCGGCTGCCAGCGATGGCGGGCCTCGATGGCGCGCAGCCAGGTGTCCTGGAAGACCTCGTCGGCCTGCGTGCCGGCCTCGCGGCCCAGCAGCCGGTGCACGAATCGATACAGCGCCGCCTGGTGGCGGTCGTATAGCTGTTCGAAGGCCGCGGCGTTGCCGGCGGCAAAGGCGCGCATCAGGGCGTCGTCGTCCTGCGGTTCGTGGGCCGGTGGGCTGGGCATGGGGGCGTGCGTGCTGCGGTTCAGTGTGCCACCCGGCTTCTACGCGTCAGGACCCGGAATGGGGTGAAGGGCGGGGTGAAAAGTTTTTGTCGACGGCGATCACCCTGATCCCCGGGTTGCGCCGTATCAGCTTTCGTCACCCACACCTGGAGCCGCACATGCGCACATTCGTCCTGCCCTTCACGTTTCGCCTGGCCCTCTGTGCGCTGGGGGTGGCCGGCAGTCTGCAGCCTGAAGTGGCGCTGGCGCGCGACTGGCTGTCGCCTTCGCCGCGCCCTTCGTCTCCGCAGCAGGACGAAGCGCCCTCTGCCGCCACGCCATGGCAGGGCCTGATCTGGCCCGGCCCGCGGGCCGGAGCCCCTGAAGCACCGGCGGCTGCCCATTGCCGCCGTCCGCCCGCGGCGTTCTCGGTGGACGGCCCGCCTGACGACCTGCGCCAGTCGGCGCGCTCCAGTGGGCGGGCGGCGCCTGCGCTGGACACGGATCACGCCGAGCGGCGGGTAAAGCAGTCTTCGGCAGACGCTGCGCCGGCCACCGGTGCGGTCGCTGCCGCGGCAGCTGCACCCCTGCCTGCGCCACCGCCGGCAGCGCCGCCTTCGACGGCGTGGAGTCGCGCTGCAGAGATGGCCGTCGCCGCCCCCGCTCACCGGCGTCCGGCTCACGAGCCCGTTTCTGCGGGCCTCGTGGACGACAACGCCGACTTCGGCGAATACCTGGCCTTCCGCGCCCGCAACGCCGACCGCCTGCCGCGCCAGCTGGCCGTGGCCGACCGTGTGCGGCTGGAAGTGCGCGACGGCCGCGGCCGCCCCGTGCCCGATGCGGCCGTGGCCGTCTACGCCGCCGGCCGGGCGCAGCCGCTCTGGGCACGCACCGACGCCGCCGGCCGGACCTGGCTGATGCCGCAAGCCGACATGGCCGGCAGCGTCTTCGAGGTGCAGGTCAGCAAGGGCGGCGAAAGCACCCGGGTGCTGTGGCAGCGCGGCCAGAAGGACGCGTTGCAGGCCCGCCTGTCCGGCGCCGCGCCGCAGCGGGCACAGCTCGACATCGCCTTTCTCGTCGACGCCACCGGCTCCATGGTCGACGAGATCGACAAGCTCAAGCGCTCGATGCGCAGCATCGCCGACCAGATCGCGGAACTGCCCAGCCAGCCCGACCTGTGCTTCGCCCTGGTGGCCTACCGCGACCGTGGCGACGCCTTCTTCGTGCGGGGTGCCGACTTCAGCAACGACGTGGGTGCCTTCCAGGCCGCGCTGGCGCGGCTGCAGGCCGGCGGCGGCGGCGACACCCCGGAAGCGCTGAGCGAAGCCCTGCACACCGCCGTGCACCGCCTGTCCTGGCGTGGCGAGGGCACCGCGCGGCTCGTGCTGCTGGTGGCCGACGCCCCGCCGCACCTGGACCGCGGTGCCCCGCACTTCGACGACGACCTGCGCGGGGCGCAAGGCCGCGGCATCAAGCTGCTGGCGGTGGGTGCCAGCGGCCTGGACGCCACCGGGGAAGCCGCGTTCCGGCAGGCGGCGCAGTTCACCGGCGGGCGCTTCGTCTTCCTGACTTACGCCGACGCCCGCGACCCAGCCAGCGGCCCCGGCCGCGACACCCTGCACGACGTGCGCAACTACTCGGTGCAGAGCCTGGACAGTCTGGTGGTGAAGCTGGTGGCCGACGAACTGGCGGCGTGGCCGGAAAAACCCTGAAGGCCAGGGCGCTGGGAGCGGCCTAGAATTCGTCGACCGCGCGGTCGGGAAATCCGATCGGGCGGCGCAACCGAAGGCCGCCATGTCCGATGCCCTCCTCCTCGTCGCCACCGAAGGCGCGGTCAGGCAACTCACGCTGAACCGCCCCTCTGCGCTGAACAGCTTCACCGCGGCGCTGCACGCCGAACTGCTGCAGGCGCTGAACGACGCCGCGGCCGACGGTGCGGTGCGGGCCGTTGTCATCACCGGGGCGGGCCGCGGCTTTTGCGCCGGTCAGGACCTGAACGACCCGGCCATGGTCGACACCGGCCAAGGTCTGGACGTGGGCGCCGTCATCGAGCGCCACTACCGCCCGCTGGCCTTGCGCGTGCGCAGCATGCCGGTGCCGGTGGTGGCGGCTGTCAACGGTGTGGCGGCCGGTGCCGGTGCGAATCTGGCGCTGTGCTGCGACCTGGTGGTGGCCGCGCGCAGCGCCAGCTTCATCCAGGCTTTCGGCAAGATCGGCCTGGTGCCCGACTGTGGTGGCAGCTGGCTGCTGCCGCGCCTGGTGGGCCGCGCCCGCGCGCTGGGGCTGGCGATGCTGGGCGACAAGCTGTCGGCCGAAGAGGCGCAACGCATCGGTCTGATCTGGCAATGCGTGGACGACGCGGAACTGCCGGCCGCCGCCACCGGGCTGGCGCAGCGCCTGGCGGCCCTGCCCAGCCGCGCCCTGGCCGAAACGCGACGCGTGCTCGACGAGGCCGGCACCACCGACCTGGCCGGCGCCTTGACGCTGGAAGCTCAGGCCCAGCGCGAGTTGGGCAGCGCGCCCGACTTCGCCGAGGGCGTGGCCGCCTTCAAGGCCCGGCGCACGCCGATCTTCAAGGACCGTTGAGCTTGGACAGCCCGGTCACCCCCCAGCAGGTGGCCGAGGCCACGCGTGAAGCCATGTGGCGCCGCGACCGTGCCAGCCTGGCCCTGGGCATGCAGGTGCTGGCCGTCGGCCCGGGCACGGCGCGGCTGGCGATGATGGTGCGCGAGGACATGCTCAACGGCCTGGACACCTGCCACGGCGGCGTCGTCAGCACCCTGGCCGACAGCGCGTTTGCCTTTGCCTGCAACAGCTACAACGAACAGACCGTGGCCTCGGGCTTCGACGTCAACCTGCTGGCCGCGGCACGCGCCGGTGACGTGCTCACGGCCGAAGCCGTCGAGGTGAGCAAGGCCGGCCGCACGGGTGTCTACGACGTCACCGTGCGCAACCAGCTGGGGGTGGCCGTGGCGGCGTTCCGCGGGCGGTCCTACACGCTCAAGGGCAAGCCGCTGGTGCCGGGGCTGCCGATGGGCAAGACGTCTTGAGCTCGCCATGACCGCGCCACGAAAAGGCGGCCTGGACGCCATCGAGCACGCCAGCCGCGACGAGCTGCAGGCGCTGCAGCTGCAACGCCTGCGCTGGTCGCTGCAGCACGCCTACGACCATGTGCCGCATTACCGCGCAGTCTTCGACGCCCGAGGCGTGCACCCTTCGGACTGCCGGCAGCTGTCCGACCTGGCCCGATTCCCCTTCACCGCCAAGGCCGACCTGCGCGCGAACTACCCTTTTGGCATGTTCGCCGTGCCGCGGCAGCAGCTGGTGCGGCTGCATGCGTCTTCCGGCACCACCGGCAAGCCCACGGTGGTGGGCTACACCCAGGGCGACATCGACACCTGGGCGCAGCTGGTGGCGCGCAGCATCCACGCCGCGGGCGGGCGGGCCGGCGACATCGTGCACGTGGCCTATGGCTATGGCCTGTTCACCGGCGGCCTGGGCGCGCACTACGGCGCCGAGAAACTGGGCTGCACCGTGGTGCCGATGGGCGGCGGCCAGACCGAAAAGCAGCTGCAACTGATCGAGGACTTCCGCCCGGACATCATCATGGTCACGCCCAGCTACATGCAGGTGCTGATCGAGGAAATGCGCCGTGCCGGCCGCGACCCGCGCCGGATGAGCCTGCGCACCGGCATCTTCGGCGCCGAGCCCTGGACCGAAGCCATGCGCCGCGAGATCGAGCAGGCCGCCGACATCGACGCCGTCGACATCTACGGCCTGAGCGAGGTCATGGGGCCGGGCGTGGCCAGCGAATGTATCGAGGCCAAGGACGGGCCGGTGGTGTGGGAAGACCACTTCTACCCGGAGATCGTCGACCCCGAGACCGGCGCCGTGCTGCCCGAAGGCGAAGAAGGCGAGCTCGTCTTCACCACGCTGACGAAGCAGGCCCTGCCCGTGGTGCGCTACCGCACGCGCGACCTCACCCTGCTGCTGCCGCCCACGGCCCGCAGCATGCGCCGCATGGGCAAGATCGTCGGCCGCAGCGACGACATGCTCATCATCCGCGGCGTCAACCTGTTCCCGACGCAGATCGAGGAGATCGTGCTGCAGCACGGGCGCCTGTCGGGCCAGTACCAGCTGGTGGTGACACGCCCGGCGTTGCTGGACGAGGTCGAGGTGCGCTGCGAATTGGCGCCCGAACATCGCCATGAGGACCGCGATGCCCTCGGGCAAGAACTGCAGCATCGCATCAAGACCCTGACCGGCGTCAGCACCGCGGTGAACGTGGGCCTGCCGGAAAGCATCGAACGCACCCTGGTCGGCAAGGCGCGCCGCGTCGTCGACCAAAGACCGAAGCCAGCGAAGTAAGGACAGCCCCGCATGTACACCCAAGCCATGGACACCGCGCCTGCCGAAGCGCCTGCGGTTCTGCGCGACGCGAATGAGGCTGCACGCGAAGCCGCATTCGAGGCCCGCGTAGCCGCCGGCGCCTTCGTCGAGTCGCAGGACTGGATGCCCGCGCACTACCGCCGTACGCTGGTGCGCCAGATCAGCCAGCACGCGCACAGCGAATGCGTGGGCATGCTGCCCGAGGGCAACTGGGTCACCCGCGCGCCCACGCTCAAGCGCAAGACCATCCTGCTGGCGAAGATCCAGGACGAAGCCGGCCACGGCCTGTATCTGTATGCCGCGGCCGAGACCCTGGGCACCAGCCGCGACGAGATGCTGCAGGCCCTGCACAGCGGCAAGGCCAAGTACAGCAGCATCTTCAACTACCCCACGCTCAGCTGGGCCGACATCGGCACCATCGGCTGGCTGGTCGACGGTGCGGCCATCATGAACCAGGTGCCGCTCACGCGTTGCAGTTACGCCCCGTATGCGCGGGCGATGGTGCGCGTGTGCCGCGAGGAAAGCTTTCACCAGCGCCAGGGCTTCGACAGCCTGCTGGTGATGATGACCGACGGCAGCGAAGCGCAGCGCGCGATGGTGCAGGACGCGCTGAACCGCTGGTGGTGGCCCAGCCTGATGATGTTCGGCCCGCCCGACGCCGACAGCCCGAACAGCGCGCAGAGCATGCGCTGGGGCATCAAGCGCTTGTCGAACGACGAGCTTCGGCAGAAGTTCGTCGACGCCTGCGTCGAGCAGGCGCGGGTGCTGGGCGTCACCCTGCCCGACCCCGAGCTGAAGTGGAACGAGGCCCGCGGCCATCACGACTTCGGGGCCATCGACTGGTCGGAGTTCTGGCGTGTCGTGGGCGGCCACGGGCCCTGCAACACCGAGCGCCTGGGGGCGCGCGTGAAGGCCTGGGACGATGGCGCCTGGGTGCGCGACGCCGCGCTGGCCCATGCGCGCAAGCAGGCCACGAAAGAAGCCGCTGCATGAGCACCTGCGCCGACGAATGGCCGCTGTGGGAAGTGTTCGTGCGCCCGCAGGCCGGGCTGGACCACAAGCACTGCGGCAGCCTGCACGCCGCCGACGCGCCCCTGGCGCTGCAGCTGGCACGCGAGGTCTACACCCGCCGCCAGGAAGGCTGCAGCGTCTGGGTGGTGCGCAGCAGCGACATCACCGCCAGCCGGCCCGAGGACGACGCCATGCTGTTCGACCCGATGGCCGACAAGATCTACCGTCACCCCAGCTTCTTCCCGCTGCCGCAGGCGGTGGACCAAATGTGATGGCCACGGCCGAGTCGATCAAGGTGCAGTCGATACCCGCGGTGCGCTACGTGCTGCGCCTGGGCGACACCGCGCTCATCCATGCCCAGCGCCTGTCGGAGTGGTGCGGCCACGGCCCGGTGCTGGAAGAAGACATCGCCCTGACCAACATGGCGCTGGACCTGCTGGGCCAGGCGCGGGCGCTGCTGAGCCACGCGGCACGTCTGGAAGGCAGCGGCTTCGACGAGGACCAGCTGGCCTTCCTGCGCGCCGAGCGCGACTTCTTCAACCTGACCCTCGTGGAACTGCCGTTGCGCCGACCCGGCGCCCATGCCCCGGGTGGCGATTTCGCCGACACCGTGCTGCGCAACTTCCTGCTGGCCACCTGGTTCAAGGCATTCTGGACCCGGCTGTCCGAATCGACCGACAGCGAACTGGCAGCGATTGCCTGCAAGGCCGTGAAGGAAGCGCGTTATCACCAGCAGCATGCCGCCGACTGGGTGGTGCGGCTGGGCGACGGCACCGACGAATCGGCCCGCCGCATGGCTGCGGCACTGCAACGCGCCTGGCCCTACACGCAGGAGATGTTCATCAGCGACGAAGTGGACGCCGCGGCGCTGGCCAGCGGTCTGGGACCGGCCCGCGCCAGCCTGGCCGCCGTCTGGCAGCAGGAGTTGGCCGAGGTTTTCAGCGAAGCGCGCCTGGTGCTGCCCCCCGTCACGCCTTTCGTCAGCACCGGCACGCAGGGCCGGCACAGCGAACACATGGGCTACATCCTGGCCGAGATGCAGAGTCTGCAGCGCCAATTTCCGGGCGGGCGCTGGTGAACGCGACCGGAGAGCTCGTCGATCGGGCCTGGGCCGTGCTGGCGCAGGTGCCCGACCCCGAGGTGCCGGCCGTGTCGATCTGCGACCTGGGGATCGTGCGCGAGGTGCAGTGCACGGACAGCGGCACGCACGTCGTGCTGACCCCCACCTACAGCGGCTGCCCGGCCACGGAGGTCATCGCCGACAGCGTGCGCGAGGCGCTGCGGGATGCCGGCCTGGGACCGGTGCAGGTGGAACACCGGCTGGCACCCGCCTGGACCACCGACTGGATCAGCGCCGAAGGCCGGCGCAAGATGCGCGACTACGGCATCGTGCCGCCCGACGGGCTGCAGGCCTTGGGCGGCGTGGCACGGGTGCACATCCGCCCGAGAGCGCTGGCCTGCCCGCGCTGCGGCAGCAGCCACACCGAACGCCTGTCGGCCTTCGGCTCGACCGCCTGCAAGGCCCTGCATCGCTGCCTGGCCTGCCTCGAGCCGTTCGAGCACTTCAAGCCGATCTGACGCGCATGGAGTTTCATCCCCTCATGCTCAGCGCCGTGCGCCCGGAAGGCAGCGACGCGGTCGTGCTCAGCTTCGAGCTGCCGACCGCCTTGCGCGAGACCTTCGCTTTTACGCCCGGTCAGCACCTGACGCTGCGCCGCCGCGAAGGTGCCGACGAGTGGCGCCGTTCGTATTCCATCTGCGCCATGCCCGGCGAAGCGCTGCGGGTGGGGGTGCGGCGGGTGGCGGGGGGTGTGTTCTCGAACTGGGTGCACGACAGCCTGCGCCCGGGCACCGCGGTCGAGGTGGCGGCGCCGCAGGGTCGATTCGGGGCGGCCCTGCAGCGGTCTGCGCCTGCGGGCCGGCACGTGCTGGGCGTGGCGGGTGGCAGCGGCATCACGCCGGTGCTGTCGATCGTCAAGACTGTTCTAGAGACCGAGCCGACCAGCCGCGTCACCCTGCTTTACGCCAACCGCAACCTGCAGAGCAGCATGTTCCTGGGCGAGCTGCTGGGCCTGAAGAACCGCCATCTGGCGCGCTTGGCGCTGCACCCCGTCTTCTCGCGTGAACGCCTGGACAACCCGGTGGCCGGCGGCCGGCTGGACGCCGCAAGCCTGCCGCGCTGGCTGCGGCTGGCCGGGGCTGTCGACGAGGCCTTCGTGTGCGGCCCGCACGGCTTCAACGACAGCCTGGAGGCCGCGCTGTTCGAACACGGTGTGCCCGCCGAGCGTGTGCACGTGGAACGGTTCGGCGTGCCCCCCGGCGAGGCCGGTCCCGCCGCCGTCGAGACGGCGGCGGCAGTGGACGCCGTGGGTGCCGGACATGTCGTCACACTGGTCCGCGACGGCATCGCCCGTGACCTCAACTGGCACCCTGGCGACGGCCCGGTGCTGGCCGCCGCCCGCAAGTCCGGCTTCGACCTGCCGTACTCGTGCCAGTCGGGGGTGTGCGCCACTTGCCGGGCCCGGGTGCTGCAAGGCCAGGTCGAGATGGTGCGCAATTTCGCGCTCGAGCCCGCGGAAGTGGCTGCAGGCTGGGTGCTGGCCTGCCAGGCCCGGCCGTTGGGTCCAGCGGTGCTGAGCTTCGACGCGCGCTAGCGCCCACAGTCGGGGCCACACGTCGCACGCCACACGCGCATGGCCCGTCCTCGTTCAGCCGGTTTCGACGACCAGCGCGACCAGATCCTGGTCGCCGCCGCGCAGGTGTTTGCGCTGCACGGCTTCACCGCGGCCACCATGCAGCAGGTGGCCGCCGCCAGCGGTGTCAGCAAGGCCACGCTGTATCACTACGTTCGCGACAAGCAAGCCCTGCTGGTGCAGATCACGCGCGGCCATGTGGCCCGGCTCGAAGCCTTGCAGGCCGAGGTGTTGGCCTTGCAGCTGCCCGCTGCAGAACACCTGCGGCTGCTGATCGAGCGCTTCATGCACGTCTACGCCAGCGCCCAGAACGAACACCGCGTCCTGACCGAAGATGTCAAGTTCCTGGACGTCGCAGAGCGTGAGCAGGTCCTGGCCTCACAGCGGCGGGTCGTCGCCAGCTTCGCCGCCAGCGTGTCGGCGCTGCGTCCAGACCTGGCGACCGAGCAGGTGCAACTGGCCACGCCATTGGCCATGCTGCTGTTCGGCATGATCAACTGGACTTTCACCTGGCTGAAGGCCGGCGGTGCGCTGGATCACGACAGCCTGGCGCCGGTCGTGGCCGACCTGTTCTTCGGCGGCCTGGCCGCGGTGAAGCTGCCGGGCGGGCTCTGAGCCGGCGCGGTCTTTGACAGCGGCAGTGCCGCGGGCAGGCCCCAGCCGTCGATGGCCTGTTCGCTGCGGTGGGTCATGACCCGGACCCCGGCCAAGCCTGCGCTGGCGGCCATGTCCAGCAGGCTTTCGCAGGCTGTTTCGCCGAGCGTGAGTACGAAGTGCTGCCAGCGCCGCTGCACCCGCTCGTGACACCAGGCGTCTTCCAGCGCAGCGCGCAGGGTGGCCGGGTCGGTGCCTGCGTCCAGCACGCGCGGCGCCATGGCGCCCACGAACAGATTGAAATCGTGGCGCAGCGAGTGAGCCGGCAACATGGCACCGATGGCCCGGGCTCGGGCGCTCCAGCCCGGGCGCAGGAACAGCTGCGTGACCAGGGCCTGCAGACCCTGGGCAGCTCCCAGCACCCGTACCCGGTTGGGCGGCAGCACGGCCAGCGGCAGACGCCCTGCGTCGGCAAAGGGCAGGGCGGGCAGGGCGAAGGCTGCGAGTGCCGCCAGCCGCCACCAGGCCGCTGCGTCCAGGCCGGCCACAGGCTCACCGCACAGCTCGGCCTGGCGGGCGCGGCGCTGCAGGTCCGGCACGCTCAGGCCCCAGCGCGCGCTGGCTGCAGCCTGGCTCATCACGGCCAGGTTGCCGGCGGCAAATCCCGCTCGCGGATTCAGCCGTTCCACCACGGGCGCCAGGGGGCTGCCGGCAGCGCCGCCGAGAGGCTGGCGCAGCACGGGGCAGCGTTCGACCTGGATCTGCGCCAGGTAGTGGGGCGTGACCTGGAGTTCGTCGAAACCCACGCCCTGGCGCCAGGCGGTGGTGCGCAGCTGCAGCCACAGGCGCACGGTGCGCGTGGCCGCCAGGGTGCGGGCCCCGAACACGGCACGGGCGGCCATCCAGCCCTGGGCGACGGGTGTGCCTTCCATCAGCAGTTCTGCGGGGGGCACCAGCCCGTGACGGGCGTGGTCCCAGCCGATCTGGAATCCGGTGCGGGTGACGGGGTCGGTGCTGCCGGCTTCCGGGGCGGGCGGCAACAAGTCGAGTGCTGACTGGTTCATGGTGATCCTTCGGCGTTGCGATGTGCGCCGGACCCCTTGCCCGACACTGACGGGCAGTGTCGGCGCGTGGTGGCTCAAAGCGTGAGCTACCGAAGGAGCGATCCAGCGATCTGTCGCTCAGCGGCCTGGAGGCCGTGGCCAGAGCCGGCGGGCCAGCACGACGGCCATCAGCCCCAGGGCGATGCCAGCGCTGTCGGCCAGGACATCCATCCACTCCGCACTGCGGGCTGGCAGGTGCATCTGTACGGCTTCGATGAACAAGCCGAAACCCAGCATGCCCACGCTCGCCAGGAGCCCGCTGCGCCATCCGGGCGCCAACGACAGCGCAGCACAGGCGCCCAGGCAGAAGAAGGCGAACACGTGCTGCCACTTGTCGGCGTTGACGAAGTCCAGGCCCGGCGCGCGCGGCGAGAACGCCAGCAGGCAGACGAAAGTCATCAGCAACAGCAGCAAGGCGCGCCAGGTCCTCCGGGCGGGGCCAGCATGCAGCAAAGCCGGGATCAAGACAGCCATGCCAGTGATTCTGCCCCCGCGCCCTGCTACACTCTTGGGCTGTGCTCCGCGACCTCTCCGCCCCGAGCGGGCGATGATTTCGCAACCCCACATGCCGGTGTAGCTCAGTTGGTAGAGCAGCGCATTCGTAATGCGAAGGTCAACAGTTCGATTCCGTTCACCGGCACCACACACGTTGAAAAAGGGCCCGCAGGAGACTGCGGGCCTTCTTTTTTTTGGCACTCCAGGCCATTCGGCGATGGGCGCGTTCCCTCTCAAGGGTGGCTGACACGGTCTCTACAATCAGAGGATGCATATCCTCATTGCCAACGATGACGGCTACCTGGCGCCGGGGCTTGCCGCGCTGGTTCAGGCATGCCAGGGCCTGGGTGACATCGACGTGTTCGCGCCAGAGCAGAATGCCAGCGGGACCTCGAACGCGCTCACCTTGGGGCGGCCCTTATCCATCTTTCGCGCCCGCGGCGAACACGTCCAGGGTTTCAACGTGGTCAATGGCACTCCTTCTGACTGCGTGCACGTGGCCTTGACGGGCGTACTGGGTCGGCGGCCCGACCTCGTCGTCTCTGGCATCAACAACGGCGCCAACATGGGCGACGACACGCTCTACTCCGGCACCGTGGCTGCAGCCATGGAGGGCTACCTGTTCGGTGTGCCGGCCATTGCGTTCTCACAGGTCGACAAGGGCTGGGGTCAGCTCGATGCGGCGGCTGCCACAGCCAGGTCCATCATCGACGCCGTGCTGGCCACCTCGCGACTGGATGGTCCGCCCTGGCTGCTCAATGTCAACATTCCCAACCGTTCCGATGCGGCCAGCTTGCCACGCATCGTCACCCGTCTGGGGCGCCGCCACGCCAGTTCTCCGGTGATCCAGCAGCACAGCCCTCGGGGTGAGCCCATCTACTGGATCGGACCGGCGGGTGACGCCCGCGAGGCGGGTGAAGGCACCGACTTCCACGCCGCAGCCAGCGGGCAGGTTTCCATCACGCCCCTGCAGGTCGATCTGACCGACCATGCCATGCGCGGCGACTGGGCGGCCCGCTTGGCCGGATCACGCCGCGCATGACCCGCCCACCCGCCGGGCGCGACGCCAAGCCACGGTTCCCCGCCGGGCTCGGCAATTCAGCGCGCCCGCTGCAGGGACCCGGCGCCGCCGTACTGCGCCCGCAACGCCCGCTACAACAGGCCGCCGAAGAAGCCTCTCGGCAGCGGGCGCCCAGCGGCCTGGGCATGGACTCTTCCGCAGTACGGTCACGAATGGTCGAACGCCTGCGCGCTGGCGGGGTCGGCTGCGAGCCCGTGCTGCAGGCCTTCCTGGCAGTCGAACGGCATCGATTCGTTGACTCGGCGCTCGCCACCCAGGCTTACGAAGACACGAGCCTGCCCATCGGCTTGCAGCAGACGATTTCCAAGCCCTCGGTCGTGGCGCACATGCTCGCCCAGTTGTTCGACGGGGATCACGCCCGCGGTGCGGGTGATCTCGGCAGAGTTCTTGAAATCGGCACCGGCTGCGGCTACCAGACGGCACTGTTGGCCCGCCTGGGTCGCCAGGTCGTGAGCATCGAACGCCTGAAGCCCTTGCACGACAGGGCCCGTGACAACCTCGGCAATCCCCGGGCTGGGGACGTGCGTCTGGTGTTCGGTGACGGCATGCTCGGACACGCGCCGCGTGCGCCGTACCAGAGCATCATCTCGGCCGCGGGCGGAGAAGACATTCCGGCCTGCTGGCTGGACCAGCTCGCCGAGGGCGGGCGCCTGATCGCACCTTCCGTGGACCCGACGCGCGGTGTTCAGGCCCTGCTCGTGATCGACCGTTCAGCTCAGGGGCTCACCCGCCGCTGGCTCGATGTCGTGCGATTCGTTCCCCTAAAATCCGGTACTCAATGAATTTCACCGCAAGTTTTGCAAGCCCCGTGCGGCTGACGGCCCTGCTGGCGGTTTCACTTTCCGCAGCGCTGGCAGGCTGTGCTTCCCCCAGTCACAGGGCGCCTGTAGAGGACCGCAAGGCGCCAGCGCCCGTGGCGACGCCGGCCCCGGCAGCGCCGGTCGAAGCGCCGAAAGCACCGCTGCCCGGCGCCGAGAACGCTGGCAAGCCCGGCTTCTACACGATCAAGCCAGGTGACACCTTGATCCGCATCGGCCTCGACAACGGCCAGAACTGGCGTGACATCGCGCGCTGGAATGGCATCGAGAACCCGAACCTCATCGAAGTGGGTCAGGTTCTGCGCATCGTCGCGCCCGGGTCGGACGCGACGACCGTGGCCACTGCACGGCCCGTGGTTCCGGCAGGCAAGGTCGAAAACAAGCCGCTCGAGACCACGCCCCCTGCCACGGGCACGGCTCCGGCGCCAGGAGCGGCGAGCGCGTCGGCGGTCACGCCCGCCTCCGCACCGCCGGCAGTTCCTGTCGCGCCCGTTGCCGCGCCGTCGACAGACCCTGACGACAACCTCAACTGGGCCTGGCCCGCCGCAGGGCCGGTGGCCAGCGGTTTCGACGAGTCGCGAAGCAAAGGGTTGGCGATCACCGGCAAGGCAGGCGATCCGGTCCTGGCTGCGGCAGACGGTCGCGTGGTCTATGCAGGCTCGGGTCTGCGCGGTTACGGCAATCTCGTCATCGTCAAGCACAACGCGACTTACCTGACGGCCTACGCCCACAACCAGTCCTTGCTGGTCAAGGAAGATCAGGCCGTACGGCGTGGCCAGAAAATCGCCGAGATGGGGTCGAGCGATGCCGAGCGGGTGCAGCTGCACTTCGAAATTCGTCGACAGGGCAAGCCCATCGACCCGGCGCGCCTGCTGCCGCAACGCTGAGCTTCCCGCGCTCGATGTCTGGCGGCATGGATTGGCTCGAGGTCGAGTCTCTCGACCTCGAAGGCCAGGGTGTGGCGCACCGAACCGACGGCGAAGGCGTCGGCAAAGTCGTATTCATCGAAGGCGCTTTGCCGACCGAGCGGGTGCAGGTCTCGATCTCGCGCAAGAAGAACCATTGGGAACAGGGGCAGATGTCGGCGCTGGCGCGCGAGAGCTCGCAACGCGTTCGGCCCGGCTGCCCGCACTTCGGTCTGCATGCGGGGGCTTGCGGCGGCTGCAAGATGCAGCACCTGCACCCTGTGGCACAGGTGGCCGCCAAGCAGCGGGTGCTCGAAGACAACCTTTGGCACCTGGCCAAGGTGAAGGCAGAACGAATCCTCAGGCCGATCGAGGGTCCCGCCTGGGGCTATCGCGACCGTGCCCGGCTGTCCGTGCGTCACGTGCTCAAGAAGGGGGTGGTGCTGGTCGGCTTTCACGAGCGCAAGTCGCGGTATGTCGCCGACATGCAGGTTTGCCCGGTGCTGCCGGCGCGCGTCAGCGCCATGCTCATGCCGCTGCGCGCCTTGGTGGCGGGGATGGACCAGCGCGATCGCCTGCAGATCGAACTGGCGGCAGGCGACGCCGTCACTGCCCTGGTGCTGCGGCACCTGGAGCCCCTGAGCGACGCAGACCTGCAGCGTCTGCGCGACTTCGGCGCGGCGCATTCGGTGCAGTGGTGGCTTCAACCCAAAGGGCCGGAAACCGTCCACCTGCTGGATGAAGGCGGGCCGGTGCTGGCCTATGCGCTGCCCGAATACGGCATCAGCATGCCGTTCAAGCCGACCGATTTCACCCAGGTGAATCCGCACATCAATCGGGTGCTGGTCGGGCGGGCTCTCCGGCTGCTGGCGCCGCAGAACCAGCACCGCGTGATCGATTGGTTCTGCGGTCTCGGCAATTTCACGCTGCCCCTGGCGACCTTGTCACGACAGGTCCTCGGCATCGAGGGCAGCCCGACCCTGGTGGACCGGGCGCGCGCCAATGCTTTGCGCAATGGCCTGGCCGAGCGCACTCAATTCGAAGCCCGCAATTTGTTCGAACTCGATGCCGCAGCCCTGCGTGCGCTGGGACAGGCCGACCGGTGGCTGATCGATCCACCCCGCGAAGGGGCCTTCGCCCTGTGCAAGTCCGTGGCGGACTTGAATGTCTCCGGAGACTGGGAACCGCCCAGCAGGATCGTGTACGTGAGCTGCAACCCGGCCACCCTGGCGCGCGACGCCGGCCTGTTGGTCCACCAGGGGGGCTTCCGCTGTACCGCGGCAGGCGTGGTGAACATGTTCCCGCACACGGCGCACGTCGAGTCGATGGCAGTTTTCGAGCGGGTCTGATGACCTCGCCACCACCATGAAAAACGGGGCCCGAGGGCCCCGTATCAAGTTTCAGGTGGCTGCGATTACTCGCGGTCGCCGCCGAAGATGCCCAGCAAGGCGAGCAGGTTCGAAAACACGTTGTAGATGCTCAGGTACACGCCCAGGGTGGCGGTGATGTAGTTGGTTTCATGGCCGTCCTGCACACGCTTCAGGTCGTACAGGATGAAGGCTGAGAAGATGCCGATGGCCAGAACCGACAGCGTGATCATCAGCGCGCTGCTCTGGATGAACAGGTTCGCCAACATGGCCACCAGCAGCATGATGGCGCCGATGAACAGGAACTTGCCCATGTTCGACAGGTCGCGCTTGATCACGCTGGAAAGCGTGGCCATGCCCAGGAAGATCGCGCCCGTGCCGGCGAAGGCCGTCATGACCAGCGATGCGCCGTTGTTCAAGCCGAGCACCGACCCCACCAGACGCGAGAGCATCACGCCCATGAAGAAAGTGAATGCGAGCAGGATGGGAACGCCCGCTGCCGAATTCTTGGCCTTCTCGATGGCAAACATGAAGCCGAAGGCGCCAACCAGGAACACCATGATGCCGATGCCGGGAGACATCGCGCGGGCGATGCCGGTCTGCACGCCGATCCAGGCGCCCAGCACGGTCGGCACCATCGACAGCGCCAGCAACCAATAGGTGTTGCGCAACACGCGGTTGCGCTGGGCGACCAGGGCATTCGAGCTGCCCTGGCCAGGGAAAGTCTGTACGCCTTCGTTCATGGTGACTCCTTGCAATGCGATGACATGCTCTTTCGTAGAGCGCGACCGCAATTGTAGGTTCCGGGTGCATTCAGCGCACAAGGCCCCACTGGACCATGGCCAAGGGCGCGCGTGCCGCGGTATCGTCCCGGACATGAAAACCAAACCTGTCCTGACTCTGGAAGACGTGCGCCGGGTGGCTGCGGCCGCCGAGAGCCACGCACTCGCCCACGACTGGGCCGTGACCATCGCCGTCGTCGACGATGGCGGCCACCTGCTGTGGCTGCAGCGCCTGGACGGCGCGCCCCCGATTTCTGCGCAGATCGCCCCAGCCAAAGCACGCACCGCGGCTGTCGGCCGTCGCGAGAGCAAGGTGTACGAGGACGTGATCAACCAGGGGCGTGTCTCGTTCCTCAGCGCGCCCACCCTCGAAGGCATGCTCGAAGGCGGGGTGCCCGTCTTGGTGGACGGTCACTGCATCGGCGCGGTGGGCGTGAGCGGGGTGAAGTCGTCGGAAGACGCGGAAATCGCCCGCGCCGGCATCGGCGCGCTGGCAGCCTGAGGATGCGGGTCAACCCGGGGTCGTGCGCCTCGGGCGCTATACTCCGGCGGTTTGCCTGATCACATCGGCACCCCGCGAAATCCGGCTTCGAATTGCAGGCGGCTTCGCGCGGACTGCGCGAAAACCCCGGAGCTCATGCCTTGATGGTGCCCTTGCTGCCCGTCCTGCCCCCCGCGCTGCTGGCCCTGGCCGACGGCAGCACCTTTATCGGACATGCGATCGGCGCTCCCGGTAGCACGGTCGGAGAAGTGGTGTTCAACACTTCTTTGACTGGTTACCAGGAGATCTTGACCGATCCAAGCTATTGCCGGCAAATCGTCACCTTGACCTACCCCCACATCGGAAGCTACGGGGTCAACGACGAAGACGTTGAATCGACGCGAGTGCACGCTGCGGGGCTGATCGTGAAGGATGTTCCGCAGCGCGCATCGAACTTCAGGGCCACGGCCACCTTGCCGGAGTACCTGCTGCGTGAAGGCACTGTGGCCATCGCCGGCATCGACACGCGGCGCCTCACACGACTGCTCAGAACCACGGGTGCCCAGAACGGATGCATCCTGAGCCTCCCAGCCGGCACCGAATTGACCGCCAGCCACCAGGCCGACGCCGTCTCCCGCGCGCGCAGCGCGCCAAGCATGACCGGCCAGGACCTTGCCCGGGTCGTGTCCGTCTCCGCGCGCCATGAATGGACTCAGACCGAATGGCAGCTCGGCCTGGGCTATGGACGGCTCGAAGCCGCCAGCCATCATGTCGTGGCCTACGATTTCGGCGTCAAGTTCAACATCCTGCGAATGTTGGCCAGCCGGGATTGCCGCATCACGGTGGTGCCGGCGACCACCACGGCCGCCGAGGTGCTGGCACTGCGCCCCGACGGCGTCTTCCTCAGCAACGGTCCGGGCGACCCGGAACCCTGCGACTACGCCATCGCAGCCACCCGGACGCTCGTCGACAGTGGTCTTCCCACCTTCGGCATCTGCCTGGGCCACCAGATCCTTGCCTTGGCGTCGGGTGCGACCACCTTCAAGATGAAGTTTGGCCATCACGGCGCCAACCATCCGGTCAAGGACCTGGACGACGGGCGCGTCAGCATCACCAGCCAGAACCACGGCTTCGCGGTCGACGCTGCCAGCTTGCCGCCCAACCTGCGGCCCACCCACATCAGCCTGTTCGACGGCACCCTGCAAGGCCTGGCCCGCACCGACCGCCCGGCCTTCTGCTTCCAGGGCCACCCTGAGGCCAGCCCTGGCCCGCACGACATCGGCTATCTCTTCGACCGGTTTGTCGGCCTCATGAAGGAGGCCTGCCATGCCTAAGCGTTCAGACCTGCACAGCGTGCTCATCATCGGCGCCGGCCCGATCATCATCGGCCAGGCATGCGAGTTCGATTACTCCGGCGCCCAGGCCTGCAAGGCGCTGCGCGAAGAGGGCTACCGCGTCATCCTCGTCAACAGCAACCCTGCGACGATCATGACCGACCCGGAGATGGCCGATGCCACCTACATCGAGCCCATCACCTGGAAGGTGGTCGAAAAGATCATCGCCAAGGAGCGTGCCGCCTACCCGCACGAAAAGATGGCGCTGCTGCCGACGATGGGTGGCCAGACGGCGCTGAACTGCGCCCTGGAACTGGCTCGGCACGGGGTGCTGGAACGGCACGGCGTGGAAATGATCGGCGCCAACGAGCACGCCATCGAAAAGGCCGAAGACAGGCTCAAGTTCAAGGACGCGATGACCAGCATCGGCCTGGACAGCGCCAAGAGCGGCATCGCTCATTCGATGGAAGAAGCGCTGGCGGTGCAAAAACGCATCATCGGTCTGATCGGCGGCACGGGATTTCCGATGGTCGTGCGACCCAGCTTCACGCTGGGCGGCACGGGCGGCGGCATTGCCTACAACCCGGAAGAGTTCGAGGAAATCTGCAAGCGCGGCCTGGACCTGTCGCCGACGAAGGAACTCCTGATCGAGGAAAGCCTGATCGGCTGGAAAGAGTTCGAGATGGAGGTGGTTCGCGACCGCGCCGACAACTGCATCATCGTCTGCGCCATCGAGAACCTGGACCCGATGGGCATCCACACCGGCGACAGCATCACGGTGGCTCCGGCGCAGACGCTCACCGACAAGGAATACCAGCTGCTGCGCAATGCCAGCATCGCCATCCTGCGCGAGATCGGCGTGGACACCGGCGGCAGCAACGTGCAGTTCTCGATCAACCCGAAAGACGGCCGCATGGTCGTGATCGAGATGAACCCGCGGGTGTCGCGATCGTCGGCGCTGGCCTCCAAGGCCACCGGTTTCCCGATCGCCAAGGTGGCCGCCAAGCTGGCCATCGGCTACACCCTCGACGAACTGAAGAACGACATCACCGGTGGCACCACGCCTGCCAGCTTCGAGCCCAGCATCGACTACGTGGTGACGAAGATTCCGCGATTCGCGTTCGAGAAGTTCCCGGCCGCCGACCCGCACCTGACCACGCAGATGAAGAGCGTGGGCGAAGTCATGGCCATCGGCCGCACCTTCCAGGAAAGCTTCCAGAAGGCGCTGCGCGGGCTGGAAACCGGCATCGACGGCTTGAGCGAACGCACCGGCTGCAAGGAGGCCGACCGCGACGAGATCATCGACGAGATCGGCAATGCCGGTCCGGAACGCATCCTGTTCGTGGCCGACGCCTTCCGCATCGGCATGAGCCTGGACGAGGTGTTCGAGGAAACCGCCATCGACCCTTGGTTCCTGGCGCAGATCGAACAGCTGGTGCAGGTCGAAGGCCAGCTGGTTGGCCGCGACATTGCCGTTCTGACGGCCACCGAGCTGCGCTTCCTGAAGCAGAAGGGCTTTTCCGACAAGCGACTGGCCAAGCTGCTGGGCACGAACCAGCATGCCGTTCGCGAGCGCCGCCACGCGCTGGGCGTGCGCCCTGTCTACAAGCGCGTGGACACCTGCGCCGCCGAGTTCGCCACGCAGACCGCCTATCTCTACAGCTGCTACGAAACCGAAGACGGCGAGTGCGAGGCCGAGCCCACCAGCCGCAGGAAGATCATGGTGTTGGGCGGCGGCCCCAACCGCATCGGCCAGGGCATCGAATTCGACTACTGCTGCGTGCACGCTGCACTCGCGATGCGCGAAGACGGCTACGAGACCATCATGGTCAACTGCAACCCGGAAACCGTGTCGACCGACTACGACACCAGCGACCGTCTCTACTTCGAGCCGGTGACGCTGGAAGACGTGCTGGAAATCGTCGCCAAGGAAAAGCCCACCGGCGTGATCGTGCAGTACGGTGGCCAGACGCCCTTGAAGCTGGCACTGGACCTCGAGCGTGCCGGCGTGCCCATCATCGGCACCAGCCCGAACAGCATCGATATCGCCGAGGACCGCGAACGCTTCCAGAAGCTGCTGAACGATATCGGCCTGAAACAGCCGCCAAACCGCACGGCGCGCACCGAAGAACAGGCGCTGGTGCTGGCGCACGAGATCGGCTACCCGCTGGTGGTTCGCCCCAGCTACGTGCTGGGCGGGCGAGCGATGGAAATCGTGCACGGCGACAAGGACCTGGAACGCTACATGCGCGAGGCCGTGCGGGTCAGCGAAAAGAGCCCGGTGCTGCTGGACCGCTTCCTGGACGACGCCATCGAGGTCGACGTCGACTGCATCAGCGACGGCGCTGAAGTCATGATCGGCGGCATCATGGAACACGTGGAGGCTGCCGGCATCCACAGCGGTGACTCGGCCTGTTCCTTGCCACCTTATTCGCTGTCTGCCGCCCTGCAGGACGAAATGCGCCGTCAGGCCATCGCCATGGCCAAGGCGCTGGGCGTGGTGGGGCTGATGAACGTGCAGTTCGCCATCCAGGGCGAGGGCGAGGAGGCGGTGGTCTACGTGCTGGAAGTCAATCCGCGCGCCAGTCGCACGGTGCCTTTCGTCAGCAAGGCCACCGGTCAGCCGCTGGCCAAGATCGCAGCACGTTGCATGGCCGGCCAGACCCTGGCCAGCCAGAAGGACAAGGCCGGCAACCCGCCCTGCGAGGTGGTGCCTGCCTTTTTCAGCATCAAGGAAGCGGTGTTTCCGTTCAACAAGTTTCCCGGAGTCGACCCGATCCTCGGTCCCGAGATGCGCAGCACGGGCGAAGTCATGGGTGTCGGCCGCAGCTTCGGCGAAGCCATGCTGAAGAGCCAGCTGGGGGCCGGTTCGCGCCTGCCGCGTGAGGGCACGGTGGTGATCACCGTGAAGAACAGCGACAAGGCACGCGCGGTGAAGGTCGCCGGCGACTTGGCTGACCTGGGCTTCCAGGTCGTGGCCACCAAGGGCACGGCGGCGGCCATTGCCGCGGCCGGGATCGCCGTGCGCGTGGTCAACAAGGTCAAGGACGGGCGCCCGCACATCGCCGACATGGTGAAAGCCGGCGAGATCCAGCTGGTCTACACCACCGTGGACGAAACCCGGACGGCGATCGCCGATTCGCGGTATATCCGTACGGCAGCTCTGGCCAACCGCGTCACCTACTACACCACGATGGCCGGCGCCGAAGCAGCCACCGAGGCGCTGAAACACCAGGACGGCCTGGCCGTGGTGTCGGTTCAGGAACTGCATGCAGAGTTGGCCTTGGCCTGCGTTGCCCCGCAACTGAACTAGACTCAGGCCTCTCGCCGCCGCAGTTCGCCCCCACCAGTCGCCTGGTCGGGCCCTGCGGCGGATTCACTTTCCGCACCGCCCTTGCCACGCCCATGGTCACCATTCCTCTTACCCGTCGCGGCTCCGAGAAGCTCAAGGAAGAACTGCATCGCCTGAAGTCGGTGGAGCGTCATGCCGTGATCCAGGCGATCAGCGAAGCTCGTGCCCAGGGCGATCTCTCCGAGAACGCCGAGTACGACGCCGCCAAGGACAAGCAGGGGTTCATCGAGGGCCGCATCCTGGAGCTGGAAGCCAAGCTGGCCGCAGCGCAGATCATCGACCCGGCCACGCTGGACGCCGGCGGCAAGGTGGTGTTCGGTGCCACGGTCGACCTCGAAGACGAGGACAGCGGGGTGAAAGTGACCTACCAGATCGTCGGCGACGACGAAGCCGACCTGAAGCTCGGGCTGGTTTCCATCAGCAGCCCGATTTCCCGGGCGCTGATCGGCAAGGAAGCGGGCGACGTGGCGGAAGTGGTCGCCCCTGGCGGCGTGAAGCACTGGGAAATCGTCGAAGTTCGCTACACCTGAAGTGCTCGCCCGACGTGCACGGGGGCTGATCGCCGGTCTATGGGCCGGATGGCTGCTGTGTGTGGCCGCACTCGCAACGCCTGCCGCGTTCGCGATGCTTCCGCAGGCCGATGCCGGTCGCCTGGCCGGCCGCATGCTGGCCCAGGAAGCCTACAGCGCGCTGCTCTTCGGGGTGCTGGTGCTGATGCTGGAGCGGTTCGTCGCCCGCCGTGGTGACGCGGTGGCGGGCAGCTCACCCTTCACCCTGGGCACGGCACTGGCACTGGGTGCGCTGTTCTGCACCGTTGCAGGCTACTTTGCCTTGCAGCCGATGATGGTGGCTGCGCGAGCGGGGCAGGGCGCCTTGAGTTTCGGCCAGCTGCACGCCGTCAGCGCGGGTTTCTACGTCATCAAGGTCTTGCTGGTGCTGGCCCTGGCATGGCACAGCACCCGTTTCAGTCCGTCGCCTTCTTCTTGATGCTGCTCGAGCGCTTGCTGACGCGTTTGATCTCACCGCCAGCGGCCACGCGCTGGTTTCCGAACAACTGCACCTTCTTGATGGTGGCGCGGTGATTGCCGCTCTTCGAAAACGAGACGAGCTTCACCGTGCGCGGGCCGGGCATGCGGTCGTCGCGTTCGGCCTTTTCCTTCGGCGGTATCGGCCGCCACAGCACCAGCAGCTTGCCGATGTGCTGGATGGGCGCGGCGCCCAATTCGTCGGCGAGCTGGGTGAAGAAGGCCTCTCGGGTGGCGCGTTCGTCGGAAAAGACACGCACCTTGATCAGGCCGTGGGCCTTGAGCGCGTTATCGATTTCCTTGGTCACGGCGGGTGTCAGGCCGTCGCCGCCGATCATGACGACCGGGTCGAGGTGGTGTGCGCTGGAGCGATGCTCCTTGCGTTGGGCGGGGGTCAGCTGGATGGCGGGCATGCGCGGGATTATCCGTGTTGCAATGCGACTGTGAAGAAAACAGGCGTGCAGTGAAGACAGGCAGCAAGAAGGTCAACCGCGCGTGGCTCCACGACCACGTCAACGACACCTACGTGAAGCTGGCCCAGAAAGAGGGCTATCGGGCCCGCGCGGCTTACAAGCTCAAGGAAATCGACGAAGAACTGCGGCTGATCCGGCCCGGCCAGGTCGTCGTCGACCTGGGTTCGGCGCCGGGTGCCTGGAGCCAGTATCTGAGACGCCGCTTCTCGCCCGCCGGTGCCGCCACGGGCGAGCTGAACGGTTCTGTCATCGCACTGGACCTGTTGCCCATGGAGCCCATCGAGGACATCACCTTCCTCCTCGGCGACTTCCGCGAAGACGACATGCTGACCCGACTGGAAACCGTGCTCGATGGGCGGCCGGTCGACGTGGTCGTGTCCGACATGGCGCCCAACCTCTCGGGCATTCCGGCCACCGATGCCGCGCGAGTTTCGCTGCTGGTGGAACTGGCAGTGGAGTTTGCCGTGAAGCATCTGCGTCCCGACGGCGCCCTGGTCTGCAAGACCTTTCACGGCAGCGGTTACAGCGAGCAGGTGACACTCTTTCGTGACACGTTCCGGGTCGCCAAAGCCATCAAGCCGAAGGCTTCGCGGGACAAGTCGGCCGAGACCTTTCTTGTCGGGGTGGGTCTGAAGGCGCGCCAGGCGTGACAAGGCCCCGCATCACCCTGCTGACGAACAGCCAGCTGAAACAGGCTCAAATACTTGACTGCACTAGAATCAACCCCAACTACCGTGGCGACTGGGCAAGTTGTGAACCAGCCCAAGCCGCTGAATATCTGAAGGAGCCGCGGTGAATAACCAATTGTTTTCGAAAGTTGCTGTCTGGCTGGTGATCGCACTCGTGCTGTTTACCGTGTTCAAGCAGTTCGACCGCGGTATCGCGCAGGGCAACCAGATCGGTTATTCCGATTTCCTGGAAGAAGTGCGCTCCAAGCGCATCCGGGCCGTGACGCTGCAGGAGAGCCCAGGCGGTGGCACCGAGATCATGGCCATCACCAACGACGACAAGCGTCTGCGCAGCACCGCTACCTATCTCGACCGCGGACTCGTGGGCGACCTGATCGCCAACAACATCAAGTTCGACGTCAAGCCCCGCGAAGAACCCAGCTTGCTCATGAGCATCCTGGTGAGCTGGGGCCCGATGCTGTTGCTCATCGGCGTCTGGGTGTACTTCATGCGCCAGATGCAGGGCGGCGGCAAGGGCGGAGCCTTCAGCTTCGGCAAGAGCAAGGCCAAGATGCTCGACGAGGCCAACAACAACACCACGTTCCAGGACGTCGCCGGTTGCGACGAAGCCAAGGAAGAGGTGAAGGAACTGGTCGACTTCCTGAAGGACCCGCAGAAGTTTCAAAAGCTCGGCGGACGTATTCCGCGCGGCGTGTTGCTGGTCGGGCCCCCCGGCACCGGCAAGACCTTGCTGGCCAAGGCCATCGCAGGCGAAGCCAAGGTGCCGTTCTTCGCCATCAGCGGTTCTGACTTCGTCGAGATGTTCGTCGGCGTCGGTGCTGCCCGTGTGCGTGACATGTTCGAGCAGGCCAAGAAGAGCGCACCCTGCATCATCTTCATCGACGAGATCGATGCCGTCGGTCGCCACCGTGGTGCTGGCCTGGGCGGCGGCAACGACGAACGCGAGCAGACGCTGAACCAGATGCTGGTCGAGATGGACGGCTTCGAGACCAACCTCGGCGTCATCGTGATGGCGGCGACGAACCGTCCCGACATCCTCGACCCGGCGTTGCTGCGCCCGGGCCGCTTCGACCGTCAGGTCTACGTGACCCTGCCCGACGTGCGTGGCCGTGAGCAGATCCTGAACGTGCACATGCGCAAGGTGCCCGTGGGCCAGGACATCCGTGCCGACATCCTGACGCGTGGCACGCCGGGCTTCAGCGGTGCCGATCTGGCCAACCTGGTGAACGAGGCTGCCCTCTTCGCCGCACGTCGCAACGGCCGTGTGGTCGAGATGGTCGACTTCGAGAAGGCCAAGGACAAGATCATGATGGGCCCCGAGCGCAAGAGCATGATCATGCCGGAGGACGAGCGCCGGAACACCGCGTACCACGAGGCGGGCCACGCCCTGGTGGCGCGCATGATGCCCAAGACCGACCCGGTCCACAAAGTCACCGTGATTCCGCGTGGCCGGGCCCTTGGCGTGACGATGCAGCTGCCGGAGGGCGATCGCTACAGCATGGACAAGGAGCGCATGCTCTCGACCATCAGCGTGCTGTTCGGCGGCCGCATTGCCGAAGAGGTGTTCATGAACCAGATGACCACCGGGGCCAGCAACGACTTCGAACGTGCCACGGCCATCGCCCGCGACATGGTCATGCGGTATGGCATGACCGACGAGCTGGGCCCCATGGTCTATGCCGACAACGAAGGCGAAGTGTTCCTGGGCCGCAGCGTCACCAAGACGACGAGCATGTCCGAGGAGACGATGCGCAAGGTCGACAGCGTCATCCGCCGCATCATCGACGACCAGTACTCGATCGCGCGCAAGCACATCGAGGACAACAAGGACAAGATGCACGCGATGGCGCAGGCCCTGCTGGAATGGGAAACCATCGACAGCGACCAGATCGACGACATCATGGCCGGCAAGCCTCCCCGTGCGCCGAAGGACTGGACACCCTCGTCCACCAAGCCTCCTGGCGGTGGCTCGACCCCGTCGGTGGGAACCGACAGCGCCCCGGCTGCGGCCTGACCGACGAGACGGGCGATTCATGAGACGGGGCTTCGGCCCCGTCGGCGTTTTGAGCAGGGTGTCGAGCATGCACTGGCAGACCAGCCGTTTCCGGATCAGCTTGTCCCGCCCGCTCGTGATGGGAATCGTCAACGTGACGCCGGACTCGTTTTCCGATGGTGGCAGGCATGCCAGTGAACGCGCAGCCTGCGCCCACTGCGAGCAGCTGCTCGCCGAAGGCGCCGACATCCTGGACATCGGAGGCGAGTCGACTCGCCCCGATGCCACGGCACCCGATCTGGCAGAGGAACTGCGTCGCGTCTTGCCGGTGCTGCGCCACGCTGTGACGCTGGGCGTGCCGGTCTCGGCGGACACCAGCCAGCCGGCCGTGATGCAGGCGGCACTCGAACTGGGGGTCGACATCGTCAACGACGTCCGCGCCTTGCGCCTTCACGGCGCCCTGGCGGCAGTGGCCAGCCACACGAAGGCCGGTGTCTGCCTGATGCACATGCGTGGCGACCCGGCCACCATGCGTGCCGAAGCCGAGCTCGGCTATGCCGATGTCCTGGCCGAGGTGGGCGACTTCCTGTCTGCCCGCGTTACGGCCTGCCAGGAGCATGGCGTGCAACGCGACAGGATCGTCGTCGACCCGGGCTACGGTTTCGCCAAGAACGCCGGCCACAACCTGATCCTGCTGAACGGGCAGGCGGCGTTGCAGGCCCGGCTGCAGGTGCCGGTGCTGGCCGGGCTGTCGCGCAAGAACCTGGTGGGTCAGATTACCGGTCGGCCCGTGACAGAGCGGCTTGCCGGCAGCCTGGCTGCCGCCCTGGCGGCCGTGGCCCGGGGCGCGGCCATCGTGCGTGTGCACGATGTCGCGGCCACGGTCGATGCTTTGAAGGTGTGGCAGGCAGCGCGTCTGGGGCGGCTAGAGTCCTGGGCTGAACCCATTCCAGCACCTGCACCCATCCAGCCATGACCAGAACTCATTTCGGCACCGACGGCATCCGTGGCACGGTGGGACGCCCGCCCATCACGCCCGATTTCATGCTGCGACTGGGGCACGCCGTGGGCCAGGTCCTGCGTCGTTCCACGTCGCGGCCGACGGTGCTCATCGGCAAGGACACGCGCATCTCCGGCAACATGCTGGAGTCCTCGCTCGAGGCCGGCTTCGCGTCAGCGGGCGTCGACGTGCTGCTCAGCGGCCCCCTGCCCACGCCAGGGGTGGCTTATTTGACACGTGCCCTGCGGCTGGACCTGGGCGTGGTCATCAGCGCCTCGCACAATCCTTTTGCAGACAACGGGGTCAAGTTCTTTTCGGCGCGCGGCGAGAAGCTGCCGGACGAATGGGAGTTGGCCGTCGAGGAAGCCTTGCTGCTGGCGCCGCAGTGGGCCGACTCTGCCAACCTGGGCAAGGCGCGCCGCCTGGACGACGCCAGTGGTCGCTACATCGAGTTCTGCAAGAGCACGGTCCCGCACAGCCTGTCGCTGCGCGGCGTGAAGGTGGTGGTCGACGGCGCCCACGGCGCGGCCTATCACGTGGCGCCCGATGTCTTCCACGAGCTCGGCGCCACGGTCGTCAAGATCGGTTGTTCGCCCGATGGCACCAACATCAATGCCGGCTTCGGCGCCACCGCACCTGCAGCCCTCGTTGCTGCCGTGGCCGAGCACCGCGCGGACTACGGCGTGGCACTCGACGGCGACGCCGACCGACTACAGATGGTCGACGCCCAAGGCCGCCTGTTCAACGGCGACGAGCTGCTTTATGTGATGGCAGCCGACCGTCTGGCACAGCGTCAGGCGGTGCCAGGGGTGGTGGGCACGCTGATGACCAACATGGCCGTCGAGCTGGCGCTCAGGCAGATCGGCATTCCACTGGTCCGCGCCAAGGTGGGCGACCGGTACGTGCTCGAGGAACTCTCGGCGCGCGGCTGGCAGCTGGGAGGCGAAAGTTCTGGCCACCTGCTGGCGCTGGACCGCCACACCACCGGCGACGGCATCGTCAGCGCCCTGCAGGTGATGCAGGCGGTCCGCCGCCACGGTCGCACTCTGGCCACGTTGCTTGAGGGCCTGACCTTGTTTCCGCAGACCATGATCAACGTGCGCCTGCCAGACGGGCGGAGGTGGCAGGACAACACCGCCTTGACCGAAGCCCGCGCACAGGCCGAAAGTCAGCTCGGTCAGTCGGGGCGCGTGCTCATTCGCGCTTCGGGCACCGAGCCGGTGCTCCGCGTCATGGTCGAGTCCCAGGACGGCGATCTGGCCAGGCGCTGCGCCGAAAACATGGCGGCTGCGGCCATCGCCTGAGGCGGCCGCTGCGGACCGGCTGCTTGCCGGCCGCAGGCGGCTGCGACTTCAGCGTGCCGGGGCCGGGGGCAGCATCACCTTGTCGATGACGTGCACCACACCGTTGGTGACCGGCACGTCGGCACGGGTCACGAGCGCGTCCTCGACCGTGACGAAGGCACCTGCGCGGCCGAGCAACAAGTTGGCGCCTTGCACCGACTTGACGTTGCCGACCTTGACGTCGGCGGCCATCACCTTGCCCGGCACCACGTGATACGTGAGAACGGCCTTCAAACGAGCGGGGTTGGCAGCCAGTTCCTCCAGCGTCTTGGCAGGAACGGCCTTGAACGCGTCGTTGCTGGGTGCGAACACGGTGAACGGGCCCGTGCCCTTCAGCGTGTCGGTCAGGCCAGCATCCTGGATCAGCTTGTTCAGCGTCGACAGTTCCGGCGTGCGCGCAGCCGTGTCGGCGATCGTCGTCGGTGCTGGTGTGGTGGCACATCCAGCCAGCACGAACAGGGCCAGTCCGGTGGACGCGAGCAACAGGCTTCGGCGGGGGTGAATCATGGGCGTTGGCTCCGAGGAAAGTGAAGAAGTTGGCAGCAGGCCGTCCGAGTGCGGCAGGCCGTCGCGGCTTGCCGAGACTAAGAAGCTTCCGTGACTGGTTCGTGACGGCCCGACGTTTTCGTCACACAAGCCCGTTCTCAGGACGGGCCTGTCACTTTCCTGTCATCGCGCCTACCTAAAGTGGTGTGGTTGTTAACCACTGCACAGAAGGCTCCTGCCATGACCCTGTTCCGCATCGCTGCCGTCTCCGTCGCCCTGGCTCTTGGCGCTTCCGCCGCCGGCGCTCAAGACGTGACCGGCGCTGGCGCCACGTTTCCCGCACCGTTGTATGCCAAGTGGGCCGACGCCTACAACAAGGCCACCAACGTCCGCATCAACTACCAGTCCGTCGGGTCGGGCGCCGGTCTGCGCCAGATTCGCGGCAAGACCGTCGACTTCGGGGCTTCCGACATGCCCCTGACCGACGCCGAACTGGCCAAGGACGGCCTGATGCAGTTTCCCACCGTGATCGGCGGCGTCGTCCCCGTGATCAACGTCAAGGGCATCACACCGGGCCAGGTTCGCCTGACCGGGCAGCTGCTCGGCGACATCTACCTCGGCAAGATCACGAAGTGGAACGACGCCGCTCTGGTGGCCATGAACCCTGGCGTGCCGCTGCCCGACAGCGCCATCGCGGTGGTCCGTCGCGCCGACGGGTCGGGCACCACCTTCATCTTCTCGAACTACCTGTCCAAGGTGAACCCGGAGTGGAAGGCGAAGGTCGGTGAAGGCACGGCCGTGAACTGGCCCACGGGCGCCGGCGGCAAGGGCAACGAAGGCGTCGCCGCGTTCGTGCAGCGCCTGCCGAACTCGATCGGCTACGTCGAGTATTCGTATGCCAAGTCGAACAAGATGACCCACGTGCTGATGCGCAATCAGGCGGGCACCTTCGTTGCACCCGACGACGTGAGTTTCAAGGCCGCTGCGGCCGGCGCCGACTGGGCCAAGAGCTTCTACCAGATCCTGACCGAGCAGCCGGGGAAAGACAGCTGGCCGATCACCGGTGCCACGTTCATCATGATGTACAAGGCGTCGGAAAAGCCGGTCCAGGCATCGAACTCGCTGAAGTTCTTCGAGTGGTCGTACAACAACGGCGACAAGATGGCCACCGAGCTCGAGTACGTGCCGCTGCCCGAGTCGGTGAAGAACCTGGTGCGCAGCGCCTGGGGTGAGATCAAGGACGCTTCGGGCAAGCCGGTGGCGTTCAAGTAACCGCCACGATCGTCTGTCCACAACCCGTCAGGGCCAGCCCTGGCGGGTCTTGCGTCCAGACCTACAACAAGAACTGTCGAGGACGCCGTGACCGCTACACTTCAAGCCGATCCCAATCCAAGACCGGATTCGATGGAAAAAACGGCTACAGGCGGCGGTCCGCCCGCTCGGGCGCGGCGCCTTCCCTGGGCCGACAGCTTGTTCAGTTTTGCGGCGCATGGCGCTGCTTGGCTGACGCTCTCGCTTCTGGCGGGAATCATCATCTCGCTCCTGATCAGTGCCTGGCCCGCCATCAGCGAGTACGGCCTGAGCTTCCTGTGGAACACCCAGTGGGACCCCGTCGAAGAGAAGTTCGGCGGCCTGGTGATGATCTACGGCACGCTCGCCACGTCGTTCATTGCGCTGCTGATCGCCGTGCCGGTGAGTTTCGGCATCGCACTGTTTCTCACGGAGTTGTCGCCGAACTGGCTGCGCCGGCCTCTTGGAACAGCCGTCGAGCTGCTGGCGGCGGTGCCCAGCATCGTCTACGGCATGTGGGGCCTGCTCGTGTTCGGGCCGATCCTGGCCACCTACGTCCAACAACCCGCCCAGAACCTGCTCGGCAACGTGCCCTTGCTCGGGTCGCTGGTGTCGGGCGCGCCGGTGGGCATCGGCATCCTTTCGGCCGGCATCATCCTGGCGATCATGGTGATTCCCTTCATCGCCTCGGTCATGCGCGACGTGTTCGAGACGACGCCGGCCCTGCTGAAGGAGTCGGCCTACGGCCTGGGCTCGACGACCTGGGAGGTCGTCTGGAAGGTCGTCTTGCCGTACACCAAGACGGGTGTCATCGGCGCCATCATGCTGGGACTGGGCCGGGCGCTGGGCGAAACCATGGCGGTCACCTTCGTCATCGGCAACTTCAACCAGCTGGACTCGCTGTCCTTGTTCGCCGCTGCCAACAGCATCACCTCCGCCATCGCCAACGAGTTCGCCGAGGCCAGCCCCGGGCTGCACCAGGCCTCGCTGATGTACCTTGGCCTGATTCTTTTCTTCATCACCTTCGTCGTCCTGGCCTTGTCTAGGATGCTGTTGTCGCGCCTGCAACGCAACGAAGGGAGCCGCACATGAGCACCGGTATTTCGTCCATCGACGCTGGACGGCTGCGCATGCACGCCAAGCGCAAGCGCATGAACGTGATCGCGCTCACGCTGTCGTTGGGCGCCATGGCTTTCGGCATGTTCTGGCTGGCGTGGATCCTGTTCGAGACCATTCGTCTCGGCGTCGGAGGCATCGCCTTGTCGGTGTTCACCGAGATGACACCCCCGCCCCAGGCCGAGACGGGCGGCCTCGCCAACGCCATCGCGGGTTCGCTGGTGATGGTGGGGTTGGCCACTCTCCTCGGCACGCCGATCGGCGTGATGTGCGGCATCTACCTTGCCGAATACGGCAAGAAGACCTGGCTGGGCCATGTGACCGGTTTCATCAACGACATCCTGCTCTCGGCGCCCTCCATCGTGATCGGTCTGTTCATCTACGCCATCGTCGTGGCGCAGGTCAGGTCGTTTTCGGCGGCCGCCGGTGTCCTGGCTTTGTCGCTGATCGTCATTCCGGTCGTCATCCGGACAACGGAGAACATGCTGAGCCTGATTCCGAACGCCCTGCGCGAAGCCGCCTATGCGCTCGGCACGCCGAAATGGAAGGTGATCTCGGCGGTCACGCTGAAGGCTGCGCGGGCTGGCGTGATGACAGGCATCCTGCTGGCGCTGGCGCGTATTGCAGGAGAGACCGCACCGCTGCTATTCACGGCCCTGTCGAACCAGTTCTGGACGCTGAATCTCAGCGAACCCATGGCCAGCCTGCCGGTGACGATCTACAAGTTCGCGCTGAGCCCGTATGAAAACTGGAAAGACCTGGCCTGGGCAGGCGTGTTTCTCATCACCCTGGGCGTGCTCGCGCTGAACATCCTGGCGCGTGTGCTCTTCCGCAACAAGAACTGAACCGGGGCCCGGAACATGGACACCAAAGTGAACGGCATGGCTGGCGAGAAGATCAAGATCGCGGTCCGCGACCTGAACTTCTTCTATGGCAACTTCAAGGCGCTGAAGAACATCAACCTCGACATCCCCGAGCGCAAGGTCACGGCCTTCATCGGGCCCTCGGGTTGCGGCAAGAGCACCCTGCTGCGCATCTTCAACCGCATGTTCGAGCTCTACCCCGAGCAACGTGCCGAAGGCTCGATCAAGCTCGACGGCGAGGACATCCTGAAGTCCAAGCTCGATGTCAGCCTGATCCGAGCCAAGGTCGGCATGGTCTTCCAGAAGCCCACGCCTTTCCCGATGTCGATCTACGACAACATCGCGTTTGGCGTACGGCTCTTCGAGACCTTGCCGCGCGCCGAGATGGACGAACGGGTCGAATGGGCCTTGAAGAAGGCGGCCCTGTGGGGCGAGGTCAAGGACAAGCTGGCCCAGAACGGGGCGAGTCTGTCCGGCGGCCAGCAGCAGCGCTTGTGCATTGCACGCGGCATTGCGATCAAGCCCGAGGTCCTGCTGCTCGACGAACCCTGCTCGGCTCTGGACCCCATTTCCACCGGCAAGATCGAGGAACTGATCCACGAGCTGAAGGCCGACTACACGGTCATGATCGTCACACACAACATGCAGCAGGCCGCACGCTGCAGCGACTACACGGCTTACATGTATCTGGGAGACCTCGTCGAATTCGGACCGACCGGGGAGCTCTTCATGAAGCCGCAGAAGAAGGATACTGAGGACTACATCACCGGGCGCTTTGGCTGAACGCCAGGCGAAATGGCATGACTGAAAAGCATCTTTCCACGCAGTTCGACGCAGAGCTCAGCGGCATCTCGAACCGGGTGCTCGAAATGGGCGGCCTCGTCGAGTCGCAGGTCACCCAGGCCGTCCATGCCCTCGTGAATTTCGGCGATTCCACCGCAGCGCAGGTGCTGCGGCAGGAAGAGCGCGTCAATCAGATGGAAGTCGAGATCGACCGCGATCTCTCGGCCATCATCGCGCGCCGCCAGCCCACGGCGCGTGACCTGCGGCTGCTGATCGCCATCAGCAAGACCATTGCCAACCTCGAGCGTGTGGGCGACGAGGCCGCGCGCATTGCGCGGACCGTGCAACGCCTGATCAGCACCGGCGTGTCGGCGCGCATGCGCCTGCCAGTGTCCGACCTCACCTTCGAAGCCGAACTCGCCGTGGCCCAGTTGCGCAAGGCGCTGGATGCCTTCGCACGCCTGGACACTGGCAAGGCGCTGGAAGTGCTGAAGCAGGACGACCAGATCGACCAGGAGTTCGACGGTCTGCTGCGCAAGCTGATCACTTACATGATGGAAGACCCCCGCACCATCACCGCCAGCATCGACCTGGTGTTCGTCGCCAAGGCCATCGAACGCGTGGGCGACCATGCGAAGAACCTGGCCGAAGCCATCATCTATGTCGTCAAGGGTACCGATGTTCGCCATCACACCGTAGAGGCAGTCGAAGACGCTGTCCGGTGAGTCGCGGCGCCTGGCTGAAACAATGACATGAGCCGCATCCTCGTCGTCGAGGACGAATCGGCGATCGCCGAGCTCATCATGCTGAACCTGCGCCATGCAGGGTTCGATGTCGTCCACTGCCTCAATGCCGAGGCCGCACAGGCCTCGGTCGACGGCCAGCTTCCCGACCTGGTGCTGCTGGACTGGATGCTGCCGGGCGAGTCCGGTCTGCAGCTCGCACGACGTTGGCGCAGCGAAGCGCGAACGCGCGAGCTCCCGCTCATCATGTTGACGGCCCGCGCTGAAGAGGCCGACAAGGTGTCCGGGCTGGAGTCGGGTGCGGACGACTACCTGACCAAGCCGTTCTCGGTGAACGAGTTGCTGGCCCGCATTCGTGCGGTGTTGCGGCGCAAGGCGCCGCAGGCGCTGGACGTCGCCGTGCAGGTCGGCAGCTTGCGGCTGGATCCGGCCACCCGGCGCGTCGCCTGGAACGATCAGGACCTCAAGCTGGGCCCGACCGAATTCAAGCTGCTCCATTTCCTGATGAGCCACGCCGAGCGCGTGCACAGCCGTGCGCAGTTGCTCGACCGGGTCTGGGGCGACCATGTCTTCATCGAGGAGCGTACGGTCGACGTGCACATCAAGCGTCTGCGCGAGGCGCTCTCGCCCGCCGGGGCTGGCGCGATGGTGGAAACCGTGCGCGGTGCGGGCTACAGGCTCACCGCGCAGCCGCAGCCCGCCGTGTCCGCGCCCGCCGTGCCGAAAGCGCCGCCGTGAGCTGGTCGCTCTGGCGCGCGCTGGCGGCGGTGTTCTCCATGCTGTCGGGCGCCGCATTGGGTTTCATCCTCGGGCTGCTCACCCGGGCCCCGGTGTGGACCAGCGTGGTCGGGGCGGCGCTGGCGGTGGCCTGCGTCGCCGGGCTCGACGCCCTGCGCGGCGAGCGCCTGATGCTCTGGTTGCGCGGGGGCCAGGATGCCCTGGCGCCCCGGGACGCCGGTCTGTGGGGCGAACTCGCATACCGCATCGAGAAGGCTCTGCGTCAGCGCGAACGCACCACCGCCACCGAACAGACCCGGTTGTCGCAGTTCCTGGCCGCGATCGAGGCTTCGCCGAACGGGGTGCTGCTGCTCGACGCACAGGACCGCATCGACTGGTGCAACCGCATGGGCGCCGAGCACTTCGACCTGGACCCGCAGCGCGACCGGCTCCAGCGTGTCACCAACCTCGTGCGGGCACCCACTTTCGTGAGTTTCCTGCAAGCCGGTGTGTTCGACGCCCACGTGCAGTTCGTGGCGCCGAGCGGGCGCAGCACGCTGCAGGTGACCGTCAGGCCCTACGCCGAGGGCATGAAGCTCGTGCTCTCGCAGGACATCACCGAGACCGAACGCACCGACGCCATGCGGCGCGACTTCGTGGCCAACGTCTCGCATGAGATCCGCACGCCGCTGACGGTGCTTTCCGGCTTCGTCGAGACCATGCAGCGGCTGCCCTTGTCCGAGGCCGAACGGGCGCGTGTGCTGGTGCTGATGGAGCAGCAGACCCAGCGCATGCAGGCGCTGGTGGCCGACCTGCTGACGCTGGCGCAGCTCGAAGGCAGCCCACGGCCGCCGAATGACCGCTGGACTGCGGTCATCGGCCTGATGAAGCGGGCCCTGGCCGACGGCCAGGCGCTCTCGGGCGGGCGGCATGCGCTGCGCCTGCAGGGCGGCGAGGGTGCCGAGCTGGCGGGCAGCGAAAGCGAGCTGTTCAGTGCGCTCAACAATCTGGTGGCGAACGCCGTGCGGTACACCCCTGACGGCGGCAGCGTCGACGTGCACTGGCGCTTGCGCGAAGACGGCAGTGGCGAACTGGCCGTGATCGACACCGGACTGGGAATTGCACGCGAGCACATCCCGAGGCTCACGGAACGGTTCTATCGCGTCGACGCCAGCCGTGCCCGGGACACGGGTGGTACAGGCCTGGGGCTGTCGATCGTGAAGCATGTGGCGCAGCGCCATGGCGGCGAAATCGACATCCAGAGCGAACCTGGCAAAGGCTCCGTCTTCCGCCTGCTTCTGCCGGCGCTGCGGGTGCGCCAGCGCGCTCCGGCCGCCGAGGCCCAGGTCGTGGTCTGACTCAGGGCGTGCTGCGTCGCTGGTAGAGCTGCGTGATCTCGTCGCGCTCGGTGGGGCGCCTTTCTTCGGCCACCAACTCCCATAGAGCAGCGTCTGGAGTGGGCGACGAGGCCACCGCGTCCGGGCGCATGCGCGTCACGCGCAGCAGCCAGCGGCACGGGCCGGAGGCCGACGTGGGGTCAGCATCGACACGCCATCCGCCGAAGTATTCGAGCGCTGCCACGGCCACCGGGCTGACGCCGGGTGCCTGGATGCAGGCTGGCGTCGGCACGACCCGGGCGATGCGCTCGACCAGCGGCCGAGGGCTGCGTGCGTAGTCGATCAGCGGCAGCCAGAGCGTCATCAGCAACAGCCAGCACAGCGCCACGCCCCCTGCCGGCAGCACCAGACTCTTCCACAAGGCTTCGCGCTGGCGGCCGCTGCGCCAGCGCACCAGGGTCACCCAGGCGGCGCTGCCGGCCACGGCGAAGGCCAGAGCCAGCCACGAGAACTGCGGTTCGAAGCCCGGCGCCAGCTTGGCGATGTTGGCCGCCGGCTTGGCGGGCAAGCCGCTGTGCATGGCCACGTACATGACCCAGATCGTGATGGCGCAGACGGTGAAGAAGAACATCGAGAACCAGTCGATGGCGGCACTGGCGCTGCGCTTCAGGGTGGGCAGCGCGAAGGCTGCCAGCACGGCCAGCCCGGGCAGGCCGAGCATCAGGGCCCGGTCAGAGCCGCGGGTGGCCAGGTTGGCAGCCAGCGCCACGGTCAAGGCCACCAAAGGCACCGAGATGTGGCGGTGCGAAAAGTGCCGGCGCCAACGCCACAGGGTCCAGATCGCCAGCGGCCAGGCGGGCCACATGAACCACAGCCATTGCCTGGCGATCGACGGCAGGTCGGCCGCGCTCAGCCCGGTGGCGCGCCAGCGCCAGCTGCCCAATGCCCAGGCCAGGGCTGCGGCCACCACCGTGGCGCCGGCCACCCAGGGCGCGAACCGGCGTGCCGCTTCCAGGCGGGAAGCCTGGCAAACGACGAAGCCTCCCAGTCCGGCCAGCAGGCCCATCGTGGGAGCCCCGCTGGCCACCAGCAGCGGCAGCGCCAGCGACACGGCCATGCGCGGCTGCAGCCGGCGGTGCGGTGCGGCGGCCAGCGCATAAAGCAGCAGCCCCATCGCGAACAGCTGCAGCATTTCAGGGGTCGTTTCATGCCCCAGTTGCAGCAGACCCAGCGTGGCCATCATCGCCAGCAGCGCGCCATCGGCCATGGCCCGGGCGTAGTCGATGGGATCGGCCTCGCCGCCGAAGGCGAAGGGCAGGGGCTGGGCGGCTTCGGTTCGCGCCAGATGAAAGGTGGTGTACCAGACGCAGGCCAGGGTCAGGCCCAGCAGCAAGGCAAAGGGCAGGCGCGCGGCAAAGGCGGCGTCCAGCGATGGCGACAGCAGCGCGATGAAGGCCGCACCCAGCCAATGGGGCAACAGGGCAGCGTCGGTGGCCAGCCCGCCCAGGGCAGGCGCCCACCAGGAGGTGCGTCCCTCGGCCATCGCCACCATCTGCCCGAAGGCGATGAGATCGGCGTTGCGCCAGGGGTCGCGGCCGAACAGGCCAGGCAGCACATAGGCCCCGCACAGCAGCCACAAGGGCACGCGCGGCAGCCGGCGTGCGCCGCGTTGCGACACCAGGGCCGGGTTCGGACTGTTCACGCTCGCGGTGGGGCGCGCCGGAACCGGCGGCAAAAACGAAAAAGGCAGCCGAGGCTGCCTTCGTGTTGCTCGCAGCGCCAGGGCGCGCGAGCCATGCTCACTTCTTTTTGCCGAGGTGGGCGAACTTGGTGCGGAACTTGTCCACGCGGCCGCCCAGGTTGTCGATGCTCTTCTGCGTGCCCGTGTAGAACGGGTGCGTCTCGCTGGTCGACTCCAGCTTCATGAGCGGCACTTCGCGGCCGTCTTCGAGCTTGATGGTCTCTTTGGTCTGCAGGCAAGACCGGGTGACGAACTTGAAGCCGTTCGACAGGTCCTGGAAACAGACGTCGCGGTAGCTGGGGTGAATTCCGTCTTTCATGGGGAGCTTCTTTCTAAGGGGTGTCAGCCACGCTGCATGTGTTGAATGGTGATCGCAGCGCACTTGAACAAGGGGCGGAAAGCCGATGATTGTAGACGGCGGAGGTCACCCGCCTCTGCGCATCATGTCGAAGAAGTCGTGATTGTTCTTGGTGGCCTTCATCTTTTCCAGGATGAATTCCATCGCCTCGATCTCGTCCATCGGGTAGAGCAGCTTTCGCAGGATCCAGGTCTTCTGCAGGATCTCGGGCTTCAGCAGCAACTCTTCCCGGCGCGTGCCGCTCTTGTTGATGAGGATCGACGGATAGACGCGCTTCTCGGCCATGCGGCGGTCCAGGTGGATCTCGCAGTTGCCGGTGCCCTTGAATTCCTCGTAGATGACTTCGTCCATCTTCGAGCCGGTGTCGATCAAGGCCGTACCGATGATGGTGAGCGTGCCACCCTCTTCGGTGTTGCGGGCAGCGCCGAAGAAGCGCTTGGGCCGCTGCAGCGCGTTGGCATCGACGCCGCCGCTCAGCACCTTGCCACTGCTGGGCAGCACGTTGTTGTAGGCCCGGGCCAGGCGGGTGATGCTGTCGAGCAGGATCACCACGTCCTTCTTCATCTCGACCAGCCGCTTGGCGCGTTCGATCACCATCTCGGCGACCTGCACGTGGCGTGCGGCGGGTTCGTCGAAGGTGCTGCTGATGACTTCGCCGCGCACCGTGCGCAGCATCTCGGTCACTTCCTCGGGCCGCTCGTCGACGAGCAGCACGATCAGATGCACTTCGGGGTGGTTGGCGACGATGGCGTGCGCCAGCTGCTGCATCATGACCGTCTTGCCGGTCTTCGGCTGCGCCACGAGCAGGGCGCGCTGCCCCTTCCCGATGGGGGCGACCAGGTCGATGATGCGGCTGGTGATGTTCTCTTCGCCCTTGAAGGCGTCGCGTTCGAGCCGGAACTGTTCTTTCGGGAACAGCGCCGTCAGGTTCTCGAACATGATCTTGTGCTTGCTCTCCTCGGGCGTCAGGCCGTTGACGCGGTCCACCTTCACCAGCGCGAAGTAGCGTTCGCCGTCCTTGGGCACGCGCACTTCACCTTCGACCAGATCGCCCGTGTGCAGGTTGAAGCGCCTAATTTGGCTGGGCGACAGATAGATGTCGTCGGTCGAGGCCATGTAGCTGGCCTCGATTCTGCGCAGGAAACCGAAGCCGTCGGGCAACACTTCGAGAACGCCGTCGCCGAACACCTGCTCGCCGGCCTTGGCGCGCTTTTTCATGATCGCGAACATCAGTTCCTGCTTGCGCAGGCGGGCGACGTTCTCGATTTCCAGCGCTTCGCCCATTTTCAGGAGCTCGGCGACGTGCTGGGCCTTCAGTTCGGACAAGTGCATGGATCGGCACCCTCTGGATGCGGTTCAACCGGCGTGGACTGCACGCGGGTCGTGGCGTTTGACATCGGCGAAGATGTCGGTGATGTGCTGCCTGAGCCCCGCTGTGAAGCCTTGCGAGCCGGTGGACGCCGGCGAAGACAGGAGCGGGGAGGCGGGTCAGTCGGCGCGCAGATTCACACGCGTCGATACCGAATTATAGATGACCGTCGATGAATGCGGTCAGTTGAGCCTTCGGCAAGGCGCCAACTTTGGTGGCAGCCAGTTCGCCGGCCTTGAACAGCATGAGCGTCGGGATGCCGCGGATCCCGAATTTCGCCGGGATGGCCGTGTTTTCGTCGACGTTCATCTTGACGATCTGCAGGCGGCCTTCGTACGCCTTGGACACTTCTTCCAGGATGGGGGCGATGGCCTTGCAGGGCCCGCACCACTCCGCCCAGTAGTCGACCAGGACCGGTGTGTCCGACGCCAGCACGTCGCTGTCGAAAGAAGCGTCGGTGATGTGCTTGATCAGTTCGCTGCTCATGGGAGCCTTTCGCGCAGTGTCTTCGGCTGCAACGGGCTTGCTGCAGCACAACAACTGCGCGAATTCTGTCATATGGCACCCGGCCAGGCGGTCGGCTGCAGCAGGCGTGCTGGCTATGGTGTCGATAGCCGGGAAGGGTCGGGGCCGGGTGAACAGGGCAGCCAAGCGCCTGCTGTTCGTCGGTTCGTCGCGGCCTCCGGCAGGTTGCAATCGAGCGACATGGCGTCCACTGCCCCCACTCCTCCTGCGCCCGCGGCTGCGGCCCGGCCCGCGGCTGTCCGAATGTTCGGTCGCCTTCAACTCTTGCGCCTGCTGGGCAAGAGCGAGCGCAGCATGGCCTGGCGGGTGATGGACCCACGCGCCGGCCAGGAGCTCATGCTGGTGCTGCCCCGCGTGCAGCCTGCCGATGATGCGGCGCTGCAGCGCTGGCAGACCACGATGCGCCAGGCCTCGCGCCTGGCCCACCCGGAGCTGGCACCGGTGCAGGAGATGGGCGTGCAGGACGGGTGGCCCTACGCCGCCTACGAACTGCACGACGCAGCGCCGCTCTCAGAACGGCTCACGGCCAAGGGGCTGGCCGGAACCGAGGCCGCGCAGTTGATGGTGCAGGCGCTGCGGGGCCTGGCCTTCGCCCACGAGGCCGGCGTCGCGCATTTCGACCTGCAGCCGGGGCTGCTGCTGGTGGGCGACAACGGGCTGCTGCGCGTGGCCGGCCTGGGCGTGGCCTCAGGGATGGCCTCGGGGACGCCCGCAACCACGAGTCCGGCCCGGCACCATCACCGCGACGCTGCCGAGCGCGACGTGCTCGCTGCCGGCGTGCTGCTGCATCAGTTGCTGGCTGGCCAGCCGGCGCTGGACGAGCCCGACGTCGGCCTCGTCATCGGCCGGCTGCCGCCGCAGGGACGCGAGATCGTGCGTCTGCCCTGGACCCTGGCGCAGCCCCTGGCCGACCCGCTGCGCGCCATTGTCAACCGCGCGACCGACCGGCAGGAACGCCAGCGCTACCGCAACGCACGCACCCTGCTGCGGGCGCTGGAAGGCTGGCTGCAGACCTCGGACAGCAACGGCGGCGGCCCGCTCGCCCTGCTCGCCGACCGGCTGCGCCTGGCCGGTGTCCTGCCCGCTTCGCCAGGAGCGGCCGAACGTGCCGCACGGCTGGCGCTGATGGAGAGTCAGCGCACCAACGAACTGGCTGAAGTCGTGCTGGAAGACCTGGCACTGTCCTTCGAACTGCTTCGGCTGGTCAACTCTGCGCAGGTGCGTGGCGCCCAGGTCTCGGGCGCCGGGCCGGTGCTCACGGTGCGCCGTGCCATCGCTATGCTCGGCCTGGATGGCGTGCGCCGTGCGGCCTTGGCCCTGCGCCCCTGGCCCGGGCCGCTGGACGACACGGCGGCCGATGCGCTGGAGCAGCTGGTGGCCCGATGCAAGCGCGCCGGCCAGGCCGCGCTGGCCCTGCGACCCGCCGGCTATGACGGCGAGGTGGTCTACCTGATTGCCCTGATGCAGAACCTGGGCAGGCTGATCGTGCACTACCACTTTCCCGAAGAAGCCCAGCAGATCAAGCGCCTGATGCAGCCTGCACCCCCGGCCCGCGAAGGCGAGCCGGAAGAGCCGGGCATGTCGGAGGAAGGCGCAGCTTTCGCCGTGCTCGGCGCCGACATCGAATCGATCGGCGCCGCCGTCGCGCGTCAATGGGGACTGGGCGAGGGTGTGCTGGCGATGATCCGGCGTCACCCCACCACCACCGCCGTCCATACGCCGGACGGCGACGACGACATCCTGCGCTGTGCCGCCAGCTGCGCCAACGAGGCACTGGACGCGCTGGCCTTGCCACCGCAGCGCGTCGCCCAGGCGCTGCAGCGCGTGGCGCAACGCTATGGCCGGGTGCTGGAGATCGGCCTGCGCGACCTGCAGGTGGCCGCGATCGACCTTCCCAGCGCCACGATCGCGCACACCGCGCCTGCGCCGCTGGAGGTACTGGCGGGCCTGTCGCCGGCTGGCGGCGCGCCTGGCGCAGCCACCGCCCGCCCCACCGGTGGCCTGCGCGCCGCCGCCGCCACGCGGAGCCCGCGTTGAGCACCGTGGCTGCGCCCGCCCGGCGTGTCGGTCGCTTCGAACTCCAGCGCGTGCTGGGCAGCGGTGCCCAGGCCACGGTGTGGCTGGCACACGACCCGCGCCTGGACCGCGATGTCGCGCTGAAGCTGCTGGACCCGGCGGCCGACGCGCTGTCGGTCAGCGAGTGGCTGAACGAAGCCCGTGCCGTCAGCCGCCTGGCCCACCCGAACGTGGTGCCGGTGTTCGAGGCCGACGAGGCCGCTGGCCAGCCCTACCTGGTCTTCGAAATGGTCGAAGGCCCGACCCTGCAGCAGGCCCGCCGCCAGCGGCCCGCCTGGCCGGCGCAGGAAGCCGTGACGCTGATGCTGGGCGTGCTGGACGCCTTGTCGGCCGCCCATGCCCAGGGCATCGTGCACCGCGACCTGAAGCCTTCGAACGTGCTGCTGGGCACGGACGGACGGCCGCGCGTGATGGACTTCGGCATCGCCGCGCGCGTCGGTCAGGTCAACGGCGGCCCGACCGAGCTCGGCGCCGTGGTCGGCACACCGGGATACTTGTCGCCGGAAGCCGCGCGTGGCGAGGCGCCCGTGCCGTCGATGGATGTGTTCAGCGCCGGCGTCATGCTTGCCGAACTGCTCAGCGGTGCCCCGCTGCTGCGCGAGAGCGACCCCCTGCGCGCCCTGCAGCGGGTGCAGGACGAGGACCTGGCATTGCCGTCCAGCGTGCGTGTCGACGACGGGCTGCGCAGCATCGTGCAGCGAGCCCTGGCCCGTGATGCAACGCAGCGCTACGAGGGCGCCGCCGCCCTGCACGCGGCGCTGCAGACCTGGCTCAACCCGGTCACCGACGCGCCTGTGGAGTCCGCCCACGGCACCCTGGAATTCCTGCTGCGCCGCATGCGCCACAAGACCGACTTCCCGGCGATGTCGGACCGCGTCGTGCGCATCCAGCACCTGGCCACCTCCGACACCGAAAGCCTGGCCAGCCTGTCCGCAGAAATCCTCAAGGACGTGGCGCTGACCAACAAGCTGCTGCGCATGGTCAACACCGTGCACTTCGCGCAGGCAGCGGGCGGCGGCGTGGCCACCGTGTCGCGCGCGGTGGCGCTGGTGGGCTTCGCCGGCATCCGCAACATGGCCTTGTCGGTGGTGCTGATGGAGCACATGGGCGACAAGGCCCATGCCGCGCTGCTCAAGGAAGAGTTCCTGCGCGCCCTGATGGCCGGCACCCTGGCCAGCGAGCTGACCCCTGTGGCGCGGGAAAGCGAAGACGCTTTCCTCGGCAGCATGTTCCAGAACCTGGGCCGGCTGCTGACCGAGTACTACTTTCCGGAAGAAGCGGTGCAGATCCGCCAGCAGCTGCGTCAGGGCGCGAGCGGCGGCCCGGCGCGTGAAGCGGCTGCCCGCCGCGTGCTGGGCCTGGGCTACGAAGACCTGGGCCTGGGCGTCGCCAAGGCCTGGGGCCTGCCCGACAACCTGCAGCGTGCCATGCGCGTGCCCGAAGGCGAGGTGCCTGGGCGCGTGCTGCCGGTGGGTGTGGAGCGACTGCGCTGGCTGGGTCGTGGCGCCAACGCGCTGACCGACGCCATGCTCACCGACGACGGCGCACCGCAGCAATTGGCGCTGCTGACGGCGGCCGAGCTTTACGCCCCGGCGCTGGGCCTGAGTGCGCGGGACGTGGTGGCGACCGCCAACGACGCGCGCGCCAAGCTCTCGCAATTGGCCCTGGCGATGAACCTGCACATCGCGCGCGGTTCCCCGGCGCGCCGGCTCATCGACAACACCGCCCCGGCAGGTGGCGCCCCTGCAGTCAAGCCGACGGCGGATGCTGCAGCCGGTTCGGGGGCCGGCGCCGCCGATGGCAGCGACCGTACCATCGCGGTGGCCCGACCCGGTGGACACGCGGCGAGCTCCGGCGAAGGCGCTGCTGCACCCGGCCAGGCACTGCGCTCCGGCCTGGCCGCCGTGCAGGCCGCCGCCTCCGGCGGCCAGGTCAAGCTCAACGAACTGCTGCGTCTGGTGCTGGACACGATGCAGGCGGCCCTGGACTGTCGCACCGTCGTGTTCTGCATGCGCGACCCTCGCAGCGGCTTGCTCACCGGCCGCTTCGGCCTGGGCGAAGCGGCCACGGCCGTGAGCGCGGCCCTGCGCATCGACCCGGCCCAGGCCCGCAACGGCGACCTGTTCGCGGCACTGTGCGCTCGCGGTGCCGACACGCTGATTGCCGACGCCACCAGCGGCCCGCTGGCGCAGAAGCTGCCGGCCTGGTACCGCAATGCCATCCATGCGCCGACGTTCCTGCTCCTGCCGCTGATGCACAAGGGCGCGCCGGTCGGCCTGATCTACGCCGACAAGGCCGAGGCGGGCAGCCTGCGGCTGGATGCCGACGAACTGGGCCTCGTCAAAGCGCTGCGCGATCAGGTGGTGCTGGTCTTCGCGCGCAGTGCCGGCGGTGCAGCCGGCTGAAGTCGGCTCAGGATCGGGTCAGGATCGGGTCAAGGGCGCACGCGCTCCAGCGCGCGTTCCATGCCGCCTTCGGTGATGGCGATGTCCGCTTCGGCCTGCACGGCGGGCTTGGCGTGAAACCCGATCGAGAGGCCTGCGGCACGCATCATCGGCAGGTCGTTGGCGCCGTCGCCCACGGCGATGGTCTGCGAAAGCGTGATGCCCATCAGGTCGGCCAGGTCCAGCAGGGTACGGCGCTTTTCCGCACCGTCGACGATCTCGCCCCAGGCCCGGGGGAGCAGGGCGCCTGTGAGGCGTCCGTCGGCGATTTCCAGCACGTTGGCACGGGCGAAGTCGAGCTCCAGCCGGGCCTGCACGCGGCTGCTGAAGAAGGTGAAGCCGCCACTGACCAGCAGCGTCTTCAGCCCGGCCGCCCGGCAGGCGGCGACGAATTCCAGCACGCCAGGGTTCAGCCGCAGCCGCTGCGTGTAGACCTCCTCCAGTGCGGCCACCGGCACGCCACGCAGCAGGGCCAGCCGGCGGCGCAGGCTGTCCTGGTAGTCGCTGATCTCGCCGCGCATCGCGGCTTCGGTGATGGCGGCGACCTCGGCCTTGCGCCCGGCGGCATCGGCCACTTCGTCGATGCACTCGATGTTGATCAGCGTCGAGTCCATGTCGAAGGCCACCAGCCGGAAGTCGGCCAGGCGCCAGCTCTTCGTTTCGCTCACGTTTCTCCGTCCCAGTAGTCGGCTTCGCCGTCCTTGCGGCCGATGGTGTGGAAGTTCGGCGCGCCCACCAGGAACTTGCCGGAGTCGGGGTATTCGCAGACCTCGATCGGTTCGTTGGTGCCGATCGAGATGTATTGCAGCGGTGCGTCCGAGGTGTTCAGGATGTGGTGCGGGTACTCGGGCCCAGGCGGGATGAAGACCACGTCGCCTGCGGTAATAGGCAGCATCTCGCCGGCCACGCGCAGGGTTCCGCTGCCTTGCAGCACGATGAACATCTCTTCTTCGGCATGGTGGAAGTGATAGGGGCAGCTGCGCTTGCCCGGGGGCAGCGTGTCCACGCCCGCAGCCAGCTTCTTCGCCGCAGTGCCTTCCGACAACCTGGCCCCTTGGCTTTCGAACAGGCTTCCGCGAGCGAAGTGCTTCAGCTCGACGCCGTGGACGTTGCGGATCAACCGGCCGGCGAGTTCCGTGGCCTTGTCGCTCATCGAAGCCTCCTCGTGCGAGCTGCAGTTCAGACGGTGGCCAGCGGCTGGCCCAGCGAGCGCAGCACGTCGCGCAGGTAATGCGCCCGGTCGGCCGGGGTGGCGATCTCGCGGTCGATGCGCAGCTTGTGGTTGCCGGCCAGCTTGATGGCGCGGTTCTTCTGCACCAGCTCGACGATGCGCTGCGCCGGCACCGGCGCCTTGTCGCTGAAGGTGATGTTCATCACCTTCGGGTTGGCGTCGATCTTCAGCACGCCGTAAGGGCGCGCCTGCACGCGCAGGCGGTGCGTGTCGAACAGGGTCTGGCCCTGGGTGGGCAGCTTGCCGAAGCGGTCGGTGATTTCTTCCAGCAACGCGTCGATCTGTTCGTTGCGTTCGGCCGAGGCCAGGCGCTTGTAGAGGCCCAGGCGCACGTGCACGTCTCCGCAATAGGCGTCGGGCAGCAGCGCAGGGGCGTGCAGGTTGATCTCGGTGGTGGCCGCGAAGGGCTGCATCAGGTCGGGCTCCTTGCCCGAACGCAGCGAACGCACGGCCTCGCTGAGCATGTCGTTGTAGAGCTGGAAGCCCACCTCCATCATGTTGCCGCTCTGGTTTTCGCCCAGCACCTCGCCGGCGCCGCGGATCTCCAGGTCGTGCATGGCGAGATAGAAGCCCGAGCCCAGCTCTTCCATGTCCTGGATGGCCTGCAGCCGCTGTGCGGCCTGCTTGGTCAGGCCTTCCAGGTCGGGCACCAGCAGGTAGGCATAGGCCTGATGGTGGCTGCGGCCCACGCGGCCGCGCAGCTGGTGCAACTGGGCCAAGCCGAACTTGTCGGCGCGGCTCATGACGATGGTGTTCGCGGTGGGCACGTCGATGCCGGTTTCGATGATGGTGCTGCACAGCAGCACGTTGTGGCGCTGGGCGACGAAGTCGCGCATCACGTGCTCGAGCTCGCGTTCGGGCATCTGGCCGTGGGCGACCGCAATGCGCGCTTCAGGCAGCAGTTCTTCCAGTTTCTGCTTGCGGTTCTGGATGGTCTCGACCTCGTTGTGCAGGAAGTAGACCTGGCCGCCGCGGTTCAGCTCGCGCATCACGGCTTCGCGGATGACGCTGCTGCCTTCGCTGCGCACGAAAGTCTTGATGGCGAGCCGCCGCTGCGGCGCAGTGGCGATCACGCTCAGGTCGCGCAGGCCTTCCAGCGCCATGCCCAGGGTGCGCGGAATCGGCGTGGCGGTGAGCGTCAGCACATCGACCTCGGCGCGCAACGCCTTCATCGCCTCCTTGTGGCGCACGCCGAAGCGGTGTTCCTCGTCGATGACGAGCAGGCCCAGCCTGGCGAACTTGCAGTCGCTGGACAGCAGCTTGTGCGTGCCCACGACGATGTCCACCGTGCCATCGGCCAGGCCTTCGAGCGAGGCCTTGACTTCCTTGGCGCTGCGAAAGCGCGAGAGCTCGGCAATCTTCACCGGCCACTTGCCGAAGCGGTCGACCAGGGTCTGGTAATGCTGTTCTGCCAGCAGCGTGGTAGGCGCCAGGATGGCCACCTGCTTGCCGCCGTGCACGGCGACGAACGCCGCGCGCAGGGCGACTTCGGTCTTCCCGAAACCCACGTCGCCGCAGACCAGCCGGTCCATCGGCTTGGGGCTGACCATGTCCTGGATCACGGCGTGGATGGCGGCGCGCTGGTCGGCGGTTTCCTCGAAGCCGAAACTGGTGGCGAAGGCTTCGTAGTCGTGCGGGCTGAAGCGGTGCGAAAAGCCTTCGCGCGCGGCACGGCGTGCGTACAGGTTCAGCAGCTCGGCGGCGGTGTCGCGCACCTGTTCGGCGGCCTTGCGGCGCGCCTTGTCCCACTGCCCGCTGCCCAGCCTGTGCAGCGGTGCTTCCTCGGCGCTGACGCCGGTGTAGCGGCTGATCAGGTGCAGTTGCGCCACCGGCACGTAGAGCGTGGCGTCGTCGGCATATTCCAGATGCAGGAACTCGCTCGTGCCTTCGCCCAGGTCGATGTTCTTCAGGCCCTGGTAGCGGCCGATGCCGTGGCTCATGTGGACGACCGGGTCGCCCACCTTCAGCTCCGACAGGTCCTTGATCAGCGCATCGACGCTGCTCGTCTGTTCCTGCTTGCGGCGGCGGCGCGCCTGCGGCGTGGTGGCGAAGAGCTCGGTCTCGGTCAGGAACTGCACCGACAGCGATTCGGCTTCGTCGTGCCAGTGGAAGCCCTCGGCCATGGGCGCGGCGGCAATCGCCACCTTCTCGCTGCTGGTGAGGAAGTCTTCCAGGCTGTCGACGCTGGGCACGCTGATGTGGTGGTCGCGCAGCAGCTCCAGCAGGCTTTCGCGCCGACCGTCGCTTTCGGCGACGATGAGCACGCGGTGCGGCGTCTTCTGGATGTGCTGCTTCAGCAGCGCCAGCGGCTCGGGCGTGCCGCGGTGGATGCCGATGTCTGGCAGCGGCCGTGCCCAGTCGCTGGGCTCGGTGCCGCGCAGCGACAGCGTGGCGTGCGGCTGGGTGCGGCCGAAGAACTCTTCCGGCGGCATGAAGATGGCCGGCGGCGGCAGGATCGGGCGTTCCGGGTCGTGCTGCAGGAAACGGTGGCGCTCGCGCGTGTCGTGCCAGAAGCGTTCCAGCGCTTCATCGACTTTCCCGTGCAAAACCAAAGCGGCCTGTTCGCCGATGTAGTCGAAGATGGTGCCGGGCTCGTCGAAGAACAGCGGCAGGTAGTACTCGATGCCGCCGCTGGCCAGGCCGGCGCCGATGTCCTTGTAGTCGCGGCTGCGGGTGGGGTCGGCTTCGAGCTTTTCGCGCCAGCGGGCGCGGAAGGCGGTGCGGGCGGCCTCGTCCATCGGGAACTCGCGGCCTGGCAGCAGGCGCACCTCGGGCACCGGGTACAGGCTGCGCTGCGAATCGGGGTCGAACGTTCGGATCGAGTCGACCTCGTCGCCGAACAGGTCCACACGGTAGGGCACCAGGCTGCCCATCGGGAACAGGTCGATCAGGCCGCCGCGCACGGCGTATTCGCCCGGGCTCACCACCTGGCTCACGTGCTGGTAGCCGGCCAGGGTCAGCTGCGATTTCAGCTTGGCTTCGTCGAGCCGGCTCTTCTGCTTGAAGTTGAAGGTGGTGCCGGCCATGAAGGACGGCGGGCTCAGCCGCGCCAGCGCCGTGCTGGCCGGCAGCAGCACGACGTCGACTTCGCCATTGCGCACCGACCACAGCGTCGCCAGACGTTCGCTGATCAGATCTTGATGCGGGCTGAAGGTGTCGTAGGGCAGGGTCTCCCAGTCGGGGAACACCGACACGCGCAGTCCAGGGGCAAAGAAGGGCAACTCGTCGGCCAGGCGCGGCGTGTCGGCGGGCTCGGCAGTGAAGATCGCCAGCATGCGGCCTTCGGACTTGCGCGCCTGGGCCAGGCGGGCCAGCAGCAGCGCGTCGGCCGAGCCCAGGGGCCGGGGCAGGGTGAAACGGCGACCGGCGGCGATGACGGGAAGTTGCATTCGAAGGGGTGCGACGCTGCGGAAAAAAGCAAATCGCCCCGCCAGGAATGCGGCGGGGCGTGGAAGTTTCGACAGACGCGTGGATTCTAGAATCGTGGCGATGTCTTTGCTGCCGCTTGCCATAGAACCCGCAGCCGCCGAGCCCCTGTCGCGCTGCTTCGCGCTCGTGCCCTGCGCGGGGGTCGGACTGCGTGCCGGCATCGACGGCCCCAAGCAATACACCAGCCTGTCGGGCCAGGGGCTGGTGGCGCACACGCTGGCTGCTTTGGCGGCGGTGCCCCGGCTCGAGGCGACGCTGGTGGTGCTGGCGCCGGACGACACCCGCTTCGAGGCCTGCGTGCCCGCCTTCGCCGGCTGGGTCTCGCGCCGAGGCGGCGCCACCCGCGCTGCCACCGTGGCCAGTGGACTGCAAGACCTGCGGGACCACGGCGCCCTCGACTCCGATTGGGTGCTCGTGCACGACGCCGCGCGCTGCCTGTTGCGCCCGGCCTGGGTCGACCGCCTGATCGACGCCTGCGAAGGCGACGACGTGGGCGGCTTGCTCGCCCTGCCGGTGGCCGACACCCTGAAGGACGAAGACGCGCAGCGCAGCGGCCGCGCCGCCGCCACCCTGCCGCGGGCCGGCAAGTGGGCAGCGCAGACGCCGCAGATGTTCCGCCTGGGCCTGTTGCAGCGGGCTTTGCACGTGGCCGCCGAGTCCGGTGCCGACATCACCGACGAGGCCAGCGCGGTCGAGCGTCTGGGCCTGCGGCCACGCCTGGTGACCGGCGACATGGAAAACTTCAAAGTCACCTGGCCCGCCGACTTCGAACTGGCGCGCCGCCTTCTGGAGACACGATGAACCCATCCGCCCTGCGCATCGGCGAAGGCTGGGACACACACCAGCTCGTCAGCGGCCGTCCGCTGGTGCTGGGCGGCGTGACCATCCCGCACAGCCACGGCCTGCTCGGACACTCCGACGCCGACGCCCTGCTGCACGCCATCACCGATGCCTTGCTCGGTGCGGCGGCGCTGGGCGACATCGGCCGCCACTTCCCCGACACCGACCCGGCCTTCCGTGGCGCCGACTCCGTGGCCCTGCTCGTCGAAGCAGCGCGCCGGGTGCGCGCCGCGGGTTGGGCCATCGTCAACATCGACAGCACCATCGTCGCGCAGGCGCCGAAACTGGCGCCGCACATCCCGGCCATGTGCGAACGCATCGCGTCTTCGCTGTCGCTGTCGCTTTCGGCCGTGAACGTCAAGGCCAAGACGGCCGAGAAGATGGGCCCGGTGGGCGAAGGCCGGGCCATCGAGGCGCGCGCGGTGTGCCTGCTGATGGCCACCGGCCTGCCCGCAGCCTGAAGCGGCCCGGGTCGAGCGTCCCGAGGCGCTACAACACCCGTTTCAAGCGCAGGTGCGCAACCAGTCCGCCGTCGGGCGCGTTGGCCAGTTCGAGGTTGCCGCCCATGCGCTGCATGCTCTTGTCGACGATGGCCAGGCCCAGGCCCGCGCCCGTGGCCGCGGTGCGGGCGGCGTCGCCGCGGAAGAAGGGGGTGGTCAGCTGCGACAGCTTCTCGGGGGCCACGCCCGAGCCCTGGTCGCGCACGCTGATGATCGCCCACGGCCCTGTCTTCTGATAGGTGATGGTGACGTCGGCGATGCCGGTGTAGGTGCCGCGGCCATAGCGGCGCGAGTTCTCGAACAGGTTGCCGAAGACGCGGCCGAGCTCGGTTTCGTCGGCCAGCACTTCCAGGTCGATGGCCACGCGGCTGGTGATGCGGATCTGCGTGGGATCGCGGAACAGCGCCATTTCGCGGTCGATGAGCTGCGACACGTGCACCGGGCGCAGCAGGGTTTCGCCCGGACGGGCGTAGTCCATGAACTTGTCGATGATGGCGTCGAGCTGGTCGATGTCGAGCGCCATGTTGGACTTGGCGTCTTCGTCGGACACGCTCATCTCGGTTTCCAGCCGCAGCCGCGCCAGCGGGGTGCGCAGGTCGTGGCTGATGCCCGCCAGCATCACGGCGCGGTCTTCCTCCACCCGGGCGAGTTCGCGTGCCATGCGGTTGAAGCCGCGGTTGACTTCGCGGATCTCGCTCGTCAGCGTGTTTTCGTCCAGGCGCGAGTCGAGGTCGCCCTCGCGAATGCGGCTCGCGGCAAAGGACAGCTGGCGCAGCGGGCGGTTGATCAGGCTGGCGATGGCCACCGAACCCACCAGCGTGGCGAGCAGCGCGATGCCGATCCAGACGAACCAGGTGTCCCGCTTCAGCGGCCCGGTGTGGGTGGCCTCGGCCTGCAGCCAATAGTTGTCGCGGTCGATCGAGAAACCCACCCACATGCCGGGTCGGCCATTGACACTGCTGGCCACCACGGCGTCGGCGCCGAGCACCCCCCGCAATTCTTCGCCCACACGCCGTGTGAAGCGGTCGACCTCGTAGCTCTGCCAGCGGTCGCCGGGTTCACGCGGCCGCACCTGGATCGCCGCGCGGGCTTCGATGGTCTTCAGCAGCGTGACGCGGTTGATGCCGTCGGCCTGCATCAGTGCGGCGCGCGACAGGTTCACCAGGCCCGCGGTCTGCTGGGCGGCCTGCACCGCGCGCGGCTCGAATTCCAGGGCGCGCAGGGTCTGCACCCAGGCAAAGATGCCACCCGCCAGCAGCACGGCCAGCAGGAAGAAGGTGCGCCAGAAGAGGCTGAGCCCAGGCAGGGCGGTACGTCCCAAGATGTCGGTGTCGACGAGCGTGATTCAGAAGGGTGGCAGCCGTGAAGGCTCAGCCGGCGCCATCGGGCACGAACACGTAGCCGACGCCCCAGACCGTCTGAATGTACCGAGGCTGGGCCGGGTCGGGCTCCAGCATCTTGCGAAGTCGCGAGATCTGCACGTCCAGGCTGCGGTCGAAAGGCTCGAACTCACGGCCACGGGCCAGCTGCGCGAGCTTGTCGCGCGACAAGGGCTGGCGTGGGTGCCGCACCAGCGCCTTGAGCATGCTGAATTCGCCGGTGGTCAGGGCGATCTGCTCACCGCTCTTGGACAGGCGGCGCTGCGCCAGGTCGAATTCGAACGGGCCGAACGTCACCACCGCGGCTTCCTTCGACGGCGCGCCGGGGGCCTCGGGGGTGGGGCGGCGGCGCAGCACGGCGTGGATGCGGGCCAGCAGCTCGCGCGGGTTGAATGGCTTGGGCAAGTAGTCGTCGGCCCCGACCTCCAGTCCGACGATGCGGTCGACGTCCTCGACCTTGGCGGTCAGCATGATGATCGGCGTGCTGTCGCCGGCGGCGCGCAGCCGGCGGCAGATCGACAGGCCGTCTTCTCCCGGCAGCATGAGGTCGAGCACGATGAGGTCGACGGTTTCGCGCGTGAGCACGCGATTCAGCGCCTTGGCGTCTTCGGCCAGCAGCACGTCGAAGCCTTCCTGCGACAGATAGCGGCGAAGCAGGTCGCGGATGCGGGCGTCGTCGTCGACGACCACCACGCGGTCGGCACGGGCCGTGGTCGGGCTGTTCATGGGCGGCTCCAGAAAATATGTAACAGACGCATTGTGCGTTGCTGCCGCCGGCGCTTTTCGCAAAGCCTGACTTCCTGTAACAGAACTTGCGACCGGCTGCCACTTGCACTGCGGCAAGCGTGAGAGCCGGCACGCGCAGGGTACGCTCGAAACCCGTAGCCGCATTCCGACCTTCGACCTGGAGCCCGTCCCGCCATGCCTGATCTGAACTTCTGCGTCCGAACCGCTGCCCGCACTCGCACCCTGGCGCTCTGCGGCCTTCTGGCGGCCGGTGCCGCGGCGCCCGCACTGGCGCAGCCCGGTCTTGTCGCACCCCCGGCCAACGTGGTGGCGCTGTCGGCCAGTGCGTCGGTGGAAGTGGCCAACGACTGGCTGACCCTGGTGCTGTCGACCAGCCGCGAAGGAACCGACGCCAATGCCGTGCAGGCGCAGCTTCGCCAGGCGCTGGACGCCGCGTTGACCGAGGCACGCAAGGCCGCCCGGCCTGGCCAGCTGGAAGTGCAGAGCGGCGCGTTTTCGCTGTTTCCGCGCTATGCGCCGCCGCAGCAGCGCAGCAGCGGCGTGGCGGTGCAAGGCGGCATCTCCGGCTGGCAGGGCAACACCGAGCTGATCCTCCAGGGGCGTGACACGGCCGCCATCACGGCGCTGGCCGGGCGCATCGGCACGCTGACGGTGGCGCGGCTGAGCTTTTCGCTGTCGCGCCAGGCCCGTGACAAGGTCGAGGCCGACGTCACCGCCCAGGCCATCACGCGCTTCCGCGAACGCGCCGGCGCCGTGACTCAGGCCTTCGGCATGGGCAGCTACAGCTTGCGCGAGGTGTCGGTGTCGGGCGACGACCCGGGGCAGCCGGTGATGCGCAACATGCTGCGCTCGCAGGCCAGCAGCATGGCCATGGCCGACAGCGCGCTGCCGGTCGAAGCCGGCAACGCCCAGGTCACCGTCAATGTTAGCGGCACGGTGCAGCTCGCGAAGTAGCGGCCGGGCTCACTGAGCCGTCCAGCCGCCGTCCACGGCCCAGGCCACGCCGCGCACGTTCTGGGCGGCTGGCGAACACAGGAACACCGCCAGCGCCCCCAGGTCTTCGGGCGTGGTGAACTTCAGCGAAGGCTGCTTTTCCCCCAGCAGCTTGATTTCTTCTTCGGCCACGGCCGTGCCGTTGGCGGCGGCACGGGCATCGATCTGCTTTTGCACCAGCGGCGTCAGCACCCAGCCCGGGCAGATGGCATTCACCGTGACCCGCGTGGTGGCGCATTCCAGCGCCACTGCCTTGGTCATGCCCACCAGCCCATGCTTGGCCGCGACGTAGGCACTTTACTGCGCCGAAGCCACCAGGCCGTGTGCCGAAGCGACGTTGACGACCCGGCCCCAGCCGCGGGCCTTCATGCCCGGCAAGGCGGCGCGCAGGGTGTGGAAGGCCGAGTTCAGGTTGATGGCGATGATCGCGTCCCAGCGGTCGACCGGAAAGTCCTCGATGAGCGCGACGTGCTGGATGCCGGCGTTGTTGACGAGGATGTCGACCGCGCCGAACTCGCGCTCGCATTCGCGCACCATGGCCTCGATCTGCGCGGGCTGGCTCATGTCGGCGCCGTGGTACGACACGCGGGCGCCATGGCCTTCAGCGACGGCGCGAACCTCGGCGATGGCGGCGTCCTTGTCGCCGAAGCCATTGAGCATGACGTGGGCACCCTGGGCCGCCAGCGCTTTGGCCATGCCCAGGCCGATGCCGCTGGTGGAGCCGGTGATGAGGGCGGTCTTGCCTGCGAGCATGGTCTTCTCCCGTCGGTGCATTGATACGATGGCGTCATTATCAAGGCGCGCCATGACCGAACCCACGCTGCATCACCTGAACTGTCTGGACGCCAAGGGCCTGCACCGCATGGCTTACTGGGCCTGGGGCGACCCGGCCAACCCACGCGTGCTGGTGTGCGTGCACGGGCTCACGCGGCAGGGCCGCGACTTCGACACTCTCGCGCGCGACCTGGCCGGCGAATACCGGGTGATCTGCCCCGACGTCGTGGGCCGCGGCCGCAGCGACCGCTTGTCCGACCCCGCTGGATACGGTGTGCCCAGCTACGTGGCCGACATGGTGGCGCTGGTGGCACGCCTGGGGGTCGAACAGGTCGACTGGGTGGGCACGTCGATGGGCGGTCTCATCGGCCTGGGCCTGGCGGCGCTGCCCACCGTGGCGGGCTCGCCGGGACTGGTGGGCAAGCTGGTGCTCAACGACGTGGGCCCGAGCATCGAGCCGGCCTCGCTGCAGCGCATCGGCCGGTACCTGGGCCAGCCTGCGCACTGGGCCACGGTCGAAGAAGCCGCCGCGGCGCTGTGGTCCGTCTGTGAGGGCTTCGGTCCGCACACGCCCGAGCAATGGCTGGCGCTGACCCGGCCGCAGCTGGTGCCGCATGAGTCGGGCACGGGCTTCAAGAGCCACTACGACCCGGCCATCGCCCTGCCTTTCCGCGCCGCAACGCCGGAGATGGCGGCCTTCGGCGAAGCCCTGCTCTGGCAGGCCTATGACCGGCTGCGCTGCCCGACCCTGCTGTTGCGCGGCGCCGAGTCCGACCTGCTCTCGTCGGCCACGGCGCAAGCCATGACGCAGCGCGGCCCGCGCGCCCGCCTGCACGAATTCACGGGCGTGGGCCACGCGCCGACGCTGGTGCAGGCCGACCAGCGTGCCGTGGTGCGCCAGTTCCTGCTGGGTTGATGCCAGTGCAGCCCGGCCCCATGGCGTGAAGACGGTGGCACCGGCTGCCTCGGCCTCTGCCGTGGTGCATCTGGCCAGCCACGACGCCGAAGCAGGGGCGGCTGCGGCGACCGAGGCGCAGACCCTGGAGCGTGCCCGCATCTTCGCCGAGCCCCTGCTGGCCGGCCAGCGTCTGGACACCGGCGAAGATGCATTCGCCCATGCCGAGGGCACCGCTGCCGTGCTGCGCAGCATCGGCGCTGCGCCTGCGCTGTGCGCTGCGGCATACCTCGTCTACGCCGGCGACTTCCTGCAGCGCCCGGAGGAAACCGTCCGCAAGGCCTTCGGGGAGAGCTACGCCGGCCTGGTGGCGCTGACGCGCAAGCTGGTGCAGATCCAGCGCGCCGCCCGCCAGGCGCCAGCGTCGGCGCAGGCCGGCAGCCCTCGTGCCCTGCAGACGGAGCGCGTGCGCAAGATGCTGTTGGCTTTTTCTCGTGACCTGCGCGTGGTGCTGCTGCGCCTGGCGTCGCGATTGCAGACGCTGCGATTCTTCGCCAGCTCGCGGCAGGCCTGCCCGGCCGACCTGGCCACCGAATCGCTGCAGGTGTTCGCACCGCTGGCCAACCGCCTGGGCATCTGGCAGATCAAGTGGGAAATGGAAGACCTGGCCTTCCGGTTCCTGCAGCCCGACGACTACCAGCGCGTCGCCGGGCTGGTCGACGAAACCCGCGCCGAGCGGGAGCGCGGGGTGCAGGCCGCCCGGCAGCAGTTGCAGACCGTGTTGCAGCAGGCCGGGGTGTACGCCGACGTGCAGGGCCGGCCCAAGCACCTGTACAGCATCTGGAAGAAGATGCAGGGCAAGGGCCTGAGCTACGCCCGCGTCTTCGACGCGCAGGCCCTGCGCGTGGTGGTGCCCGACGTGCCGGCCTGCTATGCCGCGCTGGCCCGAGTGCACGAGGCCTGGCAGCCGGTCGAAGGCGAGTTCGACGACTACATCGCCCGCCCCAAGCCCAATGGCTACCAGAGCCTGCACACCGTGGTGCTGGGCGCCGACGGCCGGCCGCTGGAAGTGCAGATCCGCACCCAGGCCATGCACGAACATGCCGAGCACGGGGTGGCCGCGCACTGGATGTACAAAGAAGCCGGCGTGAAAGGCTATGCCGGCGTCAGCGCCGCCGGCGCCTTCGAAGACCGCGTGGCCGAGGCGCGCAAGGCCGTGTTGCGCGAACTGCTGGCCTGGGAACGCGACTTTGCCGGCGATGGCCGGGCCGACGCCAGCCCCCGGCCCGCTGAATCGGGCTTCGACGACCGCATCTACGTCTTCACGCCGCAGGCCACCATCATCGACCTGCCGGCCGGCGGCACGCCGGTGGACTTCGCCTACACCCTGCACACCGACCTGGGCCACCGCTGCCGCGGCGCGCGGGTCGACGGGCGGGTGGTGCCGCTGAACACGCCCTTGCAGTCTGGCCAGACGGTGGAGGTGGTGGCCGCCAAGGAAGGCGGTCCTTCGCTGGACTGGCTGAACACCGAGGCCGGCTACCTGCAAAGCCCGCGTTCACGCGCCAAGGTGCGCGCCTGGTTCAACGCCCAGGCTCAGGGGCAGACCATCGCCCGCGGCCGCGACCTGGTCGAGAAGCTGCTGCAGCGCGAAGGCCGGACCGCGCTGAAGCTGGACCTGCTGGCCGAACAACTGGGCTTCGACAAGGCCGACGCGCTGTTCGAGGTGGTGGGCAAGGACGAGTTCTCGCTGCGCACCATCGAGAACCTGCTGCGGCCGGCAGAGCCTGCGCCCGACGAAGACCGCGTGATCCTGCACCGCGCGCGCAGCGAAGCGGGGGGTGGGCGCGGCGGCGTGCTGGTGGTGGGCGTGGACTCGCTGCTCACGACCCTGGCCCGCTGTTGCCGGCCAGCGCCGCCCGACGACATCCGAGGCTTCGTCACGCGCGGCCGGGGCGTGGCCATCCACCGCCGCGACTGCAGCAACCTCGCGCACATGGTTCAGGGCAGCCCGGGGCGGGTCATCGACGTGGCGTGGGGCCGGGTCAGCAACGACAAGCCGGCGCTGTATCCGCTCGACGTGGTCGTCGAGGCGAGCGACCGGCAGGGCCTGCTGCGCGACATCGGCGAGACCTTCGCAAAGGAAAAGATGAACGTCACCGGCGTGAACACCCAGAACGCCCGCGACCGGCACACGGCCTGGATGACCTTCACGGTCGAGACCACCGACACCGCGCGGCTCGATCCTGTTCTCGCGCAGATCGGGCGCATTGCGGGCGTGCGTCACGCGCGGCGCAAGTAGCGTGCGACGCCCGGCCGATTCGAGGCGCGTGCGTGCGGTATATACTGCGAGGCTGACTCAGGCGCGTAGCTCAGCTGGTTAGAGCACCACCTTGACATGGTGGGGGTCGATGGTTCGAGTCCATTCGCGCCTACCAAATCCGGTAGAGAAAAAGAAAAAAAGCACCTGGCGGCAACGCCAGGTGCTTTTTTCTGGGCTGGGCCATGACGGCAGGCGCGCCTCTTGCGCCCTGAACGACAGGGCGATCAGGGTTGTGGCAGTGGCGCGCCATGCAGTATCCACGCACGCCCCATCCGTGCTGGCCCGCTTCGAAACGCTGACCCCGCGCGAACGCGATGTCTTCGACCTCATCGTGCACGGCATGAGCAGAAAGACGGTCGCCCAGCGAGCTGGGCGGCTGCTTTCGCACGGTCGAGATCCACCGCGCTCAGTGCCAGGCGTTGCCTAGGCTGACCGGTTTGCCTCCTGGTGACCACATCGCAGCATCAATGCCACCGACGGCACCGCACCCCAATGCAGCCTGGCGCGAGTTTGCCGACGCCAATGGGCTTCGCGACGCCACCCATGGTGTGGGCCGAAGCTGTTTGGACGCCTGTGAACCAGGCCCCTGCCCAAGAGCGGAACGGGTCTGCGCGGCGTGCTGGCCGGCAAGCGCAGCAGCTTGTCGATCGAGTGCCGCTGCGATTCACCGGCAGAGCAGGGTTTGCGGCTGGATCTTCGCAGTGGAAGAAGGGCGATTGCTCTGGTCGGACATCGTTGCGACCTTGCACGACGAACCTGCGGGCCATTCGCTGTCTCTTGATCTCAGCTTCGACCCTGGCTGGCGTTCCTTCGGAGACTCCCTGCTGTACTGGCCGCACAGCCACGACGGCTCGCGCCTGGCCTTGAGCGTGTGGAATGCCGGCCGCGAGATGAACTCGCAGCGCCCGGGCCTGCCGCAACCCGCCGGTGCCTGCCAGTTGGCCGACCAAGTCCGCAAGATCAGGCCATCGCTGATGGTGGTCGACGACGACGTCAGTGGCGCTTCGGCCTTTGCCCACCTGAGCCCCCACCGCCGCGACGTGATCCTGATGGACATCCACCCGCCATGACAGGAAGGGGTGACTCTCACGCAGCGGCTCAAGGCCGTCGCAGCCGCCTTCGTCGTCAAGCCGTTCAGCCGGGAGTCCCTGACCAGCAAGCTCATGTCGGTGCCGACGCGTTGACGCACCGGGTCGCGTCGCCGCACGGCGCCAGGGGCAGGGCGCGCGGGGCAGGGCGCTGCCTTACGATCGATCTGCGGCTGACCCAGCCCGCGCCTTCCGTGACCGGTCCATGCGCCCCTTTGCTCGTCGTCTTGCCTCGCGGCTGGCTGTGCTCGGCTTTCTGCTCGCTGCGGTTTCGGGCCTGCCTGCACAGCCCGTGGCCACCGTTGCGGCGGCATCCGACCTGAAATTCGCGCTCGAAGAGGTGGCCGCCAACTTCGAGCGGCAGACCGGCCAGACCCTGCGCCTGCTGTTCGGCTCGTCGGGGCACTTCAAGACCCAGATCCTGCAGGGCGCACCTTTTCACCTGTTCCTGTCGGCCGATGAGAGCTTCGTCTTCGAGCTCGACGCTGCCGGGAAGACGGTCGACCGCGGCCGCGCCTACGCCATCGGCCGCATCGGCATCATGGTGGCCGCGGATTCGCCGCTGAAGCCCGATGGCGAGCTGCGCGACCTGGCCGCGGCCCTGAAGGACGGTCGGCTGCAGAAGTTCGCCATCGCCAATCCGGCGCACGCTCCTTACGGCGCGCGCGCCATGGAAGCCCTGAAGCACGCCGGCGTGTGGGAGGCGATCCAGCCCAGGTTGGTCTACGGCGAGAACATCTCTCAGGCGGCCCAGTTCGCGCTGTCGGGGTCGACCCAGGGCGGCATCGTCGCCCAGTCGCTGGCCCTGGCCCCGGCGCTGGCACGCAGCGGGCGCTTCAGCCTCATTCCTGAACACTGGCACCAGCCGCTGAAACAACGCATGGTGCTCGTCAAGGAAGCGCCGCCGGCAGCACGCGCGTTCTACGACTACATCGGCACGCCGGCCGCGCAGGCGGTGATGAAGCGCTACGGCTTCGAGATGCCCCCGCCCTGAGCGCCGACCTCGGATGGACTGGCAAGCTCTGATCCTCTCGCTGGAACTGGCCGGCGCCACACTGGCCGTGCTGCTGCCCACGGGCCTGTGGCTGGGGCGCTGGCTGGCGCGCACGCGGATCGCCGGCAAGGCCTGGATCGAGGCCCTGGTCGTGCTGCCGCTGGTGCTGCCCCCCACGGTGCTGGGCTACTACCTGCTGGTCACGCTGGGAGGGGCCTCGCCGCTGGGCGCCTGGCTGCGCGAGACTTTCGGGCTGTCGCTCACCTTCAACTTCCTGGGCTTGCTGATCGCTTCGGTGATCTTCAACGTGCCTTTCCTGGTGCAGCCGGTGCAGCGCGCCTTCGAGGCCATCCCGGCCAACCTGGCCGAGGCTGCGGCCGTCAGCGGGCTGTCGGCCTGGCAGACCTTCTGGCGGGTGGAACTGCCGCTGGCCTGGCCCGGGGTATTGTCGGCCTGCGTGCTGACCTTCGTGCACACGCTGGGCGAGTTCGGCGTGGTGCTCATGGTGGGTGGCAGCATTCCTGGCGAAACCCGCACCATCGCCATCTCCATCTACGACCGCGTGCAGTCCTTCGACCTGGAGGGCGCCCACCAGATGGCCCTGCTGCTGCTGGTGTTCTCCCTGGCGGCGGTGGCGGCGTCGTTCTTCGCGTCGGCGCGGCTGGTGGTGCGCCGGTGAGCATGGCGCCGCCGCCGGCCCACGCGTCGGGCCTGGTGGTGGATGTCGAGCAGACCCGCCCCATGCCCTTGCAGGGCGGGCTGCAGTGCAGGCGCGGCGAGCTGCTCGCGCTGGTGGGGCCCTCAGGGGCGGGCAAGACCTCGATGATGCGCGTGCTCGCCGGGTTGATGCGCCCGCAACGCGGACACGTGGCCGTGGACGGTGAGGTGTGGTGCGACACCGAGCGCGGCATCTTCGTGCCACCGCAGCAGCGGCACGTGGGCCTGGTGTTCCAGAACTACGCACTGATGCCGCACCTGGACGCGCTGGGCAATGTCGCGCTGTCGCTGCTGCACCTGCCCGCGCCGGAGCGCCAGCGCACGGCCCGGCGCTGGCTGGACCACGTGCAGCTCAGCCCCGACCAGCAGCGCCGCCGCCCGGCCGAGCTCTCGGGCGGCCAGCAGCAGCGCGTGGCGGTGGCGCGGGCGCTCGCGCGCGAACCCCGGCTGCTGCTGCTGGACGAACCCTTCTCGGCCGTCGACCAGATGATGCGGCAGGGCCTGTACCGGCTGCTGGCCGACCTGAGGCGCGAGCTGTCGGTGCCCATCGTGCTCGTCACCCACGACCTGAACGAGGCCCGCATGCTGGCCGACCGCCTGGCCGTGATGGACTCCGGCCTGGTGCTGCAGCAGGGCACGCCGGCGCAGATCCACACCCAGCCGCGCAATGCGCGCGTGGCCGACCTGGTGGGCATCCAGAACCGGTTCCACGGCCTCTGGCTGGGCCCGGCCGACACCGCTGGCCAGGGCCTGCTGCGCTGGACGCCTGCGGGCCCAGGCGCTGCAGCCGACGCGCCGGTGCTGCAGGTGCGCGACAAGAATCGGCTCGTTCCCGGCGAGCCGGTGAACTGGGTCATTCCCAGCGACGGCATCGGCCTCGTCGACCTGTCGGAACGCACGACCGACGATTTCCTGGCCGAGGTGACCGAAGCCCGGCATCTGGGCGAAATCACGCTGGCCGTGCTGGCCGTGTCCGCGGTGCCGGATTCGCGCCTGGTGCTGACCCTGTCCGGCCCGCACCGCCAACGCCTGACCATCGGCGCGAAGGTGGCTGCAAGGCTCGACCGGCAGTTCGTCCATGTGATGCCGGTGAGATCGGCCCAAGGCGCCGGCGGGCGCCGACCTTAATGTCCGATTAATCCGCGGAGCCCAGCATCCGGGTCGTTGGTCGGCAGCCTGTCCCGGGCGAAGCCGCAAGGACATCGAATGCTGGCTTGTTCAACGTCGCTCCCGGAGCGGCCACACTTTGGCGCGCTGCGCGCGGATCCACCGGCCACGCGGCTTCAGGTGCATGGGCCCACGTCCCTGCGCCGCACCGAAGTGGAAGACTTCATCCGCGGCGTCTACCGCGAGCGCCACGGTGCGGAGGTTCGGCACTTCGCACCGGTGCTGGTCAGCCTGCACGAAGCCGATGGCTCGGTGATGGCCGCGGCCGGCTACCGCTGCGCCGGCCATGGGGCCCTGTTCCTGGAACGGTACCTGAACGGGCCGGTCGAGGCTTGTCTGGGTCTTGCCGGAGCGGCAGAGCCGGTGCGTTCGCGCATCGTCGAGGTCGGCCATCTGGCGGGAACACGGGCCGGAGCCGGACGGCAGCTGATCATGGCCCTGGGACCGCATCTGGCCACCCAGGGTTTCGAGTGGGTGGTGAGCACGCTGACGCAGGAATTGCGGCATCTGTTCCTGCGGCTCGGCATCGCGCCGCTGGCCCTGGGCGTGGCCGACCCGGCGCTGCTGGGTGACGAGGCGGCCAGCTGGGGCAGTTACTACGACCACTCGCCCGTGGTCCTGGCAGGCCCGCTGGCCCTGGCGTTGCAAGTGCTGGCGCGCCGCGGGGTGCGTTCATGAGCGCGCCCGGGCGCGCCGCGCTTCACGACGGCCGGCGCGACTGGTCGCAGGCCGACCTGGACGATGCCGTGCAGGCGGCCCGCGGCATCCTGCAGCAGCCAGGCACGCAGGTGCTGGCCACGGTGCTGGACAACAGCCCGGCCTTCCTGGCCTTGGACGAGGCGGCTGCGGCAGCAGCCTGCGTGCACGTGCCGCTGCCGCCCTTCTTCACGCCAGCGCAGCTGCGTGCTGCCGTGCGGGCCGCCGGCGCCAGAGCCCTGATCGTGGAGCCGGCCGCGACCGCGGCATGGCCCGAGCTCGACTGGTCGACGGTCAACGTGGCCAGCCGGGCACTCGCCATCGCGCACACCGGCTTGCGCCCGCCCGAGCTGCCCGGGGGCACCGTGAAGATCACCTTCACCTCGGGCACCACCGGCGCGCCCAAGGGCGTGTGCCTGAGCCAGCCCGCCCTGGACGCGGTCACGCAGGGTCTGGTCCAGGCGCTGGGCCCCCTGGGCATCGAGCGACATCTCAATGCCTTGCCCTTCGCGGTGCTGCTGGAGAACATCGCCGGGCTGATGGCGCCCAGGCTCCAGGGAGCCACGCTGCTGATGCCGCCGTTGGCCACGCTGGGCCTGACGGGTTCTTCAGGTTTCGACGCCTCGGTCTTCGACAGCGCGGTTCGCGCGTTGCAGCCGCACAGCATGATCCTGCTGCCGCAGATGCTGCGCGCCTGGTGCGCGCACCTGGCGCGCACCGGCCAGCGCGCACCGGCTTCGTTGAAGCTGGTCGCGGTGGGCGGTGCAGCGGTGGGCACGGCGCTGGTGCAGGCAGCGTGGCAGCTGGGCGTGCCGGCCTGCGAGGGGTATGGCCTGTCCGAAGGTGCTTCGGTGCAGACGCTGAACCTGCCCTCGGCGCGGCGTGCGGGCAGCGTCGGTCGGCTGCTGCCGCATGCCAGGCTGCGCGTGGCCGACGATGGCGAACTGCTGATTGCCGGCAGCCTGTTCAGCGGCTACCTGGGCGACCTCGGCCCGGTGCCTCAATGGTGGCCCAGCGGCGACCTGGGGCATGTCGACGCCGACGGCTATGTGCACTTGGCCGGCCGCAAGCGCAACGTGATGATCACCGCCTTCGGCCGCAATGTGTCGCCCGAGTGGGTGGAAACCGCGCTGCGCAGTGAAGCGGCCGTGCTGCAGGCCGTGGTGCTGGGCGACGGCGCACCGGCGCTGGGGGCGGTGTTGTGGCCTGTCGATTCGGGGTTCGACGACGCGGCGTTGCAGGCCGCCTTGGACCGTGCCAACACCGGCCTGCCCGATTACGCCCAGGTCCGCCACTGGATGCGTGCGAAAGCGCCCTTCGACGCCTCCAGCGGCATGGCCACCACCAACGGCCGACCGCAACGTCAGGCCGTGGCTCTGCTGCACGCCGAGCTGCTGCCCCTGCCCGTTGCCACCCTCGTCTGATCTCTCTCTTCGAAGGACCCCACCATGAGTTTCCATGCCCGCCTGCTCGCCGACACCCAGGGCGCCCGCCAGGGCCTGCTGGCCACCCCCATCATCCAGGGCGCGCTGCGCGGCGTCGTCTCGCTGCCCAGCTACGTGGCCTTCCTGCGCGAGGCCTACCACCATGTGCGCCACACCGTGCCGCTGCTGCGCGCCATGCGCGCGGCCTTGCCCGCGCACCACGCCTGGCTGCTGCCGGCGCTGGACGAATACATCGAGGAAGAGGCCGGCCACGACGAATGGATCCTCGACGACATCGCGGCCTGCGGTGCCGATGCGCAGGCCGTGCGCCAGGGCCAGCCGGGCCACGCGACCGAGGTGATGGTGGCCTATGCCTACGACACCATCGCGCGCGGCAACCCGCTGGGATTCTTCGGCATGGTGCATGTGCTGGAGGGCACCAGCGTGTCGCTGGCCCTCATGGCAGCCGACGCCATCCAGAAACCGCTGCAGCTGCCGGATGCGGCCTTCAGCTATCTGCGGTCGCACGGCACGCTGGACCAGGAACACACGGCGCACTTCGGGCTGCTCATGGACAGCATCGACGACCCGGCCGATCAGGCCGCCATCGTGCACGCCGCCCGGGCGTTCTTCAGCCTGTACGGCGATGTCTTTCGCGGCCTGCCACTGCCGCAGGTGACCCCGCTGCCGCTCCGCGCCGTCCAGGCGGTGGCGGCATGAAGACCGCTGGCGCACGGGTGTTGCTCACCGGGGCCGGCGGCGGCATCGGGCAAGCCATGGCCCAGGCCCTGCTGCAGGCCGGAGCGCTGGTACTGGGCGTCGGCCGCGGGGCCCAGGGCCCCGCCTTGCCCGCCCTGGCCGGTACGGACCTGCCCTGGGTCCAGGCCGATCTGACGACGGCCCAGGGCGTCGCCGCGGTGGCTGCGGCCGCGGCTTCATGGCGAGCCAACGTCGTCGTCCATGCGGCCGGCCTGCCGGCCTTCGGACCGCTGGCTGCGCTGCCCGCCACGCAGCTGCACGCCACCCTGCAGACCAATCTGCTGGCGCCCATGCTGCTGACCCAGGCCTTGCTGCCGCAGCTGTTGCGCCAGCCGCAGGCCCAGGTCGTGTTCGTGGGTTCGGCCCTCGGGCGCATCGGCGTGCCCGGCTTCAGCGTCTACGGCGCCAGCAAGGCGGGTCTGCACGGTTTTGCCGAAGCGCTGCGGCGCGAACTCGCCGGCACCGTGGTGCGGGTGCAGACCCTGGCCCCACGCTCGACCCGCACCGGCTTCAACAGTGCTGCCGCCGATGCGTTCAACCGCGCCACCGGCACCGCCAGCGACATGCCCGAAATCGTTGCCCGCGCCCTCGTCGAGCTCATCGACAGCGACGCTGCCGAACGCTACATCGGCTGGCCGGAGCGCCTGGCGGTGCGTCTGAACGGCGTGCTGGGCGGGCTGATGGACGGCGGTTTCAACCGTCATCGACAAGAGCTGCAGGCGCTGCCGCACCAGACCGAACCCCAAGGAAACCTGTCATGAACATTCGAATGAACCTTCAGGCCTGGATGGCCGGCCTTGCCGCTGCGGTGTTGATGGTGCCGTCCGCCTTTGCCGCACCTGTGGACGACGCCGTGGCCGAGCTGCAGCGCGACTGGGAAGTGATCCGCTACCAGACGCCCGCCGCCGAGCGCGAGAAGCGCTTCGAGGCGCTGGCTGCCAAGGCACACCTGGCCAGAGGCAAGTTCGGCGACCGCGCCGAGCCGCTGGTGTGGGAAGGCATCGTCGTCAGCTCGCTGGCTGGCGAGAAGGGCGGATTGGGCGCCTTGGGCCTGGCCAAGCAGGCCAAGGCCCTGTATGAGCAGGCGATCCGCATCGATGCGAAGACGCTCGACGGTTCGGCCCTGAACAGCCTGGCCGTGCTGTACTACAAGGTGCCGGGCTGGCCGCTCGGCTTCGGCGACAAGGCCAAGGCCGGCACGCTGCTGCAGCAGGCGCTTGCGCTCAACCCCCAGGGCATCGACCCGAACTACTTCTACGCCGAATATCTGGTCGAGACCGGCAAAGCCGACGAGGCCGCACCCTACCTGGAACGCGCCCTGCAGGCTTCGCCTCGGCCAGGGCGTCAGATTGCAGACACGGGCCGGCGCGAGGAAGCGCGTGTCATGCTGGCGCGGCTGAAGACCCGCTGACCGGATTTTCGGCCGGGTTCTGGCGGCCCAGGGTGGCCACCGTGCCGGTGCCGTCGCTGCCCGCTGCGTAGCTCAGCACCAGCCCGTGCAGCGTGGCGATGCGCTGGGCGATCGACACGCCCAGGCCGCTGCCGCTTTCGACCTGGCCGTCGGGCCGGTGGAACCTTTCGCCCAGGCGGGCCAGGGCCTCGGGGGTGAGGGCCGGGCCGGTATTGCTCACGGCCAGGCCATGTTCGTCGAAGCGCACATCGACGCTGCTGCCCACAGGGGCGTAACGCACGGCGTTGTCGACCAGGTTTCGCAGCAGCAGGGCCAGCAGGTCGGCGTCGCCTGCCAGGGCAAATGGCGGCGCCGTTCCTGCCGGCCAGTCGCAGCCCAGCTCGATGTGTCGGCGCTCGGCCAGCGGCAGCACCTCGCTGAACACCTGCAGCACCAGCGGCTGCCAGTCCACCGCCAGGTGGGTCGGTGGGCGGTCGGTGGCTTCCAGCCGCGACAGCGCGAGCAGCTGGCCGACGAGCCGGTCCATGCGGTCGAGGCCGGCCTGCAGTTTCTGGGCGGCCCTTGACCGGTCGCCGGCGTCGCTGGCACCTTCGACCACCTGCCACTGCGCGCGCAGCACGGCCAAGGGCGTGCGCAGCTCGTGGGCCGCGTCGGCGGTGAATCGGCGCTCGCGGGCCAGCGTGGTGTCGATGCGCGTGAACAGGCCGTTCATCGCCTGCAGCAGCGGCTGGAGTTCGGCCGGCGCGTTTTCCGCCGAAACGGGCTGCAGCGTGTCTGCGCTGCGTCGCTGCACCTCGGCGGTGAGCTGGCGCACCGGTGCCAG
>JANOBX010000104.1:0-5224 GCA_031411875.1 Burkholderiales bacterium | reverse complement strand
ACTGACCAGCAAGGGCCAGCTCACCCTGCCCAAGGAGATCCGGGACCGTCTAAACCTGGACGCCGGGGCGATCCTCGACTTCCAGGTCCAGGCCGACAACACGATCACCGCCCGGCATGTCCAGCCCGACGCCCGCCGCATACGGGGCTTGCTCAAGTCCCCGCATGCTGCGCCACTGACCGTCGAGCAGATGGATGAGGCCGTGTCGAAGCACTTGCGAGAGAAGCATGCACCCAGCCAGGCGGGCCGCAAGTCGGCAGGCCGATGATCGGTATCGACACCAACATTTTGCTGCGCTTGTGGCTCAACGATGACCCGGCGCAGAGCAAGCGCATCGATCGGCTGCTGGCCGAACACGGCGGATTGCCAGGCTCGCTACTGGTGACGGATGTCGTCCTGGTGGAAGCGGTTTGGACGCTGAAGGCGGCCTTCGAGCAGGACAAGCATACCCAGTTGATCGCGGTGCGCAGCTTGTTCGAGGAGACCGCGTTCGCTTTCGAGGACCGTGAAGCGGTCACGACAGCCCTGACCCTGTTCGAATCGGGCTCCTGCGGGTTCGCCGACTGCCTGGTCGTCGCCAAGCATGGGCGGCAGGGCTGCGACTTCACTGCAACCTTAGATCGAGGCATGCGCAAGCTGCCTGGGGTAAAGGTGCTCTGACCTGACCCGGCCACGCGCGCGACATTGAATTCGCGCTGCATGCCCTCTCGCACCACGTCGCCGCGGACGAGTTCCTTGCCCTGTCAGCGCAGTCATCACTCATGCCGAATGACGCCTCCAGGGTGAGCCGCTGACGCACCTGACTGGCAAGAACCGACCCTGAAAAGACGTCCGCAACCCTGATCTCGTTGCCGCACAACGACCGTTCGCCCCAAGCAGGTAGCCGCCTTGCCCCCGCGCCAGACAACCCGTATCGGCAGGCGGAATTACCTGTGATGGACCGCTGAGCGCTTTTTGAGACCGTGCGGGCGCACTACATCAGGAACTCATCGTGCACGCCATCACTCGCCAGCCCCGGCGCGCACTGGACCACCACACCCGTAATCGATCAGATCCCCGGACTCGGCGGATTTCTCCCGTCCACGTTAGCGCAGCTTAAAGAAGCTCACTTCCTGCGCCAGTCGGTTGGCCTGTTCCGAAAGGGCGCCTGAAGCTGCTGAGGTCTCCTCCACCAGCGCGGCGTTCTGCTGCGTGGAGCGGTCGAGCTCGTGCACCGCCGTGCCCACTTGGGCCACACCCGCGCTCTGCTCGCGCGTGGCGGTGGAAATCTGCGTCATCAGCTCGTTGATCTTGTCGGCATTGGTGACGATCTCGCGGATGGTGGCACCGGCATCTGCGGCAATGCGGTTGCCCTGTTCCACCTTTTCGATGCTGGCGCCGATGAGCGACTTGATCTCTTTCGCCGCGGCCGCCGAACGGCCCGCCAGCGCACGCACCTCAGTCGCCACCACGGCAAAGCCGCGGCCCTGCTCACCGGCCCGGGCAGCTTCCACGGCGGCGTTCAGCGCCAGGATGTTGGTCTGGAAGGCGATGCCATCGATGACGCCGATGATCTCGCCGATCTTGTTCGACGAGGCCTGAATGCCCTCCATCGTGCTGACCACCTGGCCCATGACCTCGCCGCCGCGCGTGGCGACGGTGGCGTTCTCACGCACGATGGCCATTGCACCGTTCACGGTGTCTGCGGTCTGCTTTACCGTGGAGGCGATCTGCTCCATGCTGGCGGCTGTTTCTTCCAGGCTGGCCGCTGTCTGCTCGGTGCGGGCCGACAGGTCGTTGGAGGCTGCGGCAATCTCCTCGCTGGCCACCTGCACCTGGCTCGAGCCCTGCAGCACGTTGCCCGCGATGCGGCGCAGGCTGTTCTGCATATCACCCATGGTCACCATCAGCTGAGCGGCCTCGTCATTGCCCCAAGGCTTGGGGCTGGTGGTGAGGTTGCCGCGGGTGATCTCTTCCAGGTGGCCGGTGACTTCACGCAGCCCGCCCATCATCACGCGGTAGAAGGCCAGCATCAGGTAGCCGGCCAGGGCGATGAAGAAGGTCACCATTGCCAGCTTCAGCCCCATCGTGTGTTGAAGGCGTTCAATGCGCGCCTCCAGCTGGCTGTCCAGGCGGTCGAGCAGCTTGGCGTTCAGCTGGCTGGCCGTGTCCACGGCGGCGTTGCCCAGGGCCAGGTAGCTGGCCATGTCGCCTTCGATCTGGGCGCCCAGAATCTGCTGCTTGACCGCCCTGCCGAAGGTAACTTCTGCCTCGACCGTGCCCTTCATATCGACCAACTTGTCGACTTCGGGCGAGGCCGTGACGACGGCTGCGAAGGAGTTCTCGACATCCTCCTCGATGTAGGCCTGCACGGCCAGCCACTTCGTCATCATGTCGCGGCGCAGCGTGCCCAGTTCCTTGCTGTCCTTGGTGGCCAGCGCCATCACGCCCATGCCCCGCAGCCGCGCAACGTTCTCGGACATGCGCGGGCCGCGCACCAGGGCAATGTTCTGCAGATGGAAAGTGTCGGCCTCAGGGTCCAGCGTGAGCTGCGAGCCGTCAGCCACTTCGCGCAGCAGCAGCATTATTGCCTTGACGTAGTCGGAGTGCGCGAGAAAGGTTTCGTCAGGGTTGGCTGCGGTGGGTGCCTGCAGCAGCGCATCGTGCGCCTGCTTCAGTGCGGCATAGGACTTGGCAACGCCCAACGCCGGGCCCAGTTCAGCGTGCTGGGCGGCCACGGCGTCGAAAGCCGTCTTCACCTTGGCCTGGAACTCGGCCGCGTCGGGCGCATTGGTCGCATAAGCCCGGCGCCGCGCCTGCGCCAGCGGAACGAGTTCCAGCACTGGCCGGGCATAGCGCACGCCATCACGTTCGCTGCGGGTGGTGTCGATCTGGTCCAGCACCGAACTGGTGACGAACCACAGCAGCACCGCCAGCGGCACCATGAAGGCCAGCGCCACCCAGCCCGCCTTAGCCGGGAAGCTGATGCTGCGGAACAAGCGCACGCCAGGTGACAACCAGCCGTGGTAGCGGAAGAAGTCACCAAAGCCCGAGCCGTGGTCGCGCCGCACGGGCTGCCCCGCGGTGTGTGGCAACGCGGACGCAGGGGTTGAAGACGAGATCATGCTGGTGTACTCCTTGGAAGCCGCTTGGGCGTGACGGCTCAACAAGGCCCGATCGGTCTGATGTCGGTCAATCGACCTCGGTCTTGAGGGTAGTTCCTAGCACCGGCGATCGATCACGCAAACAAGGGTACGAAGTGCCTGCTGGCCGGCTGCCGGTGGCCTTCTGCAGTCCTGGTCTTCAGCGATGCTTGGTATTGGTACTGGGCTGGACTGGATCGGGATTGGGTGGCCGGGTTGGCGGGCCGAGATCAGTGGCTGGCCAGCAGCGCGCCGCAAGCCTGATCGCGGCCGCGCGACTTGGCCAGATACAAATGCGCGTCGGCAGCCGCCAGCAGCGCGGCGGCGTCGCCGGTGACACCGGGCACCCAGGTGCACAGGCCGACGCTGATGGTCAGCAGGGGTCCTACGCTCGACTCGGCGTGGTCGATGTGCGCCAGCCGCAGGCCCTCGCGAATCTGGTTGGCCAGGTGCAGTGCACCGGCGGCGTCGGTGTCGGGCAGCAGCAGGCCGAACTCTTCGCCGCCGTAGCGGGCGACCATGTCGGTGGGGCGCCTCAGGCTCGCTGTCATCACCGCCGCCACGCGCCGTAGGCACTCGTCGCCGGCCGGGTGGCCGTAATGGTCGTTGTAGCGCTTGAAGAGGTCGACGTCGACCAGCCCCACGCTCAGCGGCGCTCCCAGGCGGGCGGCGCGGTCGCATTCGCTGGCCAGGTGCTCGTCGAAGTAGCGGCGGTTGCAGACCCGCGTCAGGCCGTCGATGTAGACCCACTGGCGCAGCAGGTCCGACTGGCGCTTCATCGTCAGCTGCGTCTTGACGCGGGCGCGCACGATGCGCGGGTTGATGGGCTTGGAGATGAAGTCGGCGCCGCCGAGGTCCAGTCCGCGTGTCTCGGCCTCCTCGTCGTTGTGCCCGGTGACGAAAATCACCGGGATGTCTTTGGTGGCGTCGTCGGCCTTCAACTGCCGGCAGACCTCGAAGCCGTCCATGCCCGGCATCACCACGTCCAGCAGCACCAGGTCTGGCGGCTGACTGCGGCACAGTGCGAGCGCCTGCTCGCCGCTGGTGGCCATCGACACCTTGTGGTCGGCCTGGAACACCTGAAACAGGGCCTGGATGTTGACGCGCTGGTCGTCGACGACCAGCAGGCGCGGCCGCTCGTCGGCGGCGGCCGCCGTCTGTGCCGCCGTCTGTGCCGCCGTCTGTGCCAGCAGGCTGGCGACGCCGCGCTCGGCAAGGTTCATGTTTCACACTCCAGCAGCCACTCGCCGCAATGCGACAGGGCGGATTCAAATTCGAGCGACTCAACGGCGGCTTCCAGTGCGTCGAACCGGGGACCGGCCACCACGGGCAGCCGGGCACGCAGGGTCTGCAACGCGTTGGCTGCGTCGAGGTCCGATGCCTGCAGCATGCTCTGCACGGTCTTCAGCAGCGCAGCAAGCAGGGCCGTATCAGCGGGCGTCAGTGCGGCCGCTGTAGCAGCCGCAGCAGAAGCGACACCGTCCGGTGCCGCCTGCGGGTCGCCGTCCAGCGCAGCGCATAGCAGTGACAGCGACAACGTTGCCATGTGGATAGCGGCGCCAACACGCGCCACGCAGGCGGCTTCATCGACTGCGGGCAACAGGCTGGTGAATTGGGCCTCCGCCTCGCCGGCCAGCTTCGCCAGCGCCGTGACGCCGACGGTGGCAGCCACACCTTTGAAGGTGTGCAGTTCGCGGCGCACCTCGTCGCGCTCGCCCCTCTGCAACAGACCTTGCAGTTTTTGGGGCAGGCCTTGCAGATCGGTCGTGAAGCTGCGCAGGGTGCGGCCGTAGACCTTGAGCTTGCCGCCCAGGCGGGCCAGGGCCCGTTCGATGTCCACCCCGGCAGCGCCCGCAGCGGCCAGCACTGCGGCCGGCAGCGCAGTGGCCGCTTGCGGGTCGGGCAGTGCAGTGGTGGCGACCGCCGAACGACCCGTCAGCCGCAGCAGCACGGACACCAGGTGGTCCAGGTCGAAGGGCTTGCCGACGTGGTCGTTCATGCCCGCCGCCAGGCAGGCCTCGCGGTCGGTGGCCATGGCGTTGGCGGTCATCGCGACGATGGGCAGCGTCAGCTTCTGCAGATCCTGGCGGATGCGGGTGGTG
>JANOBX010000103.1:0-22254 GCA_031411875.1 Burkholderiales bacterium | reverse complement strand
CCGAGGAGATGCGCAAGCTGAAGGGCTGACCCGGCTGCCCGAGCGCGTCAGATTTGCCCCCGAATCTGGCGCGCTGGCAGTGCAGCACTGGTCCGACCATCGGGCTGGTCTTCCCACAGGATCCGAGGAGGCGCCCATGAGTCCCGATGCGATCGAAGCCGCGCTCACGGAATTCGACACCCGGTCGCGCCAGGCGACCCAGGCAGGAGCGCAGGCATTCGCGCGGTTGCTCAAGCTGGCCGAGGAGCGAGACTCCGGCCAGATTCTGCGTATCGCGAGGTTCCTGGCCGCTACGTACAACGGTCGGGCCTTCAAGTTCGACCCGTTCGAACTGCGCGCCGTCGCCATCGCGATCAGCGACGACATGCTTTGCTGCCTGGACGCGCTGCGCTGGGGCCGGGCCGACCTGCACACGCTCATCCCCGACGGTGACGCCCGCGTGGGCGCCGTCATCGAGAGCTGGGGCCTGCGCTGGCCGGAAGGATCGTGATTGCGAGGCGGCCTACCGCCCCAGCATCGACCGCCACGCGCGCTTCGCCGCGAGACGAGCTGTACGGCCGCTCGCCGGCCTCCACTGCGTGTCGGCCGGCTCGCGTGGCCCGGCGGCACCCCGTCGAGGGGTGCACGCCAGGCAACCGGGAGCCTGCGCTGCGTCGACGCTGCTGCCCCCATCTGGCGGTGGGCACACGGTCCGCGTAGAATGCATCGCAACTGCAACGCACTGACTGCCCACCATGAAATCCGCCACCCTGCCGTCGCTGCGCGTCGAGCCCGAACTGCGCGAAGCCGCCGAGAGCGTGCTCCAGGAAGGCGAGACGCTGTCGGGCTTCATCGAGGCATCGGTGCGGGAGACGATCCAGCGACGCCGCGTCCGTGCCGAGTTCATCGCGCGTGGCCTGGCCTCGCGCGAGGAGGCCAAGCGCACGGGTGTGTACATCGACGCCGACGTGGTTCACGCCGAGCTTGCCAAGAAGCTTGCCCAGGCCCGAACGAGACTGCAGAAGAAGGCCCGTGCGTGAGCTTTGTCGTCCGGTACAGCGCGTCGGCCCGGGATGACCTGACGCGGCTCTACGAGTACCTGCTCGATCGCGCCACGTCGGTCGAGGACCTCGATCTCGCCGAGCGGGCCCTAGGGGCGATCACCGGCGCGGTCGAGAGCCTGAAACGCTCGCCGTTCATCTACCGCAAGGCCGACGACGACCCTTTCCTGCGCGAACTGCTCATTCCCTTTGGAAGCAGCGGTTACGTTGCGCTCTTCGAGATCGAGGATGCAGCGACGGTGACTGTCCTGGCCGTGCGTCACCAACTCGAGGACGATTACCACTGACGCCAATAGCGGTGCGGCGGTTCGCCTTGGGGCCGGTTCCTTTTGTCCTGTGTCCCGCCTCGCGGGTCAAGCGCGCTCAACGCGCCCACATCATGACGGCCACCGTCCAGGTGACGGCGGAAGCGGTCGCCGCAGCCGCCGCATGCGTCAGCCATGGCTCCCAGCGCCGTCGCGGCGACTCCGCCCGAGGCTGCGCAGCCGACTGGAGCCGCTGCAGCGTTGCGCCGAGCTCCGCACCGAGCGCCACACGCGCGGCATCGGCCATCGCCCGCGCCTGCAGCTCGACCGAGCGCCTCGCCGCCTCGTCAGTGCGTACGAGGACGTGCTTGACTGCCTGGACCTTGGCCCGTTCGGTGAGGGCCGTCACCTGGGCTTCAAACGCGGCCAGCTGCCCCGCGAGTCCGCTGTGCGCATCGGCGAGCGCCTGGCGCGACTGATCCAGCGTCGGTGCCAGTGCCTCGACCTGTCGCAGCAGCTTGGCCGCGTCATCGAGGGCCTCGGCAATGAGCGCCTCCCGCGTCGTGCTGGGATGCGTCATGCCGTCGGTGTCGCCTGCTGGCACGACGGGAGGCGATGCAGCTCCAGCGCTGCGAAGCACGCGTCGAGTTCGGGGATGACGCCCCGGGCCAGGCGGCGGGTTGCCAGACGCTGCGCCAGCGCCAGCTTGTCCGGCTGTGCAGCGGCATTGGCAATCGCGGCCTTGTAATCGGTGCCGTCGGCCGCCAGCTCGGCGAGCGACTGGCCGCTGCCGCGGACGAGCGCGTACACCTCGTTGAACGAGATGCACGCTGCCGCGCAGGTCTGGGCTACGCCGGTCGAGGCGCAGTAAGCGAGAAGCGTTTCGAAGGTGCGCTCGATCGGACTGTCGTCGTCGACCTGGTTGAAGACCACCCGAAGGCGCTCCGGCGGCACGCCGATGCGTGACAGTTCCGCCAGCGTGGCGGCCGTGTCCTGCTGCTGCTTGCGCGCCGGCACGGTGGGAACGACAAAGCCGTCGAAGTCCTCCTGGCTGTCCTGGTAGCGCCGCATCAGCCTGAGCAGCTCCTCGACGTTGCTCGCGCCGACATCGACAACCACGTCGTCGACGCTCTGCAGGAACTCCTGAAGCTGGGCGAACTGACGCCCGCGGATCGTGACCGGCTGACCGTCGTCGGCGTTGATGCTCTCCACCGCGACGACCTGACAGCCGGGAATGCGCGGGGCGAGCAGGTGACGGGCTACTGTCGTCTTTCCTACGTTGCCCGAGAAGTTGATGACGGCGAGTTTCATGTGGACTCCTTTGCGGGGAAGAGCGGGTTACTCGGGTGGGCGTTGAAGAAGGCCTCGGCGCTTTCCTTCCCGCTGATACGTCCGGCCGATTTGCCGGAGCGGGCGTCGCGCCGAATGGCGGGTGATGCGGGGCCTGATGAAGAGGCAGGTTCCGAGGCATGGGCCGACGCACCTGGCGCGGGAGCTGGCTGCGACGCGCGTCGATGTCCTCCAGCTTCGGCCGCCGACGCGGCTGCCGGCGGATGCCCTGCAGCCCGGGCCGCCTCCCGTTGGACCGTGCTGTTGCTCACGCACACGCCGGCGGCCCCCAGCGCTTCGCGGATCGCCTCGAAGGTGTAGCCCTGCGCCCTGAGTTGAAGGATCTCGGAAGAGAACGATCGAGCCTTGCGCGCGTTCGGGCCCGGAGGGCGGACGGGGACCAGATTCATCGGCTCCTCTCCGAGTCAGTCGCTATGCAGTAGCTGTGCAAGCGCTGCGCTGTTTGTGCAACGGCTGACCACCAATTGGTCAGTCTTGTGCATCGTTTACTCATCGCCTAACCACTGCGTACGCATCGCCTATGCATCGGCTACGCAGAGTCCATCGTAGGAGTAGCCACAGGCCGCGACCGCGCAGCATTTCGGCCCGAATCTCGCAGGCAAGCTGCCTCGATCCGAGCCAATACTGGTCTTCAAGGTGAGTGCAGAGATAGGCGGCCTGCCGCCAGTTTCACAAGCGCTCCGCGCCCCTCCATTCGTCGGATCATGAACACCACTGCCCATGACTTCGTCACGGTCGATATGCGCGGCTTGAAGGCCGCGCTGGTGGCGCGCGCGCAGGCGGAACGGGTGAGCGTGTCGGTGCTGGTTCGCAGCGCGGTGGCGCGCGATCTCGGGCTTGCAGCCGAAGGCGAATCCAGCCGCATGGATGCGCCCAATGCAGGCCCTGCAAGTGCCGCCAGCGTCAAGCTGTCGATTCGGATGACCGCTGAGGAGGCTCGCCAGCTCGCTGCTGGCGCGCGTGCCGCAGGCCTCTCGCGCGGCGCCTACCTGGCCGGTCTCATCGCCAACGTGCCCGTGCTGTCCGCCGGTGGGGGTCGGACAGAACACATCGCCACGTTGTTGGCTTCCTGCGCCGAACTGTCGACCCTCAGTCGCAACGTCCACCGCCTCACGGCACTGCTGCGCCAGGCCAACGTGGAGCCGGCCAGGCCCTATCGGGAGATGTTGGACACGCTGGCCGGTGAGGTGCGCCGGCACCTCGAGTTGGCCGCCCGTGTCTTGGCCGACCTGCAGCCACAGAGCCGCAGCACTCGGCCCACGGCTCGATCAGCCCCGTGACGAAAGGAGTTCCCCATGGCTCAAGCCCCCAACATCGACGGCATCCTGATTACCTGGGGCGATCGGCTGTTCTACCCAGGCAATCGGGTTGTCAAGGTGAAACCGCAACCCAGGCTTAGCGGGGACGCGGCACGCCTTCGCGCTGCAGCCATCCGCAAGCGCATTGAGGCGACGGTGGTTCGCCGTGCGCCGCAGGTGATGGTGAAGGTGACCGGCGGCGGGCGCGGCATGAAGGCCATCGCTGCGCACTTCCGCTACATCAGCAAGAACGGCCGGCTGGAAGTCGAGGACCAGCGGGGCGAGACGATGCGCGGCAAGGACACCTTGCGCGATCTGGCCGATGAATGGCGCTTCGGTGGCTCACTGATCCCCGATGACGCCGAACCCGGTCACCGGCGCGAGGCCTTCAACATCATGCTGTCGATGCCGCGAGGCACCGACCCGGCCAGCGTGCAGTGGGCGGCACGAGAGTTTGCGAAGTCCGAGTTGGCCGACCACAAGTACGTGATGGTGCTGCACGACCACCAAGCCAATCCGCACGTGCACATCAGCGTGCGGGCCGAGTCGGTGCGCGGCCGGCGCCTGAACCCTCGCAAGACCGACCTGCACCGCTGGCGCGAGACCTTCGCGGCGAAGCTTCGAGAGCGCGGGATCGAAGCCGAGGCGACGCGGCAGGCGACTCGGGGCGCTGCGCGGCGCTATCCGGAGCTCTGGCAGGTCAAGGCGCGCGACGACGGCCGGCTGCTCCAGCGTCCGGTGCCCGGAAAGCTCAGCGTGGCCGGGCAAGCCAACCGCGAGGCAGCGCAACAGTCGTGGCGCGAGCTCGCAAAGGCCCTTGCGGCCACAGGCAGCGAAGCCGACCAGCGACTCGCGCGCTCGATCGAGACCTTTGCCGCGGCCATGACTCGGCAGCCCGGCGCAGCGCTGGCGCCGAGCCGCGATCCGCAGCGATCTACGTCGGGCCGGAACCGGTAGCGCATGATACTGGATGGGCGTACAGTATTGCGCTCCACGCCGCGTGTTTCGTTCGACTACGGCCATGAACGCCCCAACCCTACCGCTGCTGCCTGAAGTGAGGATCGGCGGGCAGCACGCCGATCAACAAGACCTGGCCCTCGCCAGCGAGGGCGTGCAGCGCTATCTGTGGCACAGCGCCTTCGGCGCGATGCTGATCGAAGTGCGCGACGGCACGGCGTTCGTGAATGGCGCGCGGGTGGCGTCGATCGCCGAACTGCGCGCCGCTGAGGCATGAGGCTGGCTGCGCCGTCTGCGGGAGTTGCAGCGTGAACGGCCCGAGGGCTCGAGCGCTCTTTCGCAAGCCCGACGCGGCGGTTGCTACGATGCTGCGGCGCCCGAGGAGCGCTCGCACACCGATGAACGCCGTAGAAATCGAACAAGCCATCTCTGACCTGGCGCTTCAGCCCTTCGACGCTGCCGAGTTCCCATTCGCCTTCCTGGCGGCCTTCGGCAACAAGGACACTGCGCTCAAGCGCCTGCGCGCCGGCAACAACAACGCCTCCGACGTGCCCGGCGGCGTGCTCCTGCGAAACCACATCCACATCGCTGTCTGCCCGTCCGGCGCCACCGGCGCCGGGCTGCAGGCGCTCCGCAGCAGCCCAGCCACCGCCAAGGGCAAGGCCAAGTTCCTCCTGGCCACCGACGGCCAGACGCTCAAGGCCGAAGACCTGACAGCTGGCGAAACCATCGCCTGCGACTACCCCGACTTTCCCGATCACTTCGGCTTCTTCCTCCCGCTGGCCGGGATCTCCACCGTCAAGGAGATCAAGGACAACCCCATCGACGTGCGCGCCACCGGCCGCCTGAACAAGCTGTACGTCGAGCTGCTGCGCGAGAACCCGGACTGGGCCACGGCCGAGCGCCGCGGGGACATGAACCACTTCATGGCCCGGCTGATCTTCTGCTTCTTCGCCGAGGACACCGACATCTTCAACGGCGAGGCGCTGTTCACCCGCACCGTGGAGCAGATGAGCGACCGCGACGCCCGCAATACCCACCAGGTGCTGTCCGAGATCTTCCGCGCGATGAACGTGAAGATCGCCGACCGGGCCGCCGCCAACCTGCCGCGCTGGGCCGATGCCTTTCCGTATGTCAACGGTGGCTTGTTCTCAGGCAGCGCCGACGTACCGCGCTTCACCCGCATGGCGCGCACCTACCTGCTGCACGCCGGCACGCTGAACTGGAAGCAGATCAACCCCGACATCTTCGGCAGCATGATCCAGGCGGTGGCCGACGAGGACGAACGCGGCGAGCTGGGCATGCACTACACGAGCGTGCCCAACATCCTGAAGGTGCTGAACCCGCTGTTCTTGGACGACTTGCGCGCGCAGATGGAAGCCGCGGGTGACAACAAGATCAAGCTGCTGAATCTGCGCAAGCGCATGGCGCGCATTCGCGTCTTCGACCCGGCCTGCGGCAGCGGCAACTTCCTGGTAATCGCCTACAAGCAGATGCGGGAGATCGAGGCGGAGATCAACCGCCGGCGTGGTGAGACGCACCTGGGCAGCGAGATCCCGCTGACCAACTTCCGCGGTATCGAGTTGCGCGAGTTCCCGGCCGAGATCGCCCGGCTAGCACTGATCATCGCGGAGTTCCAGTGCGACGTGCTCTATCGCGGGCAGAAGGATGCGCTGGCGGAGTTCCTGCCTCTTTCGGCAGAGAACTGGATCATCTGTGGGAACGCACTGCGATTGGATTGGCTCGCGATCTGTCCACCTACCGGTACCGGTGTAAAGGTAATTTCGGACGATCTGTTCGAGACCCCACTCGATCAGACCGAGATCGACTTCGAGAACGAAGGCGGTGAGACTTATCTTTGCGGAAACCCGCCGTACTACGGCAGCAGAAAACAAGAAGAAGCCCAGAAGCGCGACATCGAAACCCTTTGTGCACACTTCATTAAGAAGTGGAGATCGTTGGACTACGTTGCGGGATGGTTCATTTGTGGAAAGCGCTACTTAGATCATGTTAAGGCCAGCTGTGCATTTGTCGCGACCAGCTCGATTTGCGAAGGGCTGCATGTCGGAGTTCTGTGGCCGCACATATTGGGCAGCGGCGTGTATCTCAACTTTGCGGTGCGCCCATTCAATTGGGCGAATCTTGCGGCGAAGAATGCGGGTGTGACGGTCGTAATCGCCGGCCTCACAAACGTCTCCGGCCGCCCGCGGCTCCTGTACCCAGAAGAGGGCCTTGTCCGATCGGTAAATGCCCTGTCACCTTACTTGACACCAGGCGAAACAGTATTTATTGACGCGACCCCGAGTCCGGTTTCAGATTTGCCGACTATGGTCATGGGTGCCATGCCCCGAGACGGGGGGCACCTTATCCTTGGCTCGCGCGACCACGACGAACTCCTCGAACTAAGGCCTCACTCGAGCAAGTTCCTACGCCGATACCTCGGCTCTGCTGAGCTAACGACCGGTGCAATCAGGTACTGCCTGTGGGTGCGGGACGAAGAGCTTGACGAAGCCGCCGCCATCCCCGAGATCGGCGAGCGCTTCCGCCTCGTTGCGAAGATGCGGGAAGAGAGTCCCCTTGATTCAACGCGCCAGTTCAGCACCAGTCCACATCGGTTTGTCTATCTCGCGGGTCAGTCTTCAAAGTTGACAATTGGGTTGTCCGCAATCTCTGCTGCAAGCCGGCAGTACCTTCCGGTGGATGTGCTGCCAAGCGCAGCAATCGCCAGCAACAAGTTGTTTGCTCTCTACGATGCGCCGTTGTGGGTGCTGGCGCTGATAGCGTCGAAGCTGCATCTGGCCTGGATTGCAGCCGTCTGTGGACGAATGCGAACGGATTTTTCGTACTCAAATACCTTGGGATGGAACACATTTCCCGTCCCGCTTTTGACCGAGCAGAACAAGGTTGATCTCAGCCGTTGCGCCGAGAACATCCTGCTCGCCCGAGAAGCGCATTTCCCCGCCACCATCGCCGATCTCTACGACCCGGACACGATGCCGGAGAACCTGCGCCAGGCGCACGAGCACAACGACGAGGTGCTGGAACGCATCTACATCGGCCGCCGCTTCAAGAATGACACCGAGCGGCTGGAAAGGCTGTTCGACCTGTACACCAAGATGGTGGCCAAGGCGAGTTCGGCGAAGCAGGACAAGGCCGCTCCAGTCAAGAAGGCTGCTCGAAAGACCGCCGCATGAGCGAGCGTCCAGCAGGGCTGACGCCACCGCCACAGGGTTACGCCGAGTGGCTGGCGGAGCTGAAGCGCCGCATCCATGGCGCGCAGCAGCGCGCCACGCTAGCCGTCAACCGCGAGCTGGTGCTGCTGTACTGGCAGATCGGGCGCGACATCCTGGCCCGGCAGGCGGAGCAGGGCTGGGGCACCAAGGTCATCGACCGACTGGCGAAGGACCTTCGCGCGGCGTTTCCGGACACGAAGGGCTTCTCGCCGCGCAACCTGAAGTACATGCGCGCCTTCGCCGACGCCTGGCCGGACGCGGAGTTTGTGCAAGGGGTGCTTGCACAATTGCCTTGGTATCACCAGCTGGCGCTGCTGGACAAGCTGCCTGCGGCGGAGGCGCGCCGCTGGTATGCGGCCAGGGCCATCGAGCACAACTGGTCGCGCAACGTGCTGGTGATGAAGATCGAGACCCGGCTGCTGGAGCGCAGCGGCCAGGCCGTCACCAACTTTCCGGCCACGCTGCCGGCGCCGCAGTCCGATCTGGCGCGCGAGTCGATCAAGGACCCGTACCGCTTCGACTTCCTCGGCCTGGGCGATGAGGCTCAAGAGCGCGACATCGAGCACGCGCTGGTGCGCCACGTCACCGAATTCCTGCTGGAGCTGGGCGCCGGCTTCGCCTTTGTCGGCCGGCAGGTGCTGCTCGACGTGGGCGGCGACGAATTCTTCATCGACCTGCTTTTCTATCACCTGAAGCTGCGCTGCTACGTGGTGATCGAGCTCAAGGGCGGCAAGTTCAAGCCCGAGCACCTGGGCCAGCTGAGCTTCTACCTGACGGCGGTGGACCGCCAGGTCAAGAGCGAACACGACAACCCCACGATCGGCCTGCTGCTGTGCAAGAGCAAGAACAAGATCGTGGCCGAGTACGCCCTGGGCGACAAATCGCAGCCGATGGGCGTGGCCGAGTACAAGCTGCTGGAGTCGCTGCCGCCCGAGCTGCAGACCGGCCTGCCCAGCATCGAGCAGATCGAGCGCGAACTGGGCGGCGATGATTCGGCCGGGGAGGACGAAGAACCATGACGAACCCGATCAACACCACCACCGTGCCGTCGGTATCCATCACCACGGCGCGAACGGGCGCTTCCGCCAAGGCCAACGAGCTGGGCATGCGCACGATGCAGGAGCGCGCCTACGCCAGGCGCGGCGAGCAATACCTGCTCATCAAGTCACCGCCGGCATCGGGCAAGAGCCGGGCGTTGATGTTCATTGCGCTGGACAAGCTGAACAACCAGGGGCTGCAGCAGGCCATCGTGGTGGTGCCGGAACGGTCGATCGGTGGCAGCTTCGCCGACGAAGCCTTGACGCAGCACGGCTTCTACTGGGACTGGCAGGTCGCGCCGCAGTGGAACCTGTGCAACGCGCCCGGAGTCGACGAGCCGCGCGTTGCCAAGTCCAAGGTCGAGGCGGTCAAGAAGTTCCTCGCCAGCGGCGACAAGGTGCTTGTGTGCACTCACGCGACGTTCCGCTTCGCGGTCGAGGAGTTGGGGATCCAGGCCTTCGACAACCGCCTAATCGCTGTCGACGAGTTCCACCACGTCTCTGCCAACCCGGACAACAAGCTGGGCAGCCAGCTGGGCGCCTTCATTGCCCGCGACAAGGTGCACGTGGTTGCGATGACGGGCTCGTACTTTCGCGGCGACAGCGAAGCGGTGCTGGCGCCAAGCGACGAGGGCAAGTTCGAGACCGTTACCTACACCTACTACGAGCAGCTCAACGGCTACCGGTGGTTGAAGTCGCTCGACATCGGCTATTTCTTCTACACCGGGCGGTATGTCGATGCCGTGGCGAAGGTGCTGGACCCGGCGCTGAAGACCATCGTTCACATCCCCAGCGTCAACTCGCGCGAGAGCCTGAAAGACAAGGAGCGCGAGGTCAACGAGATCATGCATGCGCTGGGCGCTTGGAAGGGCATCGACGAGAGGACCGGCTTCCACCTGATCGAGGGCAAGGATGGCCGCACCTTGAGGGTGGCCGACCTGGTGGACGACACCGACGCGGCCAAGCGTTCGCGCGTGCTGGGCGCGCTGAAAGACCCGGCCCACAAGAATGACCGCCATCACGTGGACATCATCATCGCGCTGGGCATGGCCAAGGAAGGCTTCGACTGGATCTGGTGCGAGCACGCCCTGACCATCGGCTACCGCAGCAGCCTGACCGAGGTAGTGCAAATCATCGGCCGCGCCACGCGCGATGCCGAGGGCAAGGAGCGCTCGCGCTTCACCAACCTCATCGCCGAACCCACGGCCGATCAGTCCGCGGTGGCCGAAGCTGTGAACGACATGCTCAAGGCGATCTCCGCCAGCTTGCTGATGGAACAGGTGTTGGCCCCGCGCTACGAGTTCACACCGCGCAACGCCGGCGCGCAGGAAGGCTTCGACTACGGGCCGGACGGCTATGTGGACGGCGGCAAGAACCTGGGCGTGAACAAGGAGACGGGCGAGATCCACATCGAGATCAACGGCCTGGCCAAGCCCAAGAGCAAGGAAGGCAAGCGCATCTGCAAGGAAGACCTGAACGAGGTCATCGCGGCATTCATCCAGGACAAGCCGGCGCTCGAGCGCGGCACGCTGGACAAGGAGAACACGATCCCCGAGGAGCTGACGATCGAGCGCCTCGGCAAGATCGTGCGTGAACGCTACCCGGAGCTGAGCGAATCCGACCAGGAAGCGGTGCGACAGCACGCCATCGCCGTCATCAACATCACCCAGCAGGCCAAGCTGGCGCTGGACACGCCCGACCAGGCGCAGGAGCCGAGCTCCGCAGAGGATGGCGGAGAAGACGGCACGCGCGCGAAGGGCAACACCGATCTGATCGAGGGCGTGCGCAAGTTCATCAACGTGCGCGACCTGGACATCGACCTCATCGACCGCATCAATCCGTTCGAGGCGGCCTACGCGGTGTTGGCCAAGACCATGGACGAGAAGTCCCTGCGCCAGATTCAGGCCAGCATTGCCGGCAAGAACATCAAGATCACCGAGGACGAGGCGCGTGAGCTGGCGAAGCGCGCCCTGCAGTTTAAAAACGAACGCGGCCGCGTGCCTGACATCAACTCGGCCGACGCCTGGGAGAAGAGGATGGCCGAGGGCGTGGTGGCTTTCGCGCGCTATCGCGCCCAAGCCAAGGCCGCCCAGGCGCAGGGGAGCGGGGGCAATGGCTGACCTGGACGACGACGAACTGCTGGAGGCCTTGGGCGTCGAGGTCGCGCCCATCAAGGCCGGAGGGCGCACGCCGCGCGAAGAACGCATCATCGCGGGCTTCGAGGACATTCTTCGTTTTCATAACGCGCACAAGCGCGCGCCGCAGCACGGCGAAGGGCGTGACATCTTCGAGCGGCTGTACGCCGTGCGGCTGGATCAGCTTCGGAAGCTGCCAGAGGCGCGCGCCTTGCTGGCCGAGCTGGACAAGCCCGGTCTGCTGTCCGGAACGCCATCGATGCCGGCCGATCCAGATGCACTGGACGAGGATGCCTTGCTGGCGGAGCTGGGCGCCGGCAGTGATCCGGCCGACCAGTCCGACATCACGGTGCTGCGGCATGTTCGCCCACTTGCGGAGCGACAGGCCGCGGAGGAAATTGCCGAGCGCACGCCGTGCGAGGACTTCGAGCGGTTCCAACCGCTGTTCGAGCGCGCCGAGCGTGAACTCAAGGAGAGCGTGCGCAAGGCGATCCCGTTCAAGGGCGAAGCCAGCGTCGAGCAGGGCAACTTCTTCATCGTCGGCGGGCAGTTCGCCTACGTCGCAGAGAAGGGCGAAGAGTTCGAGACCAGCAGCCGACAACCCGATGCGCGCCTGCGGCTCATCTACGGCAATGGGACCGAGAGCAATCTGCTGATGCGGTCACTGCAAAGGGCTCTCACCCAGGACGGCAACGGGCGGAGGCTGAGCGAGCCAGACGCCGGCCCACTGTTTGGGCCACAGTTCGGTGATACCGCCGAGTCGGATGACATCGAGACTGGCTCGATCTACGTGCTGCGCAGTCTGTCCAAGCATCCCTTCATTTCCGAGCACCGCATGCTGATCCACAAGATCGGAGTCACGGGCGGCAAGGTGGCGACCCGCATCGCCGACGCGGAGAACCAAGCGACCTACCTGCTGGCACCGGTCGAGATCGTGGCGGAATACAAGCTGCATAACCTCAACCGAACCAAGATGGAGAACATCTTCCACCGGCTCTTTGGTGCTGCACAGCTGGACCTGACGATCGAGGATCGTTTCGGCAAGCCGGTGAAACCGAGGGAGTGGTTTGTCGTGCCGCTGCAGGTGATCGACGAGGCGGTTGAGCGCATTCGGGATGGTTCGATCACGCGGTTTGAGTATGACCCGCAGTCGGCCAGGTTGACGAGTGGCACGGAGGGTATGTGACTACTGGACTTCCAGTCTGCGTCACATTCCTTTTGCAGGACGGGTCTTTCGACGCAGACGGCCATGTATGACCTACATCGACTGGGTTGGAATAGCTTTCAGCAACTGTGTCTGACCATAGCTCGGGAGGTGCTTGGTCAAACAGTGCAGTCGTTTCTGGACTCGAATGACGCCGGAAGGGATGGAGCCTTCGCCGGATCTTGGACTGCAGCGCAGGGTCAGCAGATCAGCGGAAAGTTCGTCATCCAATGCAAGTTCTCTAGCAGGCCCGGCCATAACCTGGCGAAGTCCGACATTGCAGACGAACTGCCAAAGGTGCGGAAGCTTGTGGCAGCCGAGCTCTGCGACGTCTTCAGTCCCGATCTGCTTGGAATCTTCCTGAGCGGCAGCTCGACCGAGAACTTGCTCGCGCAGGTCACTTGCGGAAATGTGGGCGTCGAGAAAGCGGTCGTCGTCTCCAAGACGCTGTTCCCAACGATGATCGGTCGCCTGCGTGAGTTCTCAGGCAGCAGCAAGTACAAAGTTGGACCTGATTAGCGATGAAGTTCAGCAACTCTGATTCCCTTCTCAGGGCGCCTCGGTGCTTGGACCAGCGCGGTCAGCAATCCGCAGAGGATGGCGCGCAGGTCGTAGCGGCGATTGAATCGGAACTGCACCTCGGCCAGGTAGCGGTACGCGTACTTGGCGAACTTGACGGCGTGGTAGGTCCCGGTGAGCGCGGTCTTGACGTTGCCGATGAGGGTGTTGACGGCTGTGAACTTCTCGTTGAGCACGCTGGCCTTGCCGCCGCCGGTGATCTCGCGGTCGTGGACGGCGCCCGCGCTGGTGGCGACCTTGAAGCAGTTCAGGCCGTCGGACACCAGGGTCAACGGCAGCACCATGTGCCGGGCCATGAAGCCCTCCATGGCTGCATTGGTGAAGGGCCGCGGCGACAGACACGCCAGATGAGGCTGGCCGCCTTCGGTGGTCTGCACGGCTGCGACGAAGGGAACCTTGTTCTCCGAGCCCCGGCCAGCCTTGCCGCCGCTGCGCTCTCCGCCGAGGTACGCGTCATCGATCTCCACCCGGCCGGTGAGTTGCCGGTCGGCCTCGGCCAGCCGCATCCCCTCCAGGATCTTGTGCTTGACCAGCCAGGCGCTGCGGTAGCAGACGCCCAGGTGCCGCATGAGCTCCAGGGCCGAGACGTTGGTCTTGGACTGGGTCAGCAGCTGCATCGCCAAGAACCAGCTCGTCAGCGGCAGCTTGCTGGCCTCGAAGAGGGTGCCGCTGAGGACGCTGCACTGGTAATGGCAGCCGGCGCACTGCCAGTAGCGCCGCCCCCGCCGCTGGAAACTCGTCCGGGCCTCACAGACGCCGCAGCGCGGACACTCAAAGCCCCGGGGCCAGCGTCGGGCGATCAGCGCCGCCTCGCAAAGCTCCTCGGTCCCGTACAAGCTCAGGAACTCCCGCATCGACAGCCCTGGCTGGAACTGCACTCGGTTCATCGGCATGGCGTATCTCCTGGTGTGATGCGCTCATCCTCGGTGTTCAGTGGCTCACAGAGTGAGCCTGCTGAACTTCATCGCTAATCAGGAAGTTGGATGGATGTCCTCCTGGGATGCCAGGTGGACGCTGCATCGTTTCCTTGCGACCCGTTGCTCCAATGAATTCCTCGCGATGTATCTCTTGGGTGATCCAAATCTCCTCAAGAGAGTGGCCGAGCCCGGCCTGAGCCTGAGCTTTTCTCCGGAAGTCAATCTGGCGATACGACTTCATGGATTGGGTCTTCTCCCTGAGGAGTATCGAAAGAAGTTCACCGAGAAGGTCGCCACCTACGCCATCGAAGGCAAGGACTTGCGCGCATTGAAGGACACCGCTTTGGAAGGCGTCTTCACGGTACAGGAGTTCGCCGAGCTCGTGCAGACCGTGCGCACAGACCTGCTGCCGAGGCTCGCCGAAGTTCGCCACGAGGTTCAGACCAACCACGACTCTTCAGAATCACCCGACGAGCACATGCAGGGCATCGTCGAATGCATCAGCACGCTCAAGGAGCGCTTCGGCGACGACGCGGACGCGCTGAAGATCATCGAGCGAGAAGCAGGGCTCGCTCAGCAGTGGATTGCCGAAGCGGAGCCGCCCGAACCTAAGGTAAGCCCCCGACAACTTGGGGTGGTCGAACCGTCTGAGGGGCAGCATGGTACGAGGAGCATTTTCGACGACATCGACGAGGGCGACGCGTAGGTTGGTGTACGGGACTGTCACTTCACTGCTTCACTCAGTGGAGAATCCAAGCCTGTCGGGCGATGGCGAACAGCCATTTTTTGCTGGCCGGATCAGCAGAAGAATGCCAAAGTTGACCACTCCCAGACAAAGTCAGACTGCATGGAGTCGCTCACGACGCTTGTGCAGGCCGGTTGGTGCTTAGGGGAGGACCGTTGACACCTGCAGACAGAGCCCGCCTCCTGGCGTCCATGAGCGCTGGACGCCTGGTGATCCTATGCGGCGCCGGACTTTCCATGGCGCCGCCGAGCAGCCTCCCCTCGGCATGGCGAGTCGCCGAGATGTGCTTTGATGAATACCGACTCACGATCGATCCGCTCATCGATCCGGTGCTTCGGAATAACTTGGAGGCGCTGGCAGAGCACTTCGCCGGCCTGAAAACACTCAGGGCCGTGTTTATCGAGCACCTTGTTCCCTGGAATGAGTTCGTGCGTCCGCCAAACCCAGGTCATGCCGCCGTTGCAGACTTTTTGATCACCAAGATCGTCGTTGCGGGTCTGTCCAGCAACTACGACACATTGATCGAGCGGCGCGCTTGGGACTATGGCGCCGACTTGCGCGGCTCGCTGGACGGCGAGCAGGCAACGGTTGCCAGTTACAAGCAGGCGCCGCTGTTGAAGTTCCACGGCTGCTCGCACGTCGATCGCGGATCCACGGTGTGGGCACCTTCCCAACTGCGCGATGCAACCGTCTCCGACCGCATTGCGAAGAGCAAGATATGGATGGCCGCGAATCTGCGCCAGAAGGACATGCTCGTAGTGGGATTCTGGTCCGATTGGGACTACTTGAATCGAGTTCTGGGGGATGCCGTGCAGGGGTTGGATCCTCTATCGGTGACGGTTATCGACCCATCGCCCACCGCGACCCTGCAAACCAAGGCGCCGGGCCTCTGGGCACTTGCGAATCAGCCGCAAGTGACGTTCTCGCATATACAGGAGTCGGGAGCCGACGCGCTTGACGACTTGCGTCGAGCGTTCTCTGAGAACTACGCACGCCAAGTCCTCGCTGCCGGTAGTACCGTATTTACGGGGAAGACTGGACTTGCGTGCGACCCAGCGTGGCTCACCGTTGCAGGCCTGGACGGAGAAGCGCTGTACGACTGGCGTCGGGACGCCGAAGGTGTCCCCGCTGGCAAGCCGGCGACGTCCAAGAGTCCCCAGAACGCTGATCTCCTGGGGTACTTTCATCTCTTGCTTCGGTGCGCCGGCGCGGTGCAGCAGTCACGGGGCTACACGTTTGCGGGGCAGAGTATCCGCGTCGTCAACGGTGCGGGGTCGGACCTTAGTACCGTGGCAAAACGCTTCATCGAGGCACCGGCAGCCCCGACTGCCGACGTCTTCGTGGCAGCTGGGAGCATGGACCTCGGGCTGCCGGGCCATCTCGTTCGACCTGGTATTGCCGGCAGCGTAGTACGACCGGGAGCTAGTGGGAAGTGGCTCACCATAGAGCAGGCGCAAGCGGAACTGGGCATCTGATGGACATCGCAACGCAAACGGAGGTCCTCCTCCGAGGAGCCGGGTATGAGACCTGGACCTGGACCGGCGCTACGCCTGCAGTGATCTGCTTCGAGAACGCAGCGCTGATCGGCTTCGTCCACGTGTTCCCATCGGCCAACGACCTCCTGACACGTTGGCAGGGGGCACAGAACGCCGCGCTTTCCCGCCATAGCCCGGCACTTCGCGCGGCGGGTGCCAAGGCGTGGAACGTCTACTCTGTCTTCCTCACCGAAGAGCAGGCTCCGACTCAACAGCGGGCCGTTGAGCGAATCGAGGAGGACTTCGCGCTGACCAGGAAGATTGCCCGGGCGGGCGTGCGCACGCAGGATGATCTTGAGCGCACCTTGCTGCCGTTGACAGCCGTACGGGCACAGCCGCTGATCTCGGAAACGGACTTTGAGGATCGGCTTCGGGCCAGGCTGAAAGACGTCTCGCCCGACGTGCTGACGGCGTTCCTGGGCACAACCCCGGCCGAGGATGTGGCCAGGATCCTTGCGGAGAAGCCATGAAGCTCGACTTCATTGAGGTGTGTGGTTTCCGTGGCTTCCGCGACAAGCTGCAGGTGACCTTCGGATCCGGCTTCACCGTCATCACCGGTCGCAACGGTGTGGGCAAGAGCACGCTGTTCGACGCGGTCGAGTACGCCCTGACCGGATCGATCGACAAGTACACGGTCGAAAAGGCGGCGCAGGAGAGCTTGAGCGACTACCTGTGGTGGAGGGGAGCGGGAAAGGCGAACGCCCACTACGTCACCGCCTCGTTCAAGGGAGACGCCGGCGAAGTCTTCACGATCACCCGGTCGCGCGAGTCGGGGGCGGACAAGACGGCCGCAGAGATCGAGGCCGCGCTTTGCCGGAATGTGCGACCGGACGACGCGCTGCGTCAGCTCTGCAGAACCTCGATCATCCGCGACGAGTGGATTGCGGCGCTCAGTGTCGATCTCAGCGAAACGGAGCGCTTCGAGCATGTGCGAGGTGCGCTCGGCCTGGGGCAAGGATCGGACTTCGGTACCAAGGCCAAGGCGGTGCTCAAGGCTGCCGAAGTGGCCCACGCTTCGAGGCAGACCGCCTACGCGGAGGCTCGGAATCAGCTCACGCGTGCGCTGACAGGGCTGGCGGAAGCCAAGGAGGCGATTGCGCGGACGGGGGATGCGTCTGCGGCCATGCAGACATTGGTTGCCGCAACACCCGACGCACCGGAGGAACTGATTGCACGCTTGGCCGCTGGGCGCGCAGCCCTTACCGCCGGCCGTGCTCGACTTGGCGCCATTGGGGAGGCGATACGTCAGGGGCGCGAGGTCCTCGCACTTCGGCGCGCCCTCGAAACCCCCGAAACCGTCGCGAAGTGGGCTGAGGCGCAGCAGCGTTTGGCCGCCTTGACGCGCTCGAAGGAAGACGCCGAGCGCTTGGCGGCCGAGGCGAACAAGGTCCTGGAGTTTGAGGAGCGTGGCAACGACATAGCTGCGTCGCTTGCCGCCCTCATCGAACATGGTGAGCGGCTAGGCCGAAATGATGCGCACTGTCCGCTTTGCGCGGCGGATCGCACCGACGTGGAGTTCGCGGCCGGCCTATTGCTGGCACGCCAACGCATGGAGGCGCTGGCGTCGGGCGTCGCCGCCGCGCGGCAGAAGGCCACTGCGGCGCGCGAAGCCGCAACACGGTCGGCTGCTGACTTTGAACGGGCGCGGGCTGCGTGGTCGGAGAGGGAGTCGGAGCTGACTCGCCAGACGGCTCGGGAACAGGCCCATGTCGAGCTCTTCGAGCGCAATTCCTTGGATTTCCGCTTTGTTCGGGACCCGGACGGCTTGGAGCTATACCTGAATGCCGAGCGGGACAGGCTCATCGACCTTGAGAGAGCGCTGCTGACCCTCGATGTATCCCAGTCCGTATCGAAGACTGCATCGCTCGAGGAGCAGGTCGCGGTATTGCGTCAGGCGGCTGAAGCAGCCGCTTCAGCGGTCGAGAGCTCGGAAAGGGCACTGGCTGTTGCTAAGGCCATGGATCGGGGCGTGCGAAGCATCTCTGGCGAGATCATCGACGAGCGGCTCGCACAGATCAGCCCGTTGCTGAATGAGCTGTACCAGCGGCTGCGTCCTCACTTCGACTGGCGATCGATCGAATACAGCATCCGAGGCGATGTGCGGCGCTTCCTCAGCTTGAAGGTAGGAGACGGGCTCAACCCGCAGTTCGTGTTCAGCAGCGGACAGAGAAGGGCGGCCGGCCTTGCGTTCCTCCTGTCGGTGCATCTGGCGCGCGCCTGGACGTCCTGGCGAACCTTGCTCATGGACGATCCAGTGCAGCACATCGATGACTTTCGAGCGCTTCATCTCATTGAGGTTCTGGCGGCACTGCGCTTGGGTGGAAGACAGGTGATCTGCGCCGTGGAAGACGAAGCACTGGCCGAGCTGCTGTGCCGAAGGTTGCTAAGCACCTCGGAATCAGTTGGCAGGAGGTACGACTTAGATATTGGACCTACCGGTGCCACGACTGTCCTGCTCGAGACGGAGGTACCTCCAATGGCGACAGGCGTTTTGCGCTCCCGGTCTGAGATCCAGGCGGTCGGCTGAGAGGGTGATGTCCGTATGGCCATCCGGATGCCGTCGCGCGCGAGATGAAGGCGGCCTGCGAAACCTACGTCTACACGCTGACGCTGCTAAATCTGTCGGTAGGGGACAAGGTTTGGGAGCCGCGAGACTGGGGTGAGTGACTCTTCGGCCGAAGCTGATGGCCACCGTTCGCCGCAATCAGGCGATGCTTGTCACCGCTTCGAGGTAGGGCCGCATCACGTTGCTCATCCGGTTGACCTTGGCATAGCACGACAGGTCGTCCATCGTCACCTTGCGCGCCGTCCAGGCCTCTCGCAGCGCCTCCAGCGCCACGTCGAGCCCCACCTTGCTGCGCAGCTTGAAGCAGTCGGTGATCGTCTTGGCCAGGGTGTAGACGCGCACAGGTGCCCCGTCGAGCATCACCGTTTCGACGCCTTCGGACGAGGCTGCGCCCGACAGGCGCGTGACCCGGATTGCCGTGCCGGTCCCCTTGGGAGCATGCGTGCCGGCCGGTAGTGCGATCCAGACCTCGAACGGCGCCTGCACGCCCACCTCGTGGATCTCAAGTGCCGAGAGCAGGCACACCACGGCCTTCGGGGCCTGCTTGGTTACCTCGATCACCGACTGGTGGGCGCTGGGTGAGGCTTCGATGCTGGTGTAGAGCCCTCGGCCAACGCGGCGCAGGCGACCGCTTGCGGCCATGCGCGAGAGCACGCGCGGCGGAACACCTGCGGCCGAAAGCTCGCGCGCGGAGACGGCTGGCTGCGCCTGGGCGATGCGCAGGAGCTTGTCGGCATGGTCGGTGCTCATGTCGGGATGGTATCAATCGGGCGTTTCTCTTGGGCCTGCGTGCGGGCCCGCCGCGCCAACGGTGCGGGGGCAAGCCGTTCGCGGCAGCGGCGGCATGGCTTCGCTTGCCGGATGCCACAGCCACACGGGGGTCGAAGGCTCGCACACCTGCCGATACCGCCCATCGTCCTCCACGCCTGCCGGGACGACGAAGAGCAGCGGTGCAGGACTTTCGCAGTCGGTCAGCGTTGCACTGGCCAGCGCGCTGCCCGTGCCGAGGTTGTAGCGGAGCCCCTTGACGAAAGATCGCCCGTCACCAACGAGCCGCTCGACGAGTTGCTTGTCGAATCCGTCCTCGATCGGCAGCCACTGCCGCGTCACCGGCATCAGCGACAGCTCGGTAACCGTCGGCATGCCGGACGCTGCAACACTGAACGTCGCGATCATCACCATGTGGATGTTCTCGGAGGCGCCCCACAGCTCAAGTTCGGGCCCGAAGCGCCGGCCAAGCCGTCGGTAGGTCTGCTCGTCGAGCGCAAAGGCCTGGTCGGGCACATGCTTGACCACGGCCTTGAAGCCGTAGCGCGCCGGCACGATCTCCTTCACTTCGGCGATCAGCAGCATTAGTTGCTGCGGCTTGCCGGGCGCAGCGATGGCCTGGGACCACTGCGCGACGCGGCGGGCGTTGATGGCGTCGCGCTGTTCGACGGTGAACGCCTCGGGGATGTACAGCCGGGCGCGCAGCGAATCCCCGCGCGCGATCTTGTTCTCGGCCGCCTGCAGCAGGTGCTTGCGCACGGTGGCCCAGACACGCTTGGCTCCAAAACCGGGATGCCAGCGCGTCAGCTCGGCCTGGTCCCACAGGTAGTGCAGCAGGCCGCGCAGCGAGAGCTTCGACCCGCTGCTTGCCACGCTGTCGCTTTCCCCGCCACTCGTCGGCACTGTCGAGCGCCCGGTGATCTTCGACATGGCGAAGGCCAGCTTCAGCGTCGTCTCGCCGGTGGCCGGGTCTTCGGTGATCGCGCTTCCCAGCACCTGCCCCAGGCCGGAGAACTCGGCCGACGGCTCGTAGGAAGGGCAGTCGGGCGCGTGATGGCTGCCGGTGTCGGGCATGCGTTTGACGATGTAGCCCTCGCCGAGGCGCGCCACGTACATCTCGACGCCTTCGACAAGGCACATGCAGCGCGGGCGCTGGTGGGCCGCGTGGGCTTCTGCAATGGCGTCTGCAAAGCCGCGCGAACCGGGTTCGAAGCGTCGGCCCGCGATCTCGTACACCGCGGACGGCGCCGTGATGCCGTGGGCCGAAGTCTCCATGGGCGTCGCCTCACCGCACGGGTGCCGGCGCGGCACGGTCGCGCGAGCGCTGCATCTCGGGCGTGGGGACGACGACCTGGCGCTGCGACGGCGCCGCCTTGTCGTAGATCTTCACCTTCGGCACCTGGCCGTCGCGGATGCGCTGGGCCAGCTTCTCGGTCGCGGCGGCCATCACGGCGGCGCGTTGCTTCTCGGGCACCTTCTTCGCGACCAGTACCGCCTCGATGGCCGCGAGCACGGCCTTGCGGCCACCGCCGCCGCGGACGGATGCCTTCTCGCCTGGGGCTGCCGCAGCACCGCCGGTCGCATCCCGGGCCGGTTCGATGCGGTTGACTTGGCGCGCCTCGCGCTCGCGCTTCAGCACTTCCAGGTCCCCGGGGTTCGGCTCGTAGCCCAGGGTCTTCACGCCGCGCACGGATGCCTCGAGCCAGACCATGCGCTTGAAGTCCTCGTTGCCGGACACGCGCAGAGCCTTCCAGTTGCGCGCCTCGGCCACATCGACCATCGACCGAGCGACCGAGGGGCTGTTGGTGTCGGTGGCCAGGCGGAACGTCGACTCGGTGAAGGCCACGCGGGAGGTGTCGCCGCGAAAGCGGTATTCGGTGCGGCCGATGCTCACGTCGCCCATCGTCACCGGTGCGCGCTTGATGATGTAGCGGTCCATCAGCGCCGCTTCGAGGCGCGCGACGAGTGCTGCCCGCTCGGCCTGGGTGTCGATCTTCGCCACGGACTTGGCAACGTCCTGTTCCGGCTTCGCCGTGGCCTTGCTGGCGCCGGTTGCCAAGGCTGTGCTTGCGGCTTCGGGCACCTCGTCGCGTGCTGGACCTGGGTCCAACGGGCGCTCAGGCGGCGCCGGACGCTGTTCACCGCGTTGCCAAACGCTGTCGACCTTCTGAATCGGTGTGCGCTTGCCGTCCTCGGCCACAGCGACGAAGCGTGTGCTGCCCAGCTGGTCCGCCTTGTCGACCATTTCGGGCAAGGTGTTCGCGCGGTAGGTTACCTCTGCGAAGGGGTCCCGCAGTTCATAGCGTTCGCCGGGGTCCGGCTCCGGCGTCTGGAACTTCGCGATGGCCACAGGCGCCCGGTTCGCGGGCTCGACCGTGCCGCCCTGGGCCGGCGCGACCTGGCGGGCGGGGGCGCTGTCTGCATCCATGATGACCTCCCGATGGTGGGTTGGAGATGGCTCAGGGCTGGGCGACGGCTGTCGTGCTCAGCGCCACCGGCAGCGCGCGGTACAGCTCGATCTCGACGCGGCGGTTCAGGCCGCGGCCTCCGGCGCTGGCGTTGTCGGCCACGTGGTCGCCTGCCGGCTGGTAGGTGGCGCGGATGCGGGCCGAGTCCACGCCCGCGGCCACCAGGTAGTCGCGAAC
>JANOBX010000102.1:0-7483 GCA_031411875.1 Burkholderiales bacterium | reverse complement strand
CATCGCGCGTTTTCAGACGCCGGACCAGGCCGCTGGCGAGCGCTACGAGATGCGCGATCCGTTCGCCGAGGTCACGTACCGGGCCAACACCCTGCCGGAGATGTTGGGCAAAGCCGAGCAACTGGGCAGCACGCGTTTCGTTGCGGTAGCCGAGGACGGCAAGCGCACCACTATCCAGAAGGTCGACGGCGAGTGGCAGCGCGGCCAGCAGCGGCCGGCGGCACCCGAGCGCCCCCTGGACCCTGTGGCTCCGCGTGACGAGGTGCCCGGCACGACGAACGTCGTCTCGATGCCCGGCACCACCAAGATACCGCTTCAACCCGAGCAAGCCGACGGGAAAGCCATCGCGAAGATCGACGCCCAGGCCGAACGCAACGCCCTGGTTGCCCGCCTCGAATCAGCGCTGACTGACCGCTACATCATCAAACGCGCCCCGGTGACGGTGGGCGACGTCACCATCGGCCGCACCGAGTACCGCTTCCGCGGCGACACCTCGCGTGTGGCCTTTACCGAGTCGACCTTCCGCCTGGCCACCGACACCAACAGCCCGTCAGTCGCCCGATCGATGGTCGACGTGGCCGAAGCGCGCAACTGGAAGGCGCTGCGCGTCTCGGGCAACGAAGACTTCAAGCGCATGGTCTGGCTCGAGGCGTCGGTCCGCGGCGTCAAGACCCTGGGCTACGAGCCGAACTCTGGCGACCTGGAAGTCCTTAAACGCGAACGCGAGGCTCGGCTGGTCAATCGCATCGAGCCGGCTCGTGATGCCAGCGGCGGCACCGCAACGGCGCCTGCCGTGAAGGCATCCGCTCGCGGCGGCGGTGGCCGCAAGGCCGTGCTCGCCGCCATCGAGGCGGTGCTGGTCGCCAAGAAGGTGCCAGAGAAGCAGCGCGCCGCCGTGATGGCAGCCGCAACAGAGAAGCTGGCCCAGCGCATCCGCGACGGGCAGGTTCCCAAGGTCAAGGTCTACGACAAGACGGCACCCTCGCAGCGGCCGGTCGTCGTACCCACGCCGGAGCTGCAACGCTCGCGCGAACGATCGGCACCGGCACCCGTGCGGTGAGGTCACGACGATGGAAACGTCGGCTCATGACATCACGGCGCCGTCAGCGGTCTACGAGATCGCCGGCCGGCGCTTCGAGATCGGCACCCGCGACTTCGCAGAGGCTGTCGCCGACTACCACGCGGCCCACCAGCGGCCCCGATGCATGTGCTTGGTCGAAGGCATCGAGATGTACGTGGCGCGGTTGGGCGATGGCTACATCGTCAAGCGCATGCCGGACACCGGCAGCCACCATGCGCCCGACTGCCCGTCCTACGAGCCGCCTGCGGAGTCCTCTGGCCTGGGGCAGGTCTTGGGCAGCGCGATCACCGAGGACCCGGCCTCCGGTGAGACCACGCTGAGGCTGGACTTCCCGCTGGCAAGGATGCCCGGCCGATCGACGATGCCGCCGGCCGGTGGCGAGAGTGACAGCGTCTCCTCCTCCGGTACCAAGCTCTCGTTGCGGGGCCTGCTGCACTACCTGTGGGACCAGGCCGAGCTGACACGCTGGCATCCGGCATTCGCGGGCAAGCGGACCTGGGCCACGGTGCGAAGGTATCTGCTCCAGGCCGCGGAGCACAAGCTCGCGCGCGGTGACGCGCTGCGCGCCCGGCTCTACGTGCCGGAGCCCTTCTCCATCGACGATCGCGACGCGATCAACGCCCGGCGGCTTGCTCAGTGGCAGCACGCCTTAGCCGCGCCTGGGAAGCCACAACACCTGATGCTGCTGATCGGCGAGATCAAGGAGATCGTGCCGGCACGCTACGGCTTCAAGGCGATCGTCAAACACTTGCCCGACCAAGCCTTCGCGATCGACGAGCAGCTGTACCGGCGGCTCGGGCGTCGCTTCGAGCCAGAGCTGGCGCTGTGGGGCGTCAGCGACGACATCCACATGGTGATGATCGCCACCTTCGGCGTGACCAGTGCCGGCGTTCCGGCGATCAACGAGTTGAGCCTGATGCCGGCGACGCGGCAATGGCTGCCGGTCGAAGATGGCTTCGAGAAGCAGCTGCTGGACAGGCTCGTCGGTGAGAACCGCGCGTTCGTGAAGGGCCTGCACTACAACCTCGGGCGCGACAACGGGATCGCGAGCGCCGTGCTCACCGACTGCGAAGGGTCGGCGCCAATGCTGTTCATCGTTCCCGCAGGCCTCGACGAGGGCTCGCCGGGTCCTGAGACTGGTGCCCCTGGTGTCGCCCCGGTCTGGACGTGGAGTCGATCTGGCGGGCCGATGCCTGCTTTCCCGCCACCGCGCAGCCATTCGCCCAGGATGGCGCCCACGCACGCACAGCAGACGACCCGGCCAGCGCATGCTGGATGACCATAGAGTGCATTACTTACACATAAGTAGTGCATTTTGCTACCATGCCGGCATGCCCGCCCAAAGCCATGCCGAGAAGCTGCTGCGCCTTGCGGCGAACCAGCCCGCCGTGTCCGCGCGCGAGCTGTCGGCGCAGGGCATTCCAGCGCGCACAGTCTCGCGCATGGCTGCACGCGGCCAAGTCCGCCGCGTCGGCCGCGGGCTTTACACGGGCGCTGAGGGATCACCGAGCGCGCACCAGTCGGTGATCGAGGTGACCAGGCTTGCGCCCAAGGCCGTGGTGTGCCTTCTCTCTGCCCTGGAGATCCACGGCATCGGTGTGCAGGCTCCCTTCGAGGTCTGGATCGCGCTGCCGGCCGGCACGCACGCACCGAAGGGCGCCCAGGTTGCCCTGCGCGTCACACGCCTGTCAGGCGAGGCTTTCAGCGAGGGCATCGAAACTGTCGAGCTCGACGGCGCACCGGTCCGCGTCTACAGCCTGGCCAAGACCATCACCGACTGCTTCAAGCTGCGCAGTAAGGTGGGTCTCGACGTGGCACTCGAAGCCCTGCGCGAGGCCTGGCAGCAGCGCAAAGTGACGATGGACGACCTGTGGCGCTACGCCAAGGTCAACCGGATGACCAATGTGATGCGCCCGTACCTGGAGGCGATGACAGGATGAGCGCAGACCGGTCAGCGTCGGTGCTCGCCCGCCTGCTCAACCGGTCGCGGAGCACTGGCGAGAACTACAACCTCTTGCTCTCGCGCTTTGCGATTGAGCGGCTGCTGTACCGGCTCTCGGTGTCCCCGCATGCAGGCAACTTCGTGCTGAAGGGCGCGCTGCTGTTTGCACTTTGGTACGACACGCCGCACCGGCCGACGAAGGATGCCGACCTGCTGGGCTTCGGCGCAGATGATGCGGACACGCTGCGCAGCACATTCACCGCGATCTGCGCGATCGACGCCGACGACGGCGTTCGATACGACCCCTCAGGCATGCGAATCGCGCCGATCCGCGAAGACAACGTCTACGGTGGGCTGCGCCTGAACATCCCCGCGTTCATTGGCAGTGCGCGCCTGCCGGTGCAGGTGGACATCGGATTCGGCGACGCGATCACGCCCGCGCCAAAGACCGTCACCTACCCCACGCTGCTCGACGATCTGGCGGCGCCATCGCTGCGGGCCTACCCGGTCTACACAGTGATCGCCGAGAAGCTGCACGCGATGGTCGTACTGGGCATGAACAACAGCCGGATGAAGGACTTCTTCGACCTGGCAGTGATCGCCAGGACTTCGGAGCTCGACGGCGCCACGCTGGTGTCCGCCATCCGAGCGACGTTTGCACGGCGGAACACATCAGTGCCGACATCCGTTCCCGCAGCGCTGACGGCCGACTTCTCATCGAACCCGATCAAGGCCCAGCAATGGCGGGCCTTCGTGACGAAAGCTGGCCTGCAGGGGACCAGCCTTGACACGGAGGTAGAGGCCCTCGCCCTGTTCCTTTGCCCGGCGCTTGCCGCGTGCAGCCTGAGCGGCAACTTTGAGTCGTCGTGGATCCCAGTCTCATGCGCATGGCGAGGCACTGTGGCCGATCAGCCATAGGTGGTGACCAACTGCGCTCAGGCTACCTGCCCTAAGGAGTCGGGGGGTGGCGCTTTGAGTAGTCCGCCATGACCGCGACCACGCCGTCCAAGATCGCAGAGAACCCTCTGAAGTCGATCGACGCGGCATTCTTCTCAACGATCTCGCGAGCAAACGCCGCTTTCCCGAAGTGCTTCGTGTCGTCGAACTTCGCGGCTCGCGAGAAGGTCTTCGTGCCAAGTTTCTCGCCCAGCGTCTTGGCATCAAAGAAGTCTTCGATCGCTGTCTTGGCTCCGCCTGTACCCAAGGGCGTGGGCACCACGTACATGTTTCCGACGACGTGAATGAACTGCTCCGTGCCAGTCGGGCGCGGCTTCCGGATGATCTCGGAGATCGCGCCGTAGATGTTCTTCGCACCCGCGTCGTTGTCGACGAGAATGATGGCGGGGTGCTTCGGAGCTGGCGCCTTGATCCTGTTGGTGAAGTCCGCGTGATAGTGCTTCATCAAATGGCACAGCCCACCCACACCGCCGGTGAGTTGCGTGATCTCGCTGGTTCGGCGCTGCCCGTACTTGAACAGCCGTACGCTCAGCTTCGGCGGTGTTCCTGCTGCGAGCATCGGGTAAGTCGGTGCCAGTCGCTTGATCGCATGCCGGAGGTAGATGTTGTCCGTCGGACCTTCACAAACGATGACCGGCGATCCGATCGCGTGAAACGCATCGAAGTACAGGAACCGGCGGAACAGATCGGTTCGCCCCGAAGTGTCGTGCGGTTCGAGGCCGTTGTCCTCGCGGAGCTTGCGGTTGAAGAGGTCGACCTGATCGATGTACGACAACATGCCGATGAGTTGACGGTTCGTCCCGGGCTGCTTGAAGGTCGTCTCGACGCCAGCTGCGTCCACCTTCTTGAAGATGCGTTCGAACGCCCCCTTCTTTAGGGCGTGGTCCACCATCGCACGGACGGTGTAGCGATAGGTCGCGGGAACGTTGACCTTCCGGTTCACGACGAGGCCTGTCACGTCTTGCCTGGAGTTCCGGTACTGCATCCGGGTCTTCTTGTCGTTGAAGCTGAAGCCGGCTTTAGCGACCAGGCGCTTGAGGCCTTGACCTGGCAGCCATAGGTCCTTGTCGTCTTCGTCCTGCGTCGCGACGCGCGATGAGAACTTGCTCTTGTTCGAGCTGAACGTCAGGTCGTCGGCGTAGCGCGAATAGCTGCAGCCTGTTGCCGAGGCCAGTCGGACCAGCATGATGTCCATCACGTGGCCGATCAGGTTCGAGATGACTGGCGAGCACGGGCTGCCCTGCGGCAGTTTGTTCTCGTGGCATGCGATCTGTGCGATCACGGTTGCCACCTTCTCCTGGAGCGCGAAGTTCTTGTCCTTCAGAAAGAAGCCGCGAACCCGGCCGAAGTTGATCGTGCCGAAGAAGTCGTGCAAGTCCACGTTGAAGACGTACCGGCGCGTCACGTGCACGCGCGCGTTGGTCATGATCGTGTGCTTGCGCTTGAACCCGTGCGCGACGCCATGGCGCTTGCCATCCTCGACGTGACCACGCCCGGCATTGATCTCTTCAACGCAGTTTTGCAGCAGGTTCGCGAGGCGATGCTGGACGAGCTTCAGGTCCTTGTCCGGTGCCCAAATCTCTCTCGTGCCGCCGTGCCGCTTCGGGATGTCGAACTTCGCGTACAGGGCGGCCTTCGGCTTCTTGTACAGCAGGAAAGACAGCATCCCAGGCTTGATCTCAAGGAGCCGGGCTACGTCAGAGAGCGTGGTTGCTGCCCTTAGCTGTTTGAGTTGGGACATGCGCGAAGACAGCGAAAGAAAGCGGACCCACGGACACTCTTACGCGATCGCACGGATGCTCAGCGAGAACGCAGGGCAACCACGAGGGACGCCGAGGAGCATATCCCCGGACATTAGTTTCACATGCCATGAAGCATGGCAAAAAATCTGTCCGCGAGTCCAAACTCACTCTAGCACGGCCGCGAAGCCGGACGTGGGCATACTTTGCTTCGGCAACGCGGCGGCGGAACCGGTCGTGGGTACGTTCCGCGGCAGCATGGCAGTCGACGCCGATGGCAAGGTCGTCTTCGATCGTGAGGGCCGGAGGATCGAGGTATGCGGTGTCAGCCAGCTCCTTCGAATCCACTCGCGGTTCAACGTGGGGGTCGACTCGTCACACTTCTCTACTTGCTTTGGCTTCTGAGGCGCTGCGGCAGCATGTGATCCAGCTCGGAGTCGGTGAAGAAGAGTTCTTGGTCGGCCTTGAGCGCCTTCTGGGCTGCCTCATATGCCTTGCTATCGGTGCGGGGAGCCCCCTTGTAGATCTCCTCCAATAGCTGGTTCAGCCGATCACGCTCACTGCGAACTTCCTCGACGGCACGTCCATCGTGCATGTCCACGAGAAGGCTCAGCAAGGCCTCGCGCACACCCCAGAGCTTTGAGCCGGCGACCGTATGCTTCTGCGCTTGCTCGCCGAGCATCGCTTCCCGGAAGTAGAGGGTGAGACCTAGCAGGATTGTGGAAAGAACTGCGCCCACAATCGTGCCTTCGCGCGAGTCACCAAACACGGCAAGCAGCAGGCTGCCCGTCGCCAGCGCAGAGAGCCAGATCTCCACTGATTTGATGCGCCTGTACCCTCGGATGTACCCGTCGGCCATCTTCTCGTGCGTCTTGTGCGTGTAGGCAGCGCGCCCGTACATCTCGCGCAGTTGACCTTCCAGGGAGGTCATGGCGGCCGCGTTAGCTGGGGAAACTGGTTCCATAGATCTCCCGGTACTTTTGCTTGGCGGACCAATCCTGGTTCGCATTCTGATGAACGATTGCTTCCAACGCCCTGAGCTCTGCCTGCCTCGCCTTGTACTCGAAGGGCCCCTGTCGATAGACATATGAACCGCTGCCAGGCGCCAACCAGTACGTCTTCGCGGAGTCCTGGCCAGCGAGGTAGTTGAAGAAGTCGCGTGTCATGAAGTCGTAGTACAGGTACGACTTGTCCCGATGTGCCCAGCCCGCGATGAACTGGTACGTCAAGGTGTCGATCAGCATTCCGCTCATGGGCACGTTGTTGTAGTCGCGCCATGCTCGGACCATTCGGGCAAGTTCAACCAAGTTGCCATTGCAGTCCACGTTCCGGCTCGAGAAGGCCTGCATCTCTTGCTTCGGTTTACACGTGCGCCAAGTGCCGCCGCCATTCGAGTCCGCGAACGTATACCCACCTCCTTGATTCAGGAAGGCAGGCAGGATCTCGAACCGGATCCCGTCATTGAAGTTGATGACCACGACCTGGCCGTCGCCCGCGATCGCCGAGGTCGGGTACGTACTGCGGAGTGAGTCACGCACAGCGCTCAGCAGCGCAGATTGGCCATTGCTGGCGTAGGCGTCGTACTTGGCATAGAGCGCCGCAGGCAGCTCGTAGAGCAGATCGAGGTCACTCACCGATGGGATGGCAGTGCTTCGGCCGTAGGAGCCGACATAGAAGCGATTCGCCGTCTTGGAGTCGAGACCCCGAAAGTCGTGGTTTAGCTGCCCGGCGATGCGGCCCGTGCGGCCTCCAACCGAAGCCCGC
>JANOBX010000101.1:0-3153 GCA_031411875.1 Burkholderiales bacterium | reverse complement strand
ACTCCCTTCGGCATCATCATCTTCGACCACGGCGCCGAAGTAGCTTTCGACGAGCAGGTGCTTGCGCCTGATCTGGGACGACGTGGCCAGATTGAGGTCGATCTGGTCGGTGTTGCTGTCGAAGCACTCCGTGCCGGCGATCCGCACCGTCACCAGATCATCGTCCGTGGCCGGCGTGTTCTCCAGCACGATGATGATCGTCTGCTTCTTGACGCCCCGGAACGTGAGCTTCCGCAGCGCCTCCAGGTCCACCAACTCGATGATCTTGTACTCGGCAATCACGCCGCGCAGGCCTTCGGCGTAGCCCGCTTCGAGAACCGCGATGGGGATGATGAACGCCGTCCGCCCGCCTGGCTTCAACCAGGTTCGCAGGGTCCTGTAGAGGAACATGCAGTACAGGTCAACCTGACCAAACATGATGCGGCCGTATGCCTTCTTCGTTCGCTCGTCGAGGGCCAGCCGATGGGCCCGCACATACGGCGGGTTGGCAACGACCACGTCGTATTGAGCCGTCGCTATGGCCTTCAATCGCCGACGCACCTGGGTGCCGAAGGCGCCGGAGAACTTGGCGCCCCCACTGTCGGCCTGCCCAAGATCAAGCTCGCGCTCGCCCTGGGCCTCCATCGGCTGGTCGTAGGTGTCCAGCGACGTGTGGCCACCTTCGATCATGATGTGCGGAATCAGCGCCTTGGCGGTGTTCTTCTGCTCGTCTGGTGTCAGGTAGGCAAACACGTCCAGCAGTTGCCACAGCATCTGAATCTGCGACAGCACCACCGAGAACGGGTTGATGTCCAGACCGTAGATGCGCTGCAACACGCTCTGGACGGCCTCCACGTTCAGCGCGTTCGACGACCGCAGTCGCTCCAACTGCCCGTGCAGGTGCTCAACCAGGAACGTGCCCGAGCCGCATGCCGGGTCCAGCACGGTGTCCGCCGGCTTGGCGTTGCAGCGAGCCAGCATGTAGCGACAGATTTCCGGGCGCGTGTAGACCTCGCCCAATGCGCGCCGCTTGGCTACATCGAGGTACTTGTCGTAGACGCCGGCAAGGATGTCGCCCTTGACGGTCTTGAAGTTCCAGCGCGACAGCAGCCACATGGCATGCAGCAGTGCGTCGCTGAGCGTTGGGACGTCACCCTGGACAGCCCAGTACAGCGCCTCTGACGTCAAAACGATCGATAGACAGTCGCCGGCCCTGCTGTAGACCTCGCGCAGCAGGCCTTGGGCGCCGATGTTGAAGTGCTCGGCGAACTTGGAAAACTGCTCGATGCCGCCGTTGCAGATGTAGCGCTTGAGCAGGCCGTGGTCTTCGGCGAAGCGGACCATCAGCATGCGCGACAGGATCATCGACGCGGTCTCGTACCCGAGCGAGTCGATGGCCTTGCCGGCGGAAGTCAGCTTGCCCTTCCTGTCCTTCAGCTCCGACAGCAGAGACACCGGCTCATCGAAGCCCATGCGATACGCCGTGCGAGGCAGCACGACGGTTTCTAGCTTTAGCGCCGACACGTACGGCTCGATGGCGAGCACCACGCGATCGACGGCGTTCTCGTAGGCGAGAAGTTCGGCTCCATGCAGGGACGAGGCCTTGGCGTAGCTCACCTGCGGCAAGGTGGCATCGGTCCAGGTGAGTTTCCAATCACCCCAGCTTTCCTTGAGCCCATCCAGCGCACCAATCGCGATGCGCACCTGACCGATCAGCACGTCCCGCACGACGACTTCAACCGCCTCCCGGATCGTGCTCGCCGCCACGCGGACCGCGTCGATGAACTCCCGCCGGGTGGTGTCGACAACGTCGACGTAAGCGAAGCCGGTCACCCCAAGCTTGAAGGCCTCGATCGCCGATGAAACCCGCGCAAAGTCCGAGCTGATCGGGCCGAACGCCTTGATGAACAGGTCGTCCTGCGAAAGACGCGCCCATGTCCACACGATCCGGTTGCGAATCTCACCGCCAGGATCGACCTGGTATCGAATCACGCGCTTCTGGTCGATCAGGTAGAAGTGCCGCGTCGTCGAGGTGATGTACTTCCACTTTTCAGCTAGGACACTGGCCTCGGCCTTGGCCAAGTGGTTGCCGCGCTTGACTTCGATCGACGCGAACACGTGCGAGGCCGTCACCATGGGCCGGCCCTTCTCGCCCAGAAGATACAAGGTCAGGTCAGGAGCGCAACGCGTCCCCGGGATCGGCGAGTCGATCACGACGCTGGCAGCATCGCAGCGCGAGGGCGATGCGGCGTCCGTGAGCAGCTTCTTCAAGCTGTCGTAGAGGTTCCGCTCCGCCCCTGGTGCTTCGCAGAATGCCTGTATGAGCTTCGCCAGTCGCGGATTCTTGGTTGCCATTACTTGTCCTTGTTTTCAGGCTCGGTCTTTGCCTCCGGCTCAGGAGCACTCAATGCGTAAAACTCGTGCAGCTTGGCCACCAGAATCTGCTTGTCCGGCAACTGGGTCTGATACTGGGCCACCAATGCCGGCGAGAGCGAGCGACTGAGCGCGTATTCCACCACCTCGCTGTCTTTCGAAGCGCACAGCAGCACGCCGATTGCTGGGTTCTCGTGCGGCTTGCGTACGTCGCGGTCCAGCGCTTCAAGGTAGAAGTTCAGCTTGCCCAGATGCTCGGGCTCGAACCGATCCACCTTGAGCTCGATGGCCACGAGGCAATTCAGACCCCGATGGAAGAACAGGAGGTCGAGCGCGAAGTCACGGCCACCCACTTGCACCGGGAACTCCGAACCGACGAAGCAGAAGTCGCGCCCCAACTCGATGAGGAAGGTGCGAAGTTGGCCTAGGAGGCCGCTGTGCAAGTCGGCCTCGGTATGGCCGGCCTGCAAGTTGAGGAACTCGACCGAGTAGGCATCCTTGAAAGCAGCCCCAGCGGCGGCGCCATGCATTTGTGTCAGCGCTGCCGACACTTTTGCTGGGCTGAGCACCGCGCGCTCGAAGGTGCCGAGGCTGTACTGCCTCTCCAGCTCTCTGCTGGTCCACTTCTCCTGCACCGCCAGGCGCAAGTAGAACTCCCTCTCCTCGGGGCGCTTTGACTGGGTCAGGATGATCAGGTTGTGGGTCCACGGCAGTTGTGTCAGCAGCGCTGTCACTTCCTTGTCGGCCGTGCTGTAGGCCTCGAAGAACTGCCTCATCCGAAACAGGTTTCGGCGCGTGAAG
>JANOBX010000100.1:0-1723 GCA_031411875.1 Burkholderiales bacterium | reverse complement strand
ATCGGCCAGCGGCACCCGCAGCGCCCGCACGGCGCGCAGCACACGCTCGGCCAGCTCGGCTGCGCCGTCGGCGTCGGTGTCGGGCAGCAGCACCCAGAACTCCTCGCCACCGGCCCGCGCGGCCAGGTCGCTGTCGCGGATGACGGTGTGCAGCGCCTGGCCCAGCGCCTGCAGCACCTCGTCGCCCGCCGGGTGGCCGTGTTCGTCGTTGATGCGCTTGAAGTGATCGGCGTCGATCGACAGCAGGCTCAGGCGCTGGCCGCGGCGCGCCGACAGGCGGGCGTGCTGGTGCAGCCGGCTCTCGATGCCGCGGCGGTTGAGCAGCCCGGTCAGCACGTCGTGTTCGCTGGCCTGCTGCAGCCGGCGCACCAGGCGGCTGCAGACCAGCGCCACCAGGGCCAGGTTGAGCACCAGCCCCGAGGCCACGAACACCAGCGAGGCCGCCAGGTTGCTGGCGCCAGCCTCTTGCAACGGGCCGCCGACCCAGCCGGGCGCCAGCGGCGCGACCAGGCCGCGCAAGACCAGCACGCCGCCGATCGTCCAGAACGGCCAGGCGCAGACGGCCGCCGCACGGGCTCCGAACTCGGTCGCCAGATCGTGACGCACGACCCAGGCCCCACGCCACACCACCAGCCCCAGCGACACCGACGACACGGTCACGAAGAGCGTCACCGAGCCGTGCCATTGCGCCGCCCCCAGGGCCAGCGCAATGGCCGGCCAGGCCGGCAGGAACCAGCGATCGGGCTGCACCCGGCAAAACAGCTGCAGGCCGCGCACCATGATCAGGAGGCCGCCCGACAGCACGACGATCGCGCCCCAGAAACCCAGCCATCGCGGCACGTCGTCCCGCAGCAGCAGCAGGCCCAGCCCGAGCGCCGCCACCGCCACACCCGCCGACCAGTGCCAGGTCGCCCGACGCGACAGGCGCAGGCCGCCCAGCACCAGCCACATCAGCGCGAACAGGCTCTGTTGGATGAGGAGTGCGGTCAGCGCGGCGCTGGAGGGGGTCAAGGGAGGATGCGGCGGGCCCGAAGCCCATCCGCAGCGAGAATAGAGACCTCCAGGTCATCGGCCGTCCGCCATGCTGATCAATTTCTTCTACACCTTGCGCGCCGCCAAACTGAAGGTGTCCGTGAAGGAATACCTGACGCTGCTCGAAGCGCTGCAGGCCGGCGTCATCGACGACGACGGCGGGCCCTCGGTCGACAAGTTCTACTACCTCGCCCGCACCAGCCTGGTCAAGGACGAAACCCAGTTCGACAAGTTCGACCGCGCCTTCGCCGCCTACTTCAAGGGCGTGGAGCTGCTCACCGACTTCACGCAGGAGGTGCCGCTGGAGTGGCTGCGCAAGACGCTGGAGCTGGAGCTCAGCGCCGAGGAGAAGGCGGCGATCGAGAAGATGGGCTGGGACGAGCTGATGGAGACGCTGAAGAAGCGCTTCGAGGAACAGAAGGAACGCCACGAGGGCGGCAACAAGATGATCGGCACCGGGGGCACCAGCCCCTTCGGCGCCTACGGCTACAACCCGCAGGGCATCCGCATCGGGCAGGACAAGGGCCGCAACAAGAGCGCCGTGAAGGTCTGGGACCAGCGCGCCTACAAGGACTACGACGACACCAAGGAACTCGGCACGCGCAACATCAAGGTGGCGCTGCGCCGCCTGCGCAAGTTCGCGCGCGAGGGCTCGGCGGAGGAACTCGATCTCGACGACACCATCCACAGC
>JANOBX010000099.1:0-9057 GCA_031411875.1 Burkholderiales bacterium | reverse complement strand
CGGCGGGCATCGCGAGCGTGCGAGCCTCCCACGTGGTGACCAGGCGCCTTGGCGGCGGCTGCGGTGGCCGGCGCTGACGAGGCCTGCACCAGCTCGTTCAGGATCCCGCAGTGCGCTGCCTCGCTGCTACCCGCGCACTGCTCGCGAAGCGCCTTCAGCTGCTTCTCCAGCTGGCGCAGCTCGCGGATGCGGGTGGCGACATGGCCGATGTGCTCGTCGAGCAGCGCGTTGACCTCGCCGCACTCCGCCTGAGGCTCGTCCTTGAAACGCAGCAGCACACGGATCTCATCCAGTGTCATGTCCAGCGACCGGCAATGCCGCACGAAGGCCAGGCGCTCGACGTGCTCGGGCCCGTAGATGCGGTAGTTGCCCTCGCTGCGCGGCGCCTGCGGCAGCAGGCCTTCACGTTCGTAGTAGCGGATGGTCTCGACGTGGGTCTGCGCCGCCAGCGCCAGTTCGCCGATCTTCATGGCCGTGTCCCGCTTCAGCTTGCCGCCCTGGGCTGCAGGGCGATGACCGCCATGCCGGCCAGGCAGATGGCGCCACCTACGAGGTCCCATCGCGTCGGTACGACGCCATCGACGCGCCACAGCCAGAGCAGCGCGACGACGACATAGACGCCGCCGTAGGCCGCATAGGTGCGGCCCGCGGCGCTGGGATGCAAGGTCAACAGCCACGCGAACGCCGCCAGCGACGCTGCCGCCGGCAGCAGCCACCAGACCGGACGGCCCTGCGTCAGCACCAGCCAGGGCAGGTAGCAGCCGACGATCTCAGCGACCGCGGTGATGAAGAACAGTCCTGTGACGCGAAGGAAGTCGAACATGGGTCGGGTCTCTCGACGTGCGGGAAATGACGGCCAACGAACCGCAGCATAGCCGCTTGACTCTGGAGCCGCTACAGGGTTTCAAATGCATGCATCGACACCCGGAAGCCCCTCATGAGCGACTCCTGCTGCAGCCATGGCTGCGCCACCCCACCCGCCAGCCAGAGCCCGCGCTACCGCCGCGTGCTCTGGGCGGCCCTGTTCATCAACGCAGCGATGTTCGGCATCGAACTCGCTGGCGGCCTGCAGGCCGGCTCGGTCTCGCTGCTGGCAGACGCGGTCGACTTCTTCGGCGACGCGGCCAATTACGGCATCTCCTTGCTGGTCCTCGGCATGGCGCTGACCTGGCGCGCACGGGCCGCGCTCTTCAAGGGCCTGACCATGGGCGCCTTCGGCATCTTCGTGCTGGGCCGGGCCGCCTGGTCGGCCGCCGCTGGCACCGTGCCCGAACCGGTGACGATGGGCGCCATCGGCGCCCTGGCGTTGCTGGCCAACGTGTCAGTGGCCGCGATGCTCTATGCCTGGCGCGAGGGCGACGCCAACATGCGTTCGGTCTGGCTGTGCAGCCGCAACGACGCGATCGGCAACCTGGCGGTGATGGCTGCCGCGCTGGGTGTCTTCGGCACCGGCAGCGGCTGGCCCGACCTGGCCGTCGCCGCGGTCATGGGCGTGCTCGCGCTGACCGCCGCGCGCTCCGTCATCCAGCCGGCCCAGGCAGAACTGCGCCCGGTGCCGGCGCACGCTTGAGAGGAAGAAAACCATGTCCGACGCCGTGCACCCCTTGTTGGCAGCGACGCCGCTGCTGGATTTTCACCACCCGGACATCGAGGCCCTGGTCGCCCGCCGCGGCTGGCGAACCCTCAGCCCCTACGACCGCATCGGCGCCGTCTACGACTTCGTCCGCAACGAGATCGCCTTTGGCTACAACGAAAGCGACGAACTAGCGGCATCCAGGGTGCTGGCCGACGGCATCGGCCAGTGCAACACCAAGAGCACGCTGCTGGTGGCCTTGCTCCGCGCGGTGGGCATCCCCTGCCGCTTCCACGGTTTCACCATCGACAAGCCGCTGCAGAAGGGCGCGATCACCGGCCTGGCCTACTGGCTGGCCCCGCAACGCATCATCCACAGCTGGGTCGAGGTCAGCCTGGAAGGCCGCTGGATCACGCTGGAAGGCTTCATCCTCGATGCGCCCTACCTGGCCAGCCTGCAGCGCCGGTTCCCGCAGGCGCGCCGCTTCTGCGGCTACGGCGCCGCCACGCCCGACCTCTCGGCGCCCGGCGTCGAGTGGCGCGGGCAGGACACCTACATCCAGAAGGAAGGCATCGCCGACGACTTCGGTGTCTTCGACAGCCCCGACGACTTTTACGCGCGCCACGGCTCCAACCTGTCGGGCGTGAAGCGCTGGCTGTACGAGCGCGTCATCCGCCATGCAATGAACCGCAACGTCGCGCGTGTCCGCGCCTCGCAGTGGTGAAACCCCACAGCCCGGTCTCCTTGGCGGAGCCGAGGCCAACCCTGTAGCCGCTAGACTCTTGCCCGTGCGTCGAATCTTCGCCATTGTTCTGCTTGCCCTTCTGCCTTTTCAGTTCACTTGGGCGGCCGTAGCTTCGTATTGCGGACACGAGACCCAGGCCGCAGTCGAGCACTTCGGGCACCACGAGCACGAGCACCATGCGGACGTGGGCGGCGACGCCGAGCCGGATGCGGACCTGGCTGCAAACGCCGATGTCCAGGGCGACAAGGCGCCCGGCGCCATGGACCTGGACTGCGGCCACTGTCACGGCACTTGCAGCGCGATGCTGACGCTGCCGTCGGCTCTGCCCGGCTTGCTCTCGGCGGCGCACCCCAGCGCCATCCTCGAAGAAGCCGAAGGCGCATACGCGCCGACCCGACCCGAACGCCCTCAGTGGCTGCCCCTCGCCTGATCGGCGAGGCGGGTCTCTTCCTTCTCTGAAGCCCGTTCGCGCCTGAGTGCTTGCCGCAGTCTGCGGCGCCACCGGGCACGACGCGACCCCTGTGTCGCCGCTTGCCGATCTCCCGTGAGTTGTTATCAACACTGGAGCATCGAATGACAGCAACGTATCGAACGAGGGACTGGCGGCCAAGCTGCTGCTGGCCCAAACCGGTAGCCGCAGGCAACGCAACCAAAGAGACTCAGGCCGCTGGGACGGCGGCGACGCCTCTGGCCGGGCGAAGCGCCCTCAGCGCGGCAAGTCTGCGCGTCGGATCGCACCAAAGGCACTGTGCAGAAGCAGAACGACATCCACCAGCAGCGCCGTTGTCCTCGGAGGCATGTGGGCGCCGCAAAACGCAAGCGGCGAGGTGGCCCGACAACAGGCCAGGTTCGCCGCGCCCCGAGATCCTCGACCGATCAGCCAGCAGTCGATTCCAGGCGTGCCCGCCGCGCTTCAGGGGATTCGTTGCGCATCTCGTTGATGACTTCCTGACGCGTCTTGCCCGGACCGGTGCTCTTGACGGGCAGGGGTGCGTTGCGCTGCATCAGCGCGAGCGTGCCGTCCTTTCGGGCGGCATCGAGTTCAGCCTGCACGTCGGCGCGCGTCTTGCCGTTCTTGGCGTGATCCGGGTGGTACGTGAATCCGGCTTCGCCGCCGGCAGCGTGGTACAGCGACGTGGCCTGCGACAGGCCTGGCAGAGCGATGGCGGTGATGACGGCAACGGTGGCGAACGCAAACTTGAACGAGCTCATGGTGTCCATTCCTTGGTTGGGAAGTTCCCGCAAGCAACCTGCAGCGGGATGCCTGACGGCATGAGCAGTAATCTAAAAATCGCGCTCCAACAGAGACAGGTCCGGCAGATGACAGTTCGGACAGGTTGTTGGCCGGGTCTCACGGAGGGCAGCGCGCAATGAAGCTGCTGGTGATCGAAGACGAGGTCAAGCTGGCCGATTACCTGCGCAAGGGACTGACGGAAGAGGGATTCGTGGTCGACGTTGCGCACAACGGTGTCGACGGCCTTCACCTCGCCATGGAGTCCGACTACGAGCTGCTGGTGCTGGACGGCATGTTGCCCGGCATTGATGGCCTGAGCCTGCTTACCGCCCTGCGGCAGAGCAAGCAAACGCCGGTGCTGATGTTGACCGCCCGCGTGCGCGTCGAGGATCGAGTGCGTGGCCTGCAGTGCGGTGCTGACGACTACCTCATCAAACCCTTCGCCTTCTCTGAACTGTTGGCGCGCATCCAGGGTTTGCTGCGGCGCGCCGGCCCAGCCCGCGCCCCGGGCGGCGCGACTGTTCTCGGGCTGGCGGACCTGGAGATCGACCTCGTACGCCGCAAAGCAATGCGCGCCGGACGAAGGCTTGACCTGACAGCACAGGAATTCAGCTTGCTCGCGTTGTTCGTGCGCCGACAGGGCGAAGTGCTGTCGCGCACCGAGATCGCCGAGCAGGTGTGGGACATGAATTTCGACAGCGCCACCAACGTCGTCGACGTCGCCATCCGCCGCCTGCGGAGCAAGCTCGACGCGCCCTTCGAGGGCACCCTGCTCCACACCGTGCGGGGCATGGGTTATGTGCTGGAGGTGCGAGACATATGAGCCGCAGCCGCATAGGGTCGTTGGGGCGCCGGCTGTCGTACTGGCTGGCCCTGCAGAGCCTCGTAGGTCTGGTCGTGGTCTGTGCCGCGGTGTATGGCGCGACGCACCTGGGCTTCCAGTCCCGTCAGGCGGAGGAAATGGTGCAAAAGCAGGTGCAGCTCCGACACCTGCTCGCGGAGGCGGCGCGCGATGGTGACGTTGCGACCCTGAAGCACAAGCTCGATGACTTCTTCATCGGGCACCCAGACATGGAACTTGCACTGACCCGGGCGTCTGACGGTTCAGAGTTCTATCGGCGGTCTGCGCCAAGCCCAGCGATCGACCAGCGCGTCGCGCGTTTCACGGTACCCGCGCCGGCGCCAGCGCAAGGGACACTCGACGCCGTACTGATGCTGGACATTCGGGACGACGCTGCACTGCTGCGTCGTATCGGGTTCACGCTCGCCTTCGCTGCCCTGGCCGGCACGCTTCTCGTGTCGGCAGGCGGGTTCCTTCTTGTGCGCTTGGGCTTGCGCCCAGTGCGCGACCTGGTGGATCAGACCCGCCAACTTGCTGCCGACACGCTGCACAGGCGTCTGGACGGCTCCGCACAGCCTGAGGAACTTGAGCCGCTGATTGCCCAGTTCAACGAGTTGCTGGGCCGGCTGGAGCTGGCTTACGTGCAAATGGAAGGCTTCAACGCCGATGTGGCCCATGAGCTGTGCACCCCGCTGGCCACACTGATCAGCAGCACCGAGCTCGCGCTGCGCAAGGCCCGGGATGCCACTGAACTGCGCGAGGTGCTTGGCTCGAATCTGGAGGAGCTTCAACGCGTTGCCAGCATCGTCCACGACATGCTGTTCCTGTCGCAGGCGGACCGCGGCGTCATCGCACGACGCGTTCCGACCACCAGCCTGGCCGCGTTGGCGCTGCAGGTGTGCAACTACCATGAAGCTGCGCTCGAGGATGCGGGCCTGGCTCTGGAGATCGTCGGCGACGCCTCAGGCAGCTTCGACACCCCGTTGCTGCAACGGGCACTGTCGAATCTGGTCGGCAACGCCACACGCTATGCGCAGCGCGGCTCCACGGTGCGTGTTGAGATCATCCAGTCAACGCCCGGCGAAGTGCAGTTCCGGGTGGTCAATCGCGGCACCGCGATCGAGCCCAGTCACCTTCCGCGCTTGTTCGACCGCTTCTATCGCGGCGATCCTTCGCGCAGCCACGCGGATCGCAACCACGGGCTCGGGCTGGCCATCGTGGCGGCCATCGCGCGCATGCACGGAGGGCGGCCCCTGGCCGCATCATCCGAGGGCATCTCGTCGATTGGCATGAGCTTGAAGGACGGGCCGGCCAAAGCCACTTCGCCTAAGGCAGGCACGTCGAGCCCGGAGCACCAGCTGTCGTGAGCTTCTGCTGGACGATCACCTGCAACGGCGGATCAGCCAATTCACGCAAGGGCGTGCCGTTGACGAAGAACACCGGTGCTTGTCCCGTGCCCAGACCGGTGTGACCGATGAGGTTCTGCCGCATCGGGGTTTGAGGTCCATCAGGTCTCCACTGGGGCTGCGGAGCCTTAGCCCGCGCCAGTGCCTCAAGGTAGCTGCCCTGCGGCCGCTGGCCCGCAGGCCTGGAGCGTGGGAAGGCAGACAATCTCGGGGCTATCGAAACCAACCCACCCCTTGCTCCTGCAAGAGAACTTCGCCCATGCAGTCCAAACCGAATGCGTTCGAGCGCTTCCTTGAGTCGGCCATCTTCGCCAGTCGTTGGCTACTCGCTCCCTTCTTTCTCGGCCTGATCATCGCCATGGCGGTACTGCTCCTGAAGTTCGGCAAGGAACTTTGGTCGTTGCTGTTGGGCGTCTTCGGTTACGTCCAAAACGATGCGGTGATCTCCATACTGACACTCGTCGACACTGCACTGATCGCCGTCCTGCTGTTGATCATCGTTTTCAGCGGCTACGAAAACTTTGTCTCCAAGCTCAGCATCGGTGACCACGAAGACCGGCCCGCCTGGATGGGAAAGATCAGCTTCTCGGATCTGAAGATGAAACTCATTGGCGCCATCGTCGCGATCTCGGCAGTTGAACTGCTGAAGGCCTTTTTGATCAGTGTGCAGCTCACGGGCGAGCAGATAGGTTGGAAGATCGCCATCCACCTCACCTTCGTGATCTCGGGCCTTCTGTTCGCCGCCTCGGACTGGATCAGCGACAGCCGAAAGTCCCCCTGAGGACCAGGACGCGACGCCGCCCGCATGCCGCTCAGGGATGACTGATTCCTGGTTGAAGTGCGCAGCCCTGAAAGGGCCGTGTCTTCCGTGGAACTGCAGCCTCGCGGAGTGTCACCACCGGAAGCTGCGCCCGGCAAGCAAGCGCCACCGCCGCTGGCGGTGGCGGTAGAAAACCTGGGCGAACAGCCAAACCGGCAACGTGAACAGCCCTGCATCGATGGTGACTGTGTCCCGATAGCGGGTGCGCCCACTGGCCGTGGAGATCGAGATGGTGTGATCCCAGACCTTGACCAGGGCGCTATGGCCGTTATCGCGCAGAAGGAAGCCAGTTGCCGAATCGGGGTATGAGATCACGATGGCCTGTTTGCCGAAAGGCACGAAGCCGAAAACACGCACGCCGACCCAGTACGTGCCCTCGGCCCAGGTCTGCGGCCAGATGTGCGGTTCGAGCGGTGTGAACTGAACCAGCGGGTAGGCGACAAAGTTCAGCAGACGCGTTGTCACAGCATGGGTGATCGCGTCATCCATCGAACAATCCAGGTCTGTGGAGATGTCGACTTGCATCTTGCATTGCTCGGCTTCATAGGGCGCGCTGCGCTCGGCCTCCAATGCGTGGGGCTGGCCGCCATGGCCGCGCCAATCAATCTCGATGACGGAGACCAGCCGGCGCCGGTGTCATCGGTCGCGTTCCTCGATCAGCCGTTTGAGTTCAGGCGGGATGGCCATCGGCTTGAAGGCGCTGACATTCGCGCCGCCGGTATTGCCCATCGGCAGGCGTCCGACCAGATGTCCGATCGGGACCAGCGCGATGCGCAGAACCTGACCGATCACCTCGCGCCAGTCGCCCGCTGACCAGCCCACCTGGAGCATCTGCCAGTGAACCCGCAGATGCGGCAGGAAATCAAGCTGGCCGAGCACATGCGCCCGTTCCAGGGCCGCGAACGCGCTCCTGGCGTCGCCCACGGCCCCGTGCTGCCCGGCTTCTGCCATGGCCGCCTCGAAGGCCTCGATGCGAGACAGTCCCGTTTTCAACATCACTTGCCCTCCCCCTTCTTCAGCAGCCGAAGACCGTTAGCCACCACCAGCAGGCTGGCGCCCATGTCGGCGAAGATGGCCATCCACATGGTGGCGCTGCCGAACACCGCCAGCACCAGGAATACGGCCTTGATGCCCAGCGCCAGTGTGATGTTCTGCCACAGCACGGCATGTGTGGACCGGGACAGCCGGACGGTCTCTGCAATCCGGCGCAGATCGTCGTTCATGACCACCACATCCGCCGCCTCCATGGCGGTGTCGGTGCCGGCGGCACCCATCGCCACGCCGATGTCGGCCTGCGCCAGTGCTGGCGCATCGTTGATACCGTCGCCGGTCATCGCGGTCAGGCCATGCTGGGCCTGCAACGTCTTGATGGCCTCCAGTTTGTCTTCAGGCAGCAGGTTCCCGCGCGCTTCATCGATGCCGGCTTCGTGCGCGATGGCCGTCGCTGTCGCCTGGTTGTCGCCGGTCAGCATCACGGGCGTGATGCCCAGGGCTTTGAGCGATGCAATCGCCTCGCGGGACGAGGCCTTGATCGTGTCGGCCACCGCGAACAAGGCGATGGGGCCTGCGCCTGATGCCAGCAGGCTGACCGTGCGACCCGCTTCCTCGTGGGTGCGCAAGGTCGCCTCCAGAGCCGGCGAACACTGACCGCGTTCCTCGATCAAGCGGTGGTTGCCCAGCACGTAGACAGCTCCGCCGACGTCGGCCTGGACGCCGCGGCCGGCGATGGCCTTGAAGTCCTTGGCCTCGACGTTGTTGGGGGTCAGGCCGGCGGCGATGGCGCGTGAGACCGGATGGTCCGAGTGCCCCGCCAGGACGGCGGCGATGTGCTCGGCGGTGGCTGCGTCGACCTCGGTGCCAATCACTTCCCACGCCACGAGCTTGGGCTTGCCTTCGGTGATGGTGCCCGTCTTGTCCAGCGCGATGGCCTTCAACTTGCGCGCGCCTTCGAGGTAGATGCCACCCTTGATCAGGATGCCGCGCCGGGCCGCCGCGGCCAGTCCACTGACGATCGTTACCGGGGTGGAGATCACCAGCGCGCACGGACACGCGATGACCAGCAGCACCAGCGCCTTGTAGATGGCGGTCAGCCAAGTCCAGTCGAGCAGCCAGGGCCCGAGCAGCGCCACGACCAAGGCCATCACGAACACGGCCGGCGTGTAGATCGCCGCGAAGCGATCGACGAAACCCTGCGTCGGCGCCCTGGTGCCCTGCGCTTCTTCGACGGCGTGGATGATGCGCGCCAGCGTCGAGTTCGATGCCAGCGCCGTGACGTGGAACTCGAAGGTGCCGGACTCGTTGATCGTGGCGGCGAACACCAGGTCGCCCGCGGCCTTGTCCACCGGAATGCTCTCGCCGGTTACCGAGGCCTGGTTGATGCTGGTGTTGCCGATGGTCAGCACGCCGTCCATCGGCACGCGCTCGCCTGGGCGCACGCG
>JANOBX010000098.1:0-12413 GCA_031411875.1 Burkholderiales bacterium | reverse complement strand
ATATCGGTACAGAGACTAGAAGCGCTGTCTCTGGCTCTAAAACGAGTACCTAGAGGAGAGTTCTAGGGATAGGGGAGAGGACTACAGGAGAGAGGTCTAGGAGTAGGACTAGGAGAGAGGACATCCGGCGTTAGGCATTGGCTGCGCTTGGCAAGCAGGTTCACCAGGCGCATCTGTTGGCGGGTCCACCCCGTCTATCGCTGCAGGCTGGCGCGCCGCGTCGGCTGCGCTGCCCTTGCAGGCATGAAGGCACCAGGATGGATGCGCTCATGCCTACAGGCCGGTGAGGGCCTGCGGGTGAATTGCGGGTCGGCGCGATTAGAGGCCACTGGAGCGACTTCTAACGCTTCAAGCTGGGTAGTGGCTCCCCGCCTGCGTTTGCGCCTTCCCGGGCCCGCTCCGACCCGCGGCGGGGCATCAGTGCCGGCTGCGCCCCTTAGCTGCCGATGCCAGCTCAGCCCCGATGCCGGCCAGCGGGTCGTCGGGGTCTGCTGCCGCTGCCCGTGGGCTGCGCCTGCCCGCCTTCGATGCCGCCGCCTTGCCGTTTGCATGCGCGCCCTGCACCTCCGCCAGCGCGCCAGGGCTCCACGAGGCCACCACCTCCACCCGTAGCGCCGGGTCCAGGATCGAGCGAGGCACGGCCGGTTCGCCTAGTCCGTTGACGTAGAACATCACGCCCATGCGCTGCAGTTGCTCGATCTGCCGACGCTTGGTGCTGAAGCCGGTGAGCTTCACCACGTCATGCGTGTGCAGAAACGCGCCGTGTCGCTCCGGCAAGCGCACGACCTGCTGCCGGACCCGTGCTTTCTCGTTCATCGGCTAGCCCCTGTGATTGCTGGAAGGCTCATCTTCGGGGGCAGCGGGGCGCGTGGCAACGGCTCGTGCGGGGTCCGCGTTCCGGTTGCCGTCCGGAGGCTTGGCGCAGAGCGAACACGCACACCGATGCAGGCGGTCGGGTCAGGCATGGCAACCGCAGCACCGGGACCCCCGGACCAGTTCCGGAAAGTATTTACCCTGAAGCCTTCGATGCGACAGCGCAGGGCGCCGCAGGGCTCACGCTGAGTGCGGATCGGCAGCGGACGCAGCGCCGGGCTCGGCCTCATAAGGACAGCCGGGCGCCGGGCGCCGCTGGTACACCGCATCGGTACACTCGACTCAGGCGCTTTCGCCGAAACCCTAGCTGATTCAAGCGGTTAGCGGGGCCCGTCGCGTGTCGGTGGTTCGATTCCGCCCCAGACCACCATCGTTTCTCGGCGAGCCCATCCATCGTGATGGGCTTTGTCGTTTATGGATTGGCCGCATACGCCGGCGCGTGGTCGGGAGGGGCCGGAGATCAGCCGCTGACTCTGGCGTTGAAAAGTTCAGTCGAGGGGCCTCCGAAGGCGCCCCTAAGACCGCATGGTGCGGGCGGACCGGTGCTGCTGTGACGGTTTCAGCTTTGGCCTGTCAGCGGCGAAAGTCTTCGGCATCTGCATATCGGCTATTCGCCAAATAACTGGCAATCAGATAAAGTCAGAATATCTGATATTCGGATGGATCCGATGCCAACGCAACGCCCCCACCCTCTCGTCACAGCGCAGCAGCTCGGCGTGCTGCTGAGGTCCGCCCGCAAGCAACTGGGCCTGACGCAGGCCGAGGTGGCAAGCCGCCTGGGGCTGAGCCAGAACCGCGTCTCCCATCTGGAGTTGCACGCGGACGAGCTGAGCGTCAAGCAACTGCTCGGCTGGTGCGCCGTGCTGGGTCTGGAACTGCAGCTGGCCCAGCGGGCCGCTGCCACTCCCGACCCGGCCGTGGAATGGTGACATGGGGCGCCGATCGCACAGCCAGACCCTCGGCCTGTGGGCCAACGGGGAACGTGTCGGCCGCTGGACTCTCACCGGGCGCGGTGGCATGGAGTTGCAGTACGACCCTGCGTGGTTGACCTCTGCTGCAGGGCGGCCGCTGTCCCTGTCGCTGCCCTTCAGCTTCAACAACGAGCCGCTGAACGGGCCTGCGGTGGCGAACTACTTCGAGGGCTTGCTGCCCGACAGCGATGCCATTCGCCGCCGCGCCGCCACGCGCTTCAAGACCGGATCGACCGAAGCCTTCGCCCTGCTGGCCGCTATCGGACGCGACTGCGTTGGGGCCCTCCAATTGCTTCCAGGCGACCAGGAGCCCACGGGCGTCGACTGCATCGACGGGGTGGCCGTGGATGAAGAGGGCATCGAGCGGCATCTGCTCCAAACCGTCAGCACCCAAACGTTCGGGGTCGGGCGCGAGCCTGACGACGACTTTCGCATCTCGCTGGCCGGTGCACAGGAAAAGGATGCCTTCCTCTGGTGGGGCGGCCGCTGGCTGAAACCCCGTGGCGCCACGCCGACCACGCACATCTTCAAGCTGCCGCTGGGCCTGGTGGGCGGGCGGCGGGCGGACTTCAGCACCTCGGTGGACAACGAATGGCTGTGCCTGCGTTTGCTGGCGGCTTACGGCCTGCCTGCCGCGCGCGCTGACATCGCCAGTTTCGGGCGCCAGCGCGTGCTGGTGGTGGAGCGCTTCGACCGTACCGTGTCGCGCGACGGCACAAGGCTGCTGCGGCTGCTGCAGGAAGACTTCTGCCAGGCGACCGCCACCCCGCCGCACATGAAGTACGAGAACGAGGGCGGCCCAGGCTGGATGCAGCTGTTCACCCTCACGCAGCAGTCCGTGAACGCCGAGCAGGATCTGCGCACGCTGATGGCCGCACAGATCCTGTTCTGGATGCTGCGCGCGCCGGACGGGCACGCCAAGAATTTCAGCATCCAGTTGCTCGCAGGCCAGGCTGGACGCTTCCGGCTGCTGCCGCTGTACGACGTGATGTCGGCTTATCCCGTCATCGGCGAGGGGCCGAATCAGTGGGCGCCACGCGAGCTGAAGATGGCCATGGCGATGCTGGGCAGGAGCCGCCACCATCACTTTCACGCGATCCAGCGCCGGCACTTCAACAGCACGGCCCGCAAGGTCGGCTACGGCGACAACGCCGAGGCCCTGCTGAGCGAGATCGTCGAGCGCACACCGGCCGCGGTCGAACAGGTGCGCGGTGAGCTGCCTGCAGAGTTCTCGGAAGCGGTGGCGGACAAGGTGCTGAGGGGCTTGATGGCGGCGGCCCGGGCGCTGGAAGCGTCGGGCCCGGCCAAGGTCTGATGCTTGGACCCTCGGACAGTCCGACCCCGTGATGGGTCGGTCAACCGCATGCGCCACGCCGCAGATGCCCCTTGGCCGGTCCGGCTTCGCTTATTGGCCTGTCTGACACAGGACGGCAAGCATGAGCTGAGTGCAGGATAGGGTGGCCGCCGGCATTTGGCTGACGTGCGTGTCAGCGCCAAGAGATCCTCACGCCCTTCCGACATTCGCCACGCGGGCCTGTCACCGCCTCTCCGTTGCCTGGTACAAAGACGGCAAGAGGGAGAAAGGAAAAAAGTGCCAAGACGCAGAAAGACGAGCCTCGCCGAAGACCTGATGGATCTGGTCGCGATGCTGCCGTGGTGGGGTGGCGTCTTGCTGGCGTTGCTGAGTTACCTGCTGCTGCACGGCGTGGCGCTTCAGCCGCTGACGCCTTCATCCGGCAGCTTGCCGGCCCAGGCCATCTGGAAGGCACTGGCGACCGCTGGGCAGTACGTGCTGCCTGTCATCTGCCTGGCCGGTGCCGGCATCTCGGCATGGCGGCGCAGCCAACGCACGAAGCTCATCGTCGACGTTGCACAAAGCCAGTCCACCAGCGCGCTGGACGGCATGAGCTGGCGCGAGTTTGAAATGCTCGTGGGCGAGGGCTTCCGGCTGCAGGGCTACCAGGTGGTGGAAACAGGCGGCGGCGGGCCCGACGGTGGCATCGATCTCGTCTTGAGCCGACCCGGCAAGAACGGCAACGAGAAGTTCCTCGTGCAGTGCAAACAATGGCGCGCCTACAAGGTGGGCGTGGACGTGGTGCGCGAGCTGTACGGCGTGATGGCCGCGCGTGGTGCCACGGGCGGCTTTGTCGTCACGTCGGGCCGCTTTACCGAAGAAGCCATTCAGTTTGCCGACGGCCGCAACGTCAGGCTCGTCGATGGCCCAAAGTTGCACGGGTTGATTCGGCAAGCCAAGGCGGGTGCCCCATCCGCAATGCCGGCGAGACCCGAGGCGGCCGGGCGTCAGGCGGCAGCAGCGCCTTCCGCAACGCCGAGCTGCCCCACCTGCGCGAAGCCCATGACGAAGCGTGTCGCCAAACGCGGCGCCAAGTCGGGACAGGCCTTCTGGGGCTGCACGGAATATCCGTCCTGCCGCGGCACGCGCGCCCTTCTGTGACGGCCAATCTGTGACGGCCCTGCCCGACGGGCTCTACGACCGCCTGCTGACGGAAGGCCTCGCACGTTCGCTGGCGGAACTGGCACCCGGCAGCGTCGACGTTCAGGCGCTCAAGGCTGGCGCCGCCGAGCTGCTGGCTGAATTCATCACGCGGCAGCTCGGGGCCATCCTGGACGACATGCGGGGTGACGATGCCGAGAGGCTTCGGCGCCAGCTCGAACTCGTCAACGAATTGCTGTTGACCGTCCGGCAACGCCTGCTCGTCGGTCCCTCCGCAGGCGAATCAGCCGCGTCTGCCGACATCGTCGACCTTGTCGCCTCGCCATTGAGCGTCCTGCGGGCCGTTCAACGCGATCAGCAGTTTGGAATTGCGCCTGAGATCGGCCTGGCGGTGCCCTGGCTCTTCACGGCGGGCAAGGGCTCGCCGTCGCTGCTGCAGGAAATCCGCCGCGAGCTGGCGTCGAGCGACCAGGTGGACATCCTGGTGAGCTTCATCACCGTGTCGGGCGTGCGCAAGCTGGAGGACGTGCTGCAGCAGATCACCGCCGTCGGCGCCAAGCAGTCGGGCAGCGGACGGCCCGTGACGCGCCTACGGATCCTGACCACCACTTACACCGGTGCGACCGAGGCCCGCGCGCTGGACGAGCTGGCGCGCTTGCCGGGCTGCGAAGTTCGTGTGTCGCTCGATGGCCGGCGTACGCGCCTGCATGCCAAGGCATGGCTGTTTCAGCGCAAGACCGGTTTCGGGTCGGCCTATGTCGGCAGCGCCAACTTGTCGGGCGCCGCACTGACGGGCGGTCTGGAGTGGACCGTCAAGCTGACCCAGCGCGCGCAGGAAGCGCTGTTCGCGCGCGCCGTGGCGCACTTCGAGACCCTGTGGGCCGACAGCGAATTCCAGCGTTACGACCCCGATAACGTCGACCATCGGCAGGCGCTGGCCGCGGCGCTCGGCCGCGAATCCTTCAGCGGTGGCGAGCCCGCGAGCACGATCAGTTTCTTCGACCTGCAGCCCAAGACCTACCAGCAAGACATGCTGGAGCAGTTGAGCAACGAGCGCGCTCATGGCCGATATCGCAACCTGCTGGTGGCGGCCACCGGCACTGGCAAGACGGTGGTGGCGGCGTTCGACTACCGCAACACCTGCCGCATGGAAGGCGGCCGCCCGCGCCTGCTGTTCGTGGCCCACCGCGAAGAGATCCTGCGCCAGGCGCTGCGCACCTACCGCGAGGTGCTGCGTGACCCCGAGTTTGGCGACTTGCTGACGGGCAGCCACCAGCCCGAACGTTTGGACCACTTGTTTGCCACCATCGACAGCGTGACCAGCCGCGACTTGGTGGCGACGGTCGGCGCCGACCATTGGCACACCGTGGTGGTGGACGAATGCCACCGGCTGGCCGCGGATCGCTTCGACGCCTTCGTCAAGGCCGTTCGGCCCAGCGTCCTGCTCGGGCTGACGGCAACGCCCGAACGCAGCGATGGCCTGCTCATCACGCCGTACTTCGACGCACGTCCCGATGGCAGCCCGGCCGTCGAGCTGCGGCTGTGGCATGCACTGGACCTGCAGCTGCTGGCGCCCTTTGAGTACTACGCCTGCGACGACACCACCGACTTTTCGGACGTGCCCTGGGACAAGCCGGGCGAACGGGAAGCCCTGGACAAGCTCGTCACCGCCAACGACATCCGCGCCCGCCTGGTCGTCAACGAATGGCGCCGGCTGGCATCCGATGCGTCCCGGTCGCGCGCCATCGTCTTCTGCGTGTCAGTGGCGCACGCTGAGTTCATGACCGCGTGGCTCAATCGGGCCGGCCTGCCAGCGGCGTGCGTGGTGGGCACAACGGCCAGCGACGAACGGCGTCGCGCGCCTCAGCGGCTGATGAGCGGCGAGCTGTGCGCGCTGGTGACGGTGGACCTGTACAACGAGGGCGTCGACTTGCCGATGGTCGACACGCTGTTGCTGCTGCGGCCCACGCAGAGCCCCGTGCTGTTCCAGCAGCAGATCGGCCGCGGCCTGCGCCTGGCGCCGGGCAAGGACAGCTGCCTGGTGCTGGACTTCGTCGGGCAGCACCGGGCCGACTTCCGCTTTGATCGCTTGCTGACCAGCCTCACCGGCCTGTCGCGCCGTGAGCTGGTGGACAGCGTCGAGAACGGGTTCGGCAGCCTGCCCCCGGGCTGCCACATCCACCTGCAACGGCAGACGCGCGAGCAGGTGCTGCATGGCCTGCGCGCACTGACGACACAGAACTGGCGCCGCCTGAAGACGGAGCTGCAGACCTATGCGGCGCTGAAGGGCCGATCCGCTGTGCGCCTGGCGGACTTCCTGCACGACCAGGCGCTGGAGCTGGACGACGTCTACCGCAGCGGCACCGGCCAGGGCCGCAGCGGCTGGACGGCGCTGAAACGGGATGCCGGCCTGATCGTCGCGGAACCCGGCCCGGAGGAGGACTACTTCAGCCGCCGCTTCGGTGACCTGCTGCACGTCGACGACCCACGCCGGCTGGATGTGATGGCTGCGGCTGGCGCGCAGCAGGGTCAGGTGCAAGGGCTCGACGCGCAGGCCGCCTTGGGCCTGCAGATGCTGGCCTATCAGATCGATGGGCGGCATGAACAGGCGGCCGGCCACCAGGCCTTTGCCGAGCGGCTGCAGCGTCACCCGACGATCGCTTCCGAACTGGTCGAGTTGTCGGGCTTGCTGCAGGCCCGCAGCGCCCTGCCTGCCAAGGCGGTGCCGGGGTTGGAAGACACGCCGCTGTGCCTGCACGCCGCGTACGGCGCGCGCGAGGTGCTGACCGCGGTTGGATGGCTCACGGCTGCGCGCCGTGCGCCGTTCCAGGCAGGGGTGTTGCCGCTGGCTGGCCGGAAGACCGAATTGTTGTTCGTCACGCTCGACAAGAGCGAGGGCTACCACGACCGCATCTCATATCACGACTATGCGATCAGCGCGGAGCGCTTTCACTGGCAGACGCAGAACAGCGCCGGCCCCGACACGCCGGGTGGCCGGCGTTATCTGGAAAGCGCCAGCAATGGCTGGCAGTTCCAGCTGTTCGTGCGGCCGCGCAAGGGGGATGCGTACCGGGCGTGTGGGCGGGTGGTGCTGGAATCGGCCGAGGGTGACCGGCCGATGAGCATCGTGTGGCGGCTGCAGACGCCGCTGCCGGCGCGGCTGTTCCGCGAGTTCAGCGTGCTTCGGGGCGTGTAGCCGCCAGCGTCGTCACCTGCCGCGCCGGCGTCTTGAACACGTTCTTCGTGTTCCAGGCCAGGAACACGGGTGCGGGCCGCAGATCGGAGTGCTGCGGCGCATGAATGGGCTGCCCGTGGAACTGCAGTTCGCCCGACACTCCTCGGCCGCCGCTGATGGCGCGCTGGCTGAAGACGATGCGGTGCTCGGTGGGCTCGACAGTGAAGACGCCCAGATCGAACAGCTTGTGGTGGAGCGAACACAGCGACAGGCCGTTGGGCTCGATATCCGGCCCGCCGACGTGATGCCATTGGATGTGCGCGGCCTCCAGGCCAGCAGGCAGATGCCCGATGCGCAGATCGAAGCCGCAGACACAGCTCCGGTACTCGTAGGCACGCAGCACACGTTCCCGGAACCCGGGGTCGCGCTTGCGGCGTCCGTTGCTCGCGTAGTCGATGGCAGACGGGGCGTTGTCGTGCATCTGGCTCGCGCCATCGAGATTGAGCCCCACCGTGGCGACGATGTCGGCGTGCAGCGTCGAAGGAAAGTACGACTCCAGCATCTTCAATGCCACCGCCTGCAGCAGGCCGGGTCGATGTCGCAAGGCTTCGTCGATGTCCACCGGAAAGCCGCCCTTGACGTGGTGCGCCCTGAGTTCGCCGAGGCTGGGCGTGGCGCCAGCCGCGCGCTTCAGCACTTCCCGGGACCCACTCAGGTCCCACAGCGCGCCTTGGCCGTCTGTGGCCAGGTGCCAGAACGGGTAGTGCCGGGACTTTGCGGCGTTGCTGGGCCCGAACTCGGTCAGCAACAGCATCAAGGCGGTGTCGATCTCGGCAAACTCGACCTGCCTGGGCTCGCCACGTTGCACCCGGGCTAGCGCCAGGAGGATCAGCAAGGGCTTGTGCGGCGCAAAGACGCCCGCCCGCTGGGCGCGGCGGATGTTCTCGAACGCATCGATGACCTCGATCGAAGACTTCATGCGGGGTTCAGGCGGTCCGCCCGGCTCCAGTAGTCGGCCCTTTCTGGCATGACCCAGCGCACGCCGCCGCGTGGATCGGGCTGGTCGCCCGCGTAGCGGGGAATTAGGTGGATGTGCAAGTGGGCGATGGTCTGGCCTGCGGCTGCACCGCCATTGATGCCGGTGTTGTAGCCGGCAGGGTTGTACTCGTTAGGCAACATGCAAAAACGGGCATGGCGGGTCCTGGCTCATCCTGCAAGAGTACATCCAGGGGGTCAGTCGCCGCCTGCAACCAAAACGCCCTTCAATCACTGCCTGCCCCAAGCACCATCAGCATTTCCGCCACGACCGTCAACCCGTCATCCCCGTCGCCCACCAGAATCTCGATCGTCTCGAACTCAGGCCGGTCCGAATCCGGCTGCAGCCTGATGCGCTCGTGTCGCCACCCGCCATGCTCGTCCGGCACCTTCTCGCTCGCATACAGCTTGACGGTGTAGCGCCCGCCGGTCTCCGGGTCCGCGATGCTGCGGTGCTGAACCACCACCACCTTGCCCTGGCGTGTTCCGGTCGGGTTCGCTCGGAACAGGCACCAGGCGCCGTTCGGAATGCGGCGGTTCATGGACTCGCCCACCACCTGGGCCACGAACAGGCCGGGTTGGGGGCGCACCCAGTCGGGCAGCGCAACCCAATCGTCAGGGCCGCCATCCAGCGCCTTCGCCCCGGAGAAGGCGCCAGCCGCGAAACGCAGGTCGATGACCGGGGCGGCCATCACGCCGGCATCTCGCTCTTCCTTCGTCACACGCGGCAAGGGCACGACGTTCGACCGCGACGGCGAAGCCGCAGCGGCCACGGCCGTCTCGTTGCCGGCAGCGGCAACAGCCGGCAGCGCACGCAGCCCCGACTGCAAGCGCGAACGCAGGTAGGCCGCCAGCGGCGCATCGGTGCAGTAGACGTAGCAGCCTTTCATGCCGCGCGTCATCAGCGTCCGGTAGGTGTTCTTGACGATGGCATCGGCCAGGGCGCGGGCACTGTCCGGCTCGGTCTTCAACATCGCCTTCAGCCCCTTCACCGACTGGTCCGACGACGCCCGCCTCGTCGCGTCGGTGACGATGCGTCCATCGCGATAAGCCAGGTCCGGGCCGATGATGACGCCCACATAGTCCAGTTCCAGGCCCTGGCAGGTGTGGATGCAGCCGACCTGGTCAACGGACCCGGGCGTCACGATCCACAGGCTGCCGTCCTTGTCCAGGTTCCAGCGGCGTCGGTAGTCGAAGGCGGGCAGCTCGATGTCCCAGGCCTGTGCGTCCTTCTTGCTGGGTCACTTCCAGCAGTAGCCGGCCACCACGCGAGACCGGTTGTTGGCGCGGTTCTTCAGCTCGATCAGCGCATGCAGTTCGGCCGGGTTGTCGAACACGCGGAAGTCGTACTCGCCGGTGTCCAGCGTCGGGTTGGCGGTCTCGCGCTTTTCCAGCGTGTGGTCCAGCCAGGCCAGGTAGCCGTCGGAGCCATTGCACCGGAACTGCGACGAGAGTGCCAGTTCGGTCACCTCCGCGCCCACCTCGCGTGCGTGCCGACGAAGCGCTTCGGTGTGGCCGATGTCCAGCAGCGTCACACGCTGGTCGTCGTCGACGAAGAACACCGTGCAGCGCGCCGATTGGATCAGCTCCCTGACCTGGTTGTCGCCCAGGTTGCGGTACAGGCCGCTCTTCTCGTTCAGCCGGTGCGCTTCGTCGACGATCAGGGTGTCGTAGGTGTCGGCCGCGACGTCCACGAAGGCGCCCGAGCCGCTGAAAAGATTGCTGATGCGGGTCTTCTTGAAAGTGCCCGCCAGCTTGGCTTCATAGACCGAGCGCGGCGCCGCGTTCTTCGACACGTAGCGCGCGTTGCGGCTGCGGCCGATCAACGCGCCCAGCAGGTTGATGGCCACCACCGACTTGCCAGTGCCGGGCCCCCCTTGGACGATCACCACCTGCTTGCGCTGCGCCGCGCGCGCGTCCGCCTGCAGGATGGTCTCGTGCACCAGCTTCTGGTCGTCGATCAGCACGAACTCGGCCTTGCCCTGCAGCAGGCCGGCCACGCTGTCGGCCAGCATCTTCGACGGCCGGATGCGTCCGTTCTCGATCGCGTACAGCGCGCCCTTGCGGTCGCCGTAGCGCACGTGTTCACGGATGAAGGCCTGCAGCTTCCTGCGCTCCTTCTCCAGGAACAGCGGCGCCCGGTCCAGGTGCTCGCGGTAGTGCGGGTGATCGATCTCACCGTCGCGCGGGTGGTTGTGCAGGTAGGCGCAGGGGTGCAGCGCCATCGCGCCGTCCTGCACCGCGGCGTTGAAGTCTTCCAAGTAGGCGGCGTAGGACCACGCCTGGTACGACGGATGGGTGCCTTCACGCTCGCCGCCGCCGCCGCCGCGGTGCGCCCACACGATGGCGTCCTTATCGCTGCGGCGTGACGCCGACCATTGTTTGAGCTCGACGATGATGACCTTGCTGCGCGCCTCGGCGTCCTCGCCGGTGATCACGAAGTCGATGCGTTTGGCGCTCTGCGGCAGCTGGTACTCGATGGCCACGCCGGCGTCTTCGGGGATCTCCTCGTCGCCCAGCACCTTGGCCATCTCCAGCAGCGAGTGCTTCCAGGCGCGCACCTCGGCGGGGCTGACGCCATGGCCGGTGGCGCTGCGGTAGTGGCGGGTGACGACGTCCTCGATGTCGTCGCGCAGCGCGTGATGCAGGAACTCGCGCTTGCTGGCCTGGTAGATGATCACCGGGCTTGGCCGCTCACAGTTCGTCGTGCTTCTTGCTGTTGCCGCGCGCGCGGTCGACCGGGTAGCGCTGCGCGTTGAGCTTCAGCTTGGCCTGCGCCGCTGCCACCGGGTCCAGCCCCAGGGCATGGGCCAGCTGCACCAGGTACAGCAGCACGTCCGCCACCTCGCCGGCCACGGCTTCACGCTTGGCGGGCGGCAGGGCGCGGCTCTGTTCTTCCGTCAGCCATTGAAAGTGCTCCAGCAGTTCCCCTGCTTCCACCACCAGGGCCGAAGCCAGGTTCTTGGGTGAATGGAACTGCTGCCAGTCGCGTTCGGCGGCGAACTGCTCGAGCTGCCGGGCAAGATCGTTCAACGAGTCGGCCATTCACTCCCCCAGCAGATGCAATGCGACCTCGCGCCGATGGGCGCGCGTCCGATGCTCCCACAGATAGATGCCCTGCCAGGAGCCCAGCACCAACCGCCCGCGCTGCAGCGGAATGGACAGCTGCACGGCAGTCAGCGCCGCGCGCACATGGGCTGGCATGTCGTCAGGCCCCTCGTCCTGATGGCGGAACAGCGCATCGCCGTCGGGCACCAGCCGGGCGAAGAAGCGGTCCAGGTCACCGCGCACATCAGGGTCGGCGTTCTCTTGGATCAGCAGGCTTGCAGAAGTGTGCCGCACGAACACCGTGAGCAAGCCATCGTCGAAGCCGCTCGCAGCCACCCAGCCTTGAACGTCGCTGGTGATCTCGTGGAGGCCGCGCCCCTTGGTGTGGACGCTGATGGTGGTGCCAAGCTGTCGCAGCATGCGCCAAGCATATCCAGAGCCGGTTCCATGCCGGCTGGTTGCCACTCACCCGGCGAGGCTTCCGAGGGCAGAGCGTACGGTCGGGCGTTGCGCTGCGACACACCGGCTAGAGCTGGCCCAACGGGATCACCGGACATTCAGCACGGGCGCGCGCTTGCGGCAGAGCCCCAGGCCACCAAGAATCAAGCGTCGGATCAACGGGTCAGCGGCTTCGGCTTCCGACCCGTTCTTCGTGGGTGCTGCTTGGAGCCATGCGCAGCGGGCACAACGGCGAAGCAGGCGCGCCGGATGCCCGTCCGGCCCATCCCAAGAAGGGTTGCCCGATGCACAAGCTGCTCGTCCTCTACGGCTCCTATCGCGCCGATCGCCTGGGCATCCGCCTGGCGAACTTCCTCGTCCAGCGTCTTCAGGACCGCGGCGCTGCGGCCGAGTTGAT
>JANOBX010000097.1:0-79638 GCA_031411875.1 Burkholderiales bacterium | reverse complement strand
TGGGCCCGGCCTGGACCTGGTCGACCCCGGTCTGGCTGCGCGGCAACGTGCAGGGCGGTGTGCTCGAAGGCGACCTGCACATCCAGGGCCGCGGTGACCCCGGCCTGAACCAGGAGCGGCTGTGGCTGCTGCTGCGCCGCGTGCAGCAGCTGGGTGTGCGCGAGATCCGCGGCGACATCGTGCTCGACCAGAGCGCCTTCGCCGTGCCCCCGGCCGACGCCGCTGCCTTCGACGGTGAAGCCCTGCGACCCTACAACGTGGGCCCGGCAGCCCTGCTGCTGAACCTGCGCAGCCAGATCTACAGCTTCGTGCCCGACCCTGCCGGCAACCGCGCGCTCGTGCTGGTGGAGCCGCCACTGGCCGGGCAGCAGGTCGACCGCAGCGTGCCGCTGTCGCCAGGGGCCTGCGGCGACTGGCGTAGCGCACTGAAGGCGGAATTCGAGCCGCTGCGCACGCGGTTTGCCGGCAGCTACGGCAGTGGCTGCGGCGAGCTCAACTGGCCCGTCGCCGACCCCGAGCCTGCCAGCTTCGACGCCCGGCTGCTGCGCGGCCTGTGGCGCGACCTGGGGGGCAGCCTGAACGGAACGGTGCGCCAGGGACCACCCCCGCCCGGCCTGGCACCCAGCTTCGAATTTGCTTCGCGTCCGCTGCTCGACACCGTGCGCGACATCAACAAGTTCAGCAACAACGTGATGGCGCAGCAGCTGTTCCTCACGCTTGCGCTGCAGGCCGCGCCAGGGTCGCCCGCCACGATGGACAGCGCGCGCGAAACCCTGCGCGCCTGGTTGCAGTCGCGGCTGGGCGAAGAGGCCGCCGGCGTCGTCGTCGACAACGGTTCTGGCCTGTCACGCGACAACCGCATCAGCGCCAGGCTGTTGGCGCAAGTGCTGCTGCAGTCCTACGACAGCCCGGTGATGAGCGAGCTGATGTCCTCGCTGCCGATCAGCGGCGTCGACGGCACCCTGCGGCGCAGCCGCGCCACGCCCGGACGCGCCCACCTCAAGACCGGATCGTTGCGGGACGTGGCCGGCGTGGCGGGTTACGTGCTGTCGAACAGCGGCAGGCGCTACGTGCTGGTGGCCATCGTCAGCCATGGCCAGGCTGCAGCAGCCCGACCGGCGCTGGACGCGCTGGTGCAGTGGACGATGCGCGACGCGCCGCAGCGCTGAACCTGCAGACCGGCGGCGACGTCAGAAAGGATTGCGGCGGGCGCGGTCGATGGCCAGCTGGGCGAGCTGCGCATGCCCTGCGGCGGCCGGCCGCGTGTCGTCGGCCCACAGGAACGTTGCCGGGTCGGCGCCCGAGACCAGCGTGGATGTGGTGCACTGCGGCAGGACCACGGTGCAGATCGGCGTGACGTTGTCAGAGACCCCGAAGCTGGGCGGTGAACGCTCGATGGCCTGGAACTGCAGGTCGGCCTGCACCAGGCCGACGAAGCGGCCGTCGAGCACCACCGTCACGCCCAGTTGTTCGTTGAATGCAGCGGTGAGGTTGCTGAGGAAGGCGGCCCGGTCGATGTCCTGGAAGGCGCGCTTCTGCGCCTTGCCGAACGGGGTGAGGCCCATGTCCGGCACGGTGGAGATGACCACCTTCACCCCCAGGCCGACGAGACGGTTCACCGTCTGCGCCAGTCGCGTGCCGCGCGCCCGTGCATCGGCGAGCAGGCTGGCTTCGGAACGGGCGGGATACTGGTTGTAGAGCTCCAGGATGTCGTTGGCCCCGGCCAGCACCGTGGCCAGGTCCTTGTCGCGGAAGCCGCCGGCGGCCACCTGGGCCTCGACCTGCGCCGTGACGTCGGCCGCCTTGGCACCGGCGCGCGCCAGCATGCGGGCGTTGGTGTCGGACTGGAACGTGGGGTTGCATTCCGCGAACACGAAGTTGTAGGAACTGGCCACCTGCTGCACCCAGATCGGCTGCTGTGCACAGTCGAGCCGGCCGCTGTTGTCCAGGGCGTTGACGGCGTACTTGCGGCCGCCCGTTTCGATCACGCTGGTTTCGTCGCCAAAGGCGAAATATCGCTGCGGCTCGAACGCTTCGACCTGCGAGGTGCCGCCGCCGCAGGCCGCCAGCAGGGCTGCAGCGACGACCACCGCGCCACACGACACGAAGCGCCCGGGAATGCGCCACACGGGGCGCTGAAGCAGGCGCTGGGCCTGGCTGCTGAAGGTCATCGGGGCTCCGGGGATCGGCGGGACAAGGTCGGGATCGGGCATGGGGTGTTTCAGGCGGCTGCCGCGCGCTGCAGACGGTCACGCACGCCTTCCCATTCGGGTTCGGCAGGCAGCGTTTCGACGAGGATGCAGTCCACACCCAGATCGTCGAAGTCGCGCAGCACGCCGAAGAGTTCATGCGCCGCTGCCGAGGCCGTATCCGGCAGACGCCGCCAAGCCTTCATGCCGACGGACCCTGCGGGGGATGCGCGGGAATATACCGCGGCGCCCTGCCCCCCTGGCGCCAGGGCTGCCAGCGCCGCAGCCAGGTTGGCGGCGGCAACCAGGCGCACGGGGGCCGCAGGCGCGTAGTGCGCGTCCAGGGTGCCCGGGGCGCGAGGCGAGCGCTCATCGCGGTCGCGCAGGTCGAAACCCAGCAGCTGCTGCAGCGCCGCCCGGCCGAGCTGCCCCGGCCGCAACAGGGCGGGCGGCTCGTGCGTGCAGTCGACGATGGTGGATTCGATGCCAACGGCGCAAGCACCGCCGTCCAGCACCCACTGGGCAGGGCCGAACTCTTGCAGCACGTGGGCAGCGGTGGTGGGGCTGACACGACCGAAGCGGTTGGCGCTGGGCGCCGCCACGCCGGTCACGCTCAAGGCGGCGGCCTCGCGCAGCAGCGCCAGCGCCACCGGGTGCGCCGGCATGCGCAGGCCGATCGTGGGCTGCCCCCCGGCCGCCGAGTCGGCGACCCCGGATTTGCGGGGAACGATCAAGGTCAGCGGGCCCGGCCAGAAGGCGGCTGCCAGCCGCTGTGCCGTCGGCCCGAAAGCGGCGCAGAAGTCATGGACCGCTTCCAGGCTGGCGACATGAACGATGAGCGGGTGTCCCGCTGGCCGGCCCTTCGCGGCATAGATGGCCGCCACGGCGGCGTTGTTGCGGGCGTCGGCACCCAGGCCGTAGACGGTTTCGGTGGCGAAAGCCACCAGCCGGCCTTGCGCCAGATGGCGAGCACAGGCCTGGACGTCGCCCGGCGATTCACCCGACAGCAAGGGCACCGTGGTCTCCGCCAGGCTAGAACGCTTCGATGCCCAGGGCGGCGGCGGCGCGCTGCGCCGTGGTGCGCGCCAACGCAGCCGTTGCGGCCGTGACCGTGAGATGGCCCATCTTGCGCCCGCGCCTGGCTTCGGTCTTGCCGTACAAGTGCAGATGCACGCCCGGCAAAGCCAGCACCGCAGGCCAGTCGGGGCTGCGCGGCAGTGCATCGCCGGGCCCGAACCAGAGGTCGCCCATCAGGTTCAGCATCACCGCCGGTGAATGCTGGCGTGGTGCCGTCAAGGGCCAGCCCACGAGCGTGCGCAACTGCAGGTCGAACTGCGATTGGTCGCAGGCGTCCAGGCTGTAGTGGCCGCTGTTGTGCGGGCGCGGGGCCATCTCGTTGGCCACGAGGCGCCCGTCGGCGAGCACGAAGAATTCGACGCACAGCACGCCCACATAGCCGAGCGCCCGCGCCAGGGCGGTGGCGCACGCCACCGCCTCGTCGGCGGTGGCGAGCTGCACGTCGGGGGCGGGCGCCTGGGTGACGGCGAGAACGCCCTGGCGATGCAGGTTCTGCTGCACAGGCAGGTGAACGACGACGCCGTCGCGGCCGCGCGCAACGATGACGCTGATCTCGAACGCCAGCGGCAGCCGCTGCTCGAGCACACACGGGACCTTGCCCATGGCCGCCCAGGCCGCAGCCAGCTCGGGCAGCGTCGCGACCGATGCCTGGCCCTTGCCGTCGTAACCCAGGGTCGCGGTCTTCAGGATGCCGGGCAGCAGCGCGGCCAGGCCAGGCTGGTCGAGGTCGGCCGGTGCGACGATGAGGGCATGCGGTGCGCATGGCACACCGGCCGCGACGAAGCACTGCTTTTCCTGGGCACGGTGCTGACACACCTGCACAGCCGCGGCCGGAGGCGAGACGACGAGCCCGGCTTCGGCAAGTTCGCGCAGGGCCGACGCCGGCACGTTTTCGAACTCGGTGGTCACGGCAAAACAGAGCGCGCGGAGCCGGGCCAATGCATCGCCCTCGGCGTAGCCCGCGAGCACATGCGCGTCGGCCGCTGCGGCTGCGGGGCTGCGCGGGTCGGGCTCGAGCACGACGACGCGAAAGCCCTGCGCCTGAGCCGCGTGCACAAACATACGTCCGAGCTGGCCGCCGCCAAGCACGCCAAGGGCCGTTGCCGCGGCAGGCGTGTCGTGGACGGCGGTCAAGTCAGTTCCTTCGTCATGTCCACCGCCGCCGCGGTCTGCCGGGCACGATAGGCCAGCAGCTTGAGCTGGAGCTCGGCATTGCCCGTAGCGAGCATGGCCACCGCGAACAGCGCCGCATTCGCGGCGCCGGCCGGTCCGATCGCAAAGGTGGCCACGGGGATCCCTTTGGGCATCTGCACGATGGAGTAGAGCGAGTCGACGCCGAGCAGCTGCTTGCTGGCCACCGGCACGCCGAGCACGGGGACGGTGGTCTTGGCTGCCAGCATGCCCGGCAAGTGGGCCGCGCCGCCCGCCCCGGCAATGATCGCCTTCAGACCCCGCGCGGCTGCAGATTCTGCATAACGAAACATTTCGTCGGGCATCCGGTGGGCGGAAATCACGCGCTTTTCATAACCAAGACCAAACTCGTCGAGGATTTGAGCGGCAGGGCGCAGGGTCTCCCAATCGCTTGAGGAGCCCATGAGTATGGCTATTTCAGGGGTCAAGGGCTGCTCGGACATGTAGTTACCAGTTCAACGCAGCAGGAATAGCTTTGAATCTAACGAGATGCGATGTATGAACGGCGCGCTGTCGTTCAAGAAGTTCCGCCAACTCTGAAATGTTCCTAGTGGAGTAAATACTGCTAAACAGTTCAGGGGCTTGAGAAAAAGCGCAATTCAGATCCCAGAAAACGATTATCTGATCATCAAGTGGCAGCTGATCTAACTCAGATTCCGCGAGCTCTGTAAAGTATTCCTTGGCTTTGGAGGGAAGGCCAAGTTTCACACAGCAAAGAACCGCATCTGCAAGGAGCACTGCCCTGTAAGAGTAACTCGCAGGAATCTGATTTTCCGAAAAGAGCTCGGATAATAGAACTAGAGCCTGTTGGTGCTGATCACGCAGAATAGCGACACTAACGCTTACGCTCTTCAACAAATGGCCTAAGGCAGACACCCCGGCTACGAGTTGGTAATTCGAAGCGCTACGACTCTCAGCATCTGCCAGCTCGAGTGACTGGGGGTCCACCGGCATCCCGACAGCTCGCTTAAGCCTAAGGTCAAATATACGGAAGGCAGACTGGTTGTAAGCTATCGCACCAAGAGCAGCCTGATCACCGTATTTGACAGCAGCGTTCCTTGCGTGGGAATACCAAGCCCGAGCCGAAACGGAATCTCCGTTCGCGGTAAAAAAATCACCGAGTACTGAGGATATGCGGCTCAAGACAAGCCACTGACCATTTTCAATCGAGTCTATCGACAACTGAACATTTTCTAGAGCCGCCAATAGGGCGCCCTGATTATATTCAATATGAGCGAGCCACGCTGACGTGAGCGCAGTTAACTCTCGACTGTCCGCAGCGCGGCTCAGTAGCTGCGCGCGCGCCATTCGATCGCGAGCATCTTCGCCCAATGATTGAAAATAGCTCATCAATCCTTCAAGCACCATGACCAGGACCGACATCTTCAAGTCCCGATCTTTTCCAAATCCCCGGCGCAACTCGTCGCGTATCGCCGCCGCCGCCGAATGTTCACCTACTCTAGCTAGGTAACAGCCTTTTTCTGCCAAAAGGTATCCGCGATCCAATTCATCACGAGTGCTAGCTATGGCTTCGTCGAGTCTATTCAGGCAAGGTGCTGCCATGGCTTCCTCCAAAACGGTTCAGAGACCAGACATAATCGCAAAATGCAAAGAAAAAGCCCAGCATGTGCTGGGCTGGATACTACAACGCTGCCTTGTTCCGCACTAGATGCGGCGCAATGACAGACTCAGGGCTTGTTTCCCGTAGGGAAAGGCCATGCCGCTGCAGGATTCAGGGTAGTCTTTGCAGGCGCTGGCGATGCCGCAGGCGCAGCGGGTGTCGCAGGAGCAGGCTTCTTGGCCGCCTTCTTTGCTGCAGCCTTCCTTGCCGTAGGCTTTTTCGCAGCCACAACCTTCTTAGCTGCAGCCTTCTTCGCCGGTGCCGCCTTCTTGGCCGGAGCAGCCTTCTTTGCTGCTGCCTTCTTCGCCGGAGCGGCCTTCTTCGCAGGGGCGGCCTTCTTCGCGGGGGCCTTCTTGGCCGGAGCGGCCTTTTTCGCAGTTGCCATAACGATCTCCTTGATCAAGTTGCAAATGGCACCAGACCCTAGCTAAGGGTCTGGAGATTCATCGTCCGATGGTCTGCTTTCGGGCGGCTGCCCGTCGACGATCGCCTCGGTGCGATGAATGGGTCAGCAAGCTCGGCATGGGAGTGGTCTGGTGCCTGCCTTGGCTTGCAATTCTTGAATTCTTGATCTCTCACGTGACCCGCTGCGCTCGCGCACGGCGGGGTTGCGGCTGCACCGGCCGGATGAGCTTCCTGCTCAGTCCCAAGCCAGTGCCCCGCCTGTCTGGTAGTCGATGACGCGTGTTTCGAAGAAGTTGCGTTCCTTCTTCAGGTCGATCATTTCGCTCATCCACGGGAACGGGTTCTCTTCGTTCGGGAACAAGGGTTCCAGGCCGATCTGCGTGGCGCGACGGTTCGCGATGTACCGCAGATAGCCCTTGAACATGCTGGCGTTCAAGCCGAGCACACCGCGCGGCATGGTGTCTTCGGCGTAGCGGTACTCCAGTTCAACGGCCTCTTCGAAGAGCGCGTTGATCTCCGCCTTGAACGCCGGCGTCCACAGATGAGGGTTCTCAAGCTTGATCTGGTTGATGAGGTCAATGCCGAAGTTGCAGTGCATCGACTCGTCGCGCAGGATGTACTGGTACTGCTCGGCCGCTCCGGTCATCTTGTTCTGGCGCCCCAGGGCCAGGATCTGCGTGAAGCCGACGTAGAAGAACAGGCCTTCCATCAGGCAGGCGAACACGATCAGGCTCTTCAGGAGCCGCTGGTCGGTTTCGGGCGTGCCGGTGTGGAAGTGCGGGTCCATGATCGCCTGGATGAAGGGGATCAGGAACTGGTCCTTGTCGCGGATCGACTTGACTTCGTTGTAGGCGTTGAAGATCTCACTCTCGTCCAGCCCCAGGCTTTCGACGATGTACTGGTAGGCGTGGGTGTGGATCGCCTCCTCGAACGCCTGGCGAAGCAGGAACTGGCGGCATTCCGGCGCCGTGATGTGCCGGTACGTGCCCAGCACGATGTTGTTCGCGGCCAGCGAGTCTGCGGTGACGAAGAAACCGAGGTTGCGCTTGATGATGCGGCGCTCGTCTTCGGTCAGGCCGTTGGGGTCCTTCCACGTCGCGATGTCTCGCGACATGTTCACTTCCTGCGGCATCCAGTGGTTGGCGCAGGTGGCCAGGTACTTTTCCCAGGCCCACTTGTACTTGAAGGGCACCAGCTGGTTGACGTCGGTCTGGCCATTGATGATGCGCTTGTCGGATGCCTTCACCCGCAGCCGGCTGCCGGCTTCGAGGCTGACCTGAGCGGCCATCGGCACGATGACCGGCGACACCGGAAGGGCAGGCGCGGCGCTGGCTCGTGCTGCTGCACCGACGACCGGTGCCGGCGCAGTCTTCGTGACCGAGCCTTCTGATTCACTCTTGGTGTCTTCTTCCCAAACCAACATGCTTTGTCTTCCTATTGACGAATTATCTGAGTGTTGCTCACGAACACCAAGCATTGATTGACATTCAGGCCTCGATGCTGTGGCGACACGGCATCGGTGGCGGCCCTGATCGTGATGGACATCACCCGCGCTGGGTCACTGGCAAGCCTCGCAGTCGGGGTCGTCGATCGAGCAGAACTTGATGTCGCTGGCGGGTTCGCTCGCGGCGGCTGTCGCTGCAGTCACTGCACTTGCAGCGCTAGCCATGGTGGCCGCTGAGGCGCCGCCGCCTTTGGAGACAGCATTCATGGCCCCTGGCGCGACGGTGGATTTCTCGGCATAGGTCGCGCTGGTGGTGCGCAGGTAGTAGGTGGTCTTCAAGCCACGCAGCCAGGCCAGCTTGTAGGTCTCGTCGAGCTTCTTGCCCGATGCGCCGGCCATGTAGATGTTCAGCGACTGCGCCTGGTCGATCCACTTCTGGCGGCGCGACGCAGCTTCCACCAGCCACTGCGTTTCGATCTCGAAGGCCGTGGCGTACAGGCGCTTGAGCTCTTCGGGCACCCGGTCGATGGGCAACAGCGAGCCGTCGAAGTGCTTCAGGTCCATCACCATGACGTCGTCCCACAGGCCCAGGCGCTTCAGGTCGCGCACCAGGTATTCGTTGACGACGGTGAATTCGCCCGACAGGTTGCTCTTGACCGAGATGTTGCCGAACGACGGCTCGATCGAGGCGTCGACGCCGATGATGTTGCTGATGGTGGCCGTGGGTGCGATGGCCACGCAGTTGCTGTTGCGCATGCCGTGCTCGGCTATGCGCGCCCGCAGCAGGTCCCAGTCCAGCGTGACGCTGCGGTCCACCTGCACGAACTGGTCGCCACCACGCGCCTGCGCCAGCAGGTCCAGGGTGTCCTGGGGTAGCACACCGCGGTCCCACAGGCTGCCGCGGTAGCTGCTGTAGCGGCCCCGCTCGGCGGCCAGGTCGGTGCTGGCCCAGTAGGCGTGGTAGCAGACGGCTTCCATGCTGCGGTCGGCGAACTCGACGGCGGCGTCGGAAGCGTAAGGCACCCGCAATTCGTACAGGCAGTCCTGGAAACCCATGATCCCCAGGCCCACCGGGCGGTGACGCAGGTTGCTGTCGCGGGCTTTCTTGACGGCGTAGTAGTTGATGTCGATGACGTTGTCCAGCATGCGCATGGCGGTGCCGACGGTCTTCCGCAGCTTGACCTGGTCGATCGCGCCGTCCTTCAGGTGCTGCGCCAGGTTCACGCTGCCCAGGTTGCACACGGCAATCTCGGTGTCGCTGGTGTTCAGCGTGATCTCGGTGCACAGGTTGGAGCTGTGCACCACGCCCACGTGCTGCTGCGGGCTGCGCACGTTGCAGGCGTCCTTGAAGGTGATCCAGGGGTGGCCGGTCTCGAACAGCATCGAGAGCATCTTGCGCCACAGGTCCTTGGCGGCCATGCGCTTGAACAGCTTGATCTCGCCGCGGTCGGCCTTCTCTTCGTAGGCGACGTAGGCCTTCTCGAAGTCGGCACCGAACCGGTCGTGCAGGTCGGGGCAGTTGCTGGGGCTGAACAGGGTCCATTGGCCGCCTTCCAGCACCCGGCGCATGAAGAGGTCGGGAATCCAGTTGGCGGTGTTCATGTCGTGCGTGCGCCGGCGGTCGTCACCGGTGTTCTTGCGCAGCTCCAGAAACTCTTCCAGGTCGAGGTGCCAGCTCTCCAGGTAGGCGCAGACCGCGCCCTTGCGCTTGCCGCCCTGGTTCACGGCCACCGCCGTGTCGTTGACCACCTTCAGGAACGGCACCACCCCCTGGCTCTTGCCGTTGGTGCCCTTGATGTAGCTGCCGAGCGCGCGCACGCGGGTCCAGTCGTTGCCCAGGCCGCCCGCAAACTTGCTGAGCAGCGCGTTTTCCTTCAGCGCTTCGTAGATGCCGTCCAGGTCGTCGGCCACGGTGGTGAGATAGCAGCTGGACAGCTGGCTGCGCCGGGTGCCGGCGTTGAACAGCGTGGGCGTGCTGCTCATGAAGTCGAAGCTGGACAGCACGTTGTAGAACTCGATGGCGCGCGCCTCGCGGTCGATCTCGTTCAGCGACAGGCCCATGGCCACGCGCATGAAGAAGGCCTGCGGCATCTCGATGCGCTGCTCTTCGATATGCAGGAAGTAGCGGTCGTACAGGGTCTGCAGGCCCAGGTAGTCGAACTGCAGGTCGCGGCTGGCGTCGATGGCCGCACCCAGGCGCGCCAGGTCGAACTGCGCCAGCTTCTCGTCCAGCAGTTCGGCGGCGATGCCCTTCTTGATGTACTGCGGGAAGTACTCCGCATAGCGCTCCGCCATCTGGGCCTGCGTGACTTCGCCGCCCACGATCTCCCGGCGGATGGTGTGCAGCAGCAGCCTGGCGGTGGCGCGGGTGTAGGACGGGTCTTTCTCGATCAGCGTGCGCGCGGCCAGGATGCAGGCCTTGTAGACCTCGTCGATGGGCACGCCGTCGTACAGGTTTCGGCGCGTTTCGGCCAGGATGGGCTCGGCCTTCACGTCGGCACCCAGGCCTTCGCAGGAAGATTCGACCAGAGCGCGCAAGGCGGCCATGTCCAGTGGCACGCGCTGCCCGTCTTCCAGCACGTAGAGCTCCACCGGCTTGACGGCCACGGGCGCGACCTGACGCGCGCGCTCCTGCGAACGACGCTCACGGTAGAGCACATAGGCACGCGCCACGTCGTGCTGGCCGCTGCGCATCAAGCCCAGCTCCACCTGGTCCTGCACATCTTCGATGTGGAAGGTGCCGCCGCCCGGGCGCGACCGCAGCAGGGCCCGGACGACGCTTTCGGTCAGGCGGTCGACGGTTTCGCGCACGCTGGCAGAAGCCGCGCCCTGCGTGCCGTGCACCGCCAGGAAGGCCTTCATCAGGGCCACCGCAATCTTGTTGGGCTCGAAGCCGACCACGGCACCGTTGCGTCGAATGATCTGATAGCCGGCATAGGCCGAGGCGGCAGGCACCGGGCCGGCGGCGGCCACGGCGCGCGGCGCGGCGGTGTTTTCTGTGGTCATGACATGAGCTGATTGCATGAGCTTCCCTTCTGTCTTCGATTGTTGGATGTGGGGGTCTGAGTTCATGCGCTGCCGAAGGCCGGCGCGCGCGAGACACTGGCATTCGATGCGCCTGCAGGGCCAGGTTCCTGATGCTGTCCGCCTTGCCCTGCTGCCGCTGCTGCTGCTGCCTGTGGCTGCCTGCGCGACCCTCGCCTTGCGCGGGCCCGCTGCCTGGCTGTTTCTGCCGCCATTCGGTGCCTCTCAGACCGGGTCGAGAGCTTAACACCCCGACCCCTTCGGAGCACTATATATGGGGGCCCAGTGGGCTACAAGCCACTACGGGTAGTGTTTTTCCGAAGGGCTGGGCAGCATGCCCGCGAGCCACGGATCGGGCCCGTGCCGGCCCACCGGCGCGATCACCGCGCCAACACTTGGCCCGTGCCCGGGCAGCCGCGCCCTGCGGTCGTTTTCGGCCGATTTCCCGCGTTAGACCGCGGACTCAGGGGCCCCTGCCGGCCCGCCCACGCCCAGCCGGGCCATGCGGTAGCGCATCTGTCTCAGAGACAGGCCCAGGCTGGCACCGGCTGCCGTCCGGTTGTAGCGGTGGCGCTCCAGCGCAGCTTCCAGGATGTCGCGCTCGACACCGTCCAGATAAGCCGCCAGGTCGGCGGGCAACACCAGACCCGGCCTCGCGGCCCCCAGGCTCGGGGGGGTGGCCGCAAAGGGCGCCGCCACAGGATCGGCAACGTCCAGGGTTTCCGGCTCGTCCAGCAGTGAACCGGGCAGGCCGAGGTCGCCGCGTTCGATCATCGGGCCGCTCGCCAGCGCCACGGCGCGGTGCAGCAGGTTCTCCAGTTCCCGCACATTGCCCGGGAAGGGGTAGCGTGCCAGATGGTCGAGCGCGTCGGGCATCAGCGTGGGCATGGGCGTGACGCCGGCGTCGCGGGCGATGCGCTCCAGCACCGCGCGGCAGATGGCCGGCAGGTCGGCCATGCGTTCACGCAAGGGCGGCACCGCGATGCGGATGACGTTGAGGCGGTAGTAGAGGTCCTGCCGGAATCGTCCGGCCTGGACTTCGAGGCCCAGATCCTTGTGGGTCGCGCTGACGAGGCGCACATTGACGGGCGTCTCGACCACGGCGCCCACTGGCCGAACCGCACGTTCCTGAATCACGCGCAGCAGCTTGCTCTGCATCTGCAGCGGCAGGTCACCGATCTCGTCAAGGAACAGCGTGCCACCCTGGGCGGCCTGGAAGAAGCCCTCGCGGTCGTCCTGCGCGCCCGTGAAGGCGCCCTTGCGATAGCCGAAGAATTCGGCTTCGAGCAGTGCCTCGGGGATGGCACCGCAATTGACTGCGATGAATGGCTGCGTGCCGCGCGGCGAGACCTCGTGGATGCCCCGCGCCACCAGTTCCTTGCCCGTGCCCGATTCGCCCTGCACCAGCACCGGGGCCATGCTGCGCGCCACCTTGGCGACCAGTTCGCGCACCTCCTGCATGGTGCTCGACGTGCCCGCCATGCGTTCCAGCGCCGGATGGCCCAGGGGCGCGGACGCGACGGGCCTGGACGCTTCCGGCCGCGACATCGCCGCAGCTGTAGGCCGACCCAATGCAGACGCCACCACGGCGCGAAACTGGCGCAGGTCGACCGGCTTGGTCAGGTAGTCGTAGGCCCCCGCCTTCAGCGCTTCGACCGCGTTCTCGGGCGAGCCGTAGGCGGTGATGACGATGCCCTTCTCGCCGCGTCCGGCGGCTTCGATGCGCCGCAGCAGGTCCAGCCCCGTGCCGTCCGGCAGGCGCATGTCGGTGATGAGCAGCTGGTAGCCCCCGGGGCCGCGTTCCTGGAGCAGCAGCCAGGCCTCTTCGACGGTGCCTGCGGACTCGACGTCGTAGCCCTCGCGCACCAGCGTCAGCTCGTACAGCGTGCGCAGGTCGGGCTCGTCGTCCACGACCAGCAGGCGCGGGCTGGCGGGCGAGCTCATGCGGACAGCGGCAAAGGCGGGATGCCGAATCCCGAGGGCAAGGTATCGCGCGTCATGGCGACGCTGAACTCGTTGCGCCACCTTTCGGCGGCAGGCCGCGGCCGGTATTCGATGCTGGCGTCATAGCGTTCACAAAGCTCCCGACAAATGTACAAGCCCAGGCCCGAGCCGCGGCTGCGCGTCGAAAAGAAGGGCTCGAACAGGAAGCGCTCGACTTCCGGCGCAATCAGGGCACTGTCGCTCAGCACCGAAAGAACGACGGCGGCCTCGTCGCGTGCGGCCAGGCGCAGGAAGATCGCGCCCGGCGCTGGGCCGGCGTGACGCGAGGCGTTGTCGAGCAGGTTGACGAGCACACGGCGCAAGTGCTCGGCATCGAATCGCACACCCAGCGGATAGGGTGGCAGCTCGCAGCGCAGACGGCTGTCGGCCCCGAGGCCGATGCCGGCAGTGCGCGCCCAGTCGACCACGGCCGAGCCGACGATGTCGGTGGCGTCGATGCAGCCGGCCTCTGGCGCTCGGCCTGGCGCCACCTCCATCACGTCGTCGACCAGCCGCTTCAGGCGTTCGACGTTGTCTGCCACCATTTGCGCCAGACGTCGCTGGGCCGGGGGCAAGGGGTCCTCGAGCAACAGGGCGTTGGCCTGGGCGATGGCCGCCAGCGGGTTGCGGATCTCGTGCGCAATCCCTGCCGAGACCCGCCCCATCGCGGCCAGTTTCTCTTGCCGGGTGCGGGCCTGTGCGGTTCGCACGTCTTCCAGCAGCACGACCACCACGGGCTCGCGGTTGCCCCCGTCGCGTCCAGCGACCTCGGCCTGTTCGTCGACGCCCAATTCGCCCAGCACACGTGCCGGCATGAAACGCACGCGCACCCGCAGGGTCCGCACATGCCCCTGCCCGAACGCGATGTGGCATTCGCGGCCGGCTTCGGGCCAGTCATTGACGGCCAGGGCCTGCTGGATGGCGTCGGCCAGCCCAGCCCAGGCCAGGTTCTGGGTCAGCAGAAAGGGCGCCGGCGGGCACAGCCCCTGCTCGACCAGCAGAGCCCGCGCTGCGGGGTTGGCGGCGCGCGCGCGCAGCTTGCTGTCCACGACGAGCACGCCGTCGGCCATTTCCTCGATGACCAGACGGTTCAGCTGCGCCTGCTGACGCGCCAGTTCCATGCTGCCGCGCGCGGCGATTTCCTCGCGCGCCAGCCGCCCGGCCAGCTCGCCGGCCAGCAGCGTGATGATGAACAGGCCGAGCCCGACCAGGCCGGACTGCAGGAGCAAGGCCGGTGCATTGCCCGCCTCGGACCCCGCCACCCAGGCCACGGCCAGCAGCAGCAGGGCCGCAGCGGCGGCCGTGCCCAAGGCCATGAGCCGCGAAGTCAGGACACCGGCCATCAGCACCGGAAGAGCGAGCAGGGCGCCGTAATTGAAGCTGGCTCCCAGGGCCAGCACGTGCAAGGCGCCAAAGCTCACCAAGTCGACGCCCAACGTCGCCAGCCAGGGCCTGACACGCGCCTCGGCGCCCGCCGGCAGCATCAAGGCCCGAAAGCGTGGCAGGAGCCAGAGCGTGATCGCCTGGACGGCGTAGCCGATGCAAATCAGCGTCACCCATTCGGATTTGGCGGTTCCCAGCAGGGTGCCGGCGCCTTGCGCCGCCACCAGGCCCAGGCCGATGGCGGCGCGCGCCGCGGCATACGTGCGCAGCACGCGGGTCAGTGCACTGCCCTGGCGTGACGCGGCCTTGCGTGCCTGCCGTCGACGGAAACGGCTGTCGGCGGGCCGGTCGCCGGCCGCAAGCCAGCCTGGGTCGAACAGCGATTCACCGTCGGCAGACTGCGTGTCGTGGTCGCCGAGGCTGTCGAACAGCGAATCGTCGCGCCGGCGACCCTGGGGGACACGCCGTTCGTCGCGCCGCCGATCGCCTTGGCGTCGCTCGCCCTGCCCGGTGGTGGCTGGCGGCGATTCCGCTTCCCGGCTGGATCGCTCAGTTCGGCCCGGCGACACGATGCTCGGGCGTGCAAAAAGGGCGGCCAGCGACATCGAAGGCAGCCTCGCCGCGCGGCAGGTGCACGCCGCAATGGGCGCAGGCCAGCATCTCGATGCGCTGCGGCGGCGTCTGCTCTGGAGGAGGTTTCCTGACCGCCGCTGGCGGCTCGCCCTTGCGACGCCCGCGGCCGAAGAACCAGCCAATGACCACGGCAAGGATGAGAATGAGGACGAGATACTTCATCTCGGAAAGATCTCGGCCGGCCGATTCAGGCGGCGGTAGAAGGCGCCAGCAGCACTTCGATCACGAAGCGCGAGCCCACGTAGGCCAGCAGCAGCAGACCAGCCCCCACGTAGAGCCAGCGGGTGGCTCGCCGACCGCGCCAACCGCGAAAATGGCGCCCGACCAGCAAGGCTGCGATGACACCCCAGGCCAGGACCGAAAAGACCGTCTTGTGGTCCAGGAACCAGTCGCTGCGCTGTGCCGTGGCCACACCCAGCACCAAAGTGGCCGTGAGCGCCACGAAGCCCGCCTCGACGAAGCGGAAGGTGAGTCGTTCGAGCTGAAGCAGCGGCATGCCGAGCGCACCTCGCGCGCCCGCGCCGCCCCCGCCCCCGCGCAGGGCCCGTTCTGCGCGGTCGAGCAGGGTGGCGTGCACCACGGCCGCACCGAACAGGCCGTAGGAACCCACACCCAGCGCGAAATGAAGCGGTGCCAGAGCCGATGACAAGGGGCGCAGTTCGCCCGGGAACAGCAGGGTGAGCAGCACCGCAGCCACGCCCGAGGCACCGAGCAGCACACGGATCGACGGCAAGGGCACCAACCGGCTTTCGATGCTGTAGACGGCGATCACCAGCCATACCGTCATCGACAGCACCGGGGCGAAGCCGAGCCGGGTGCCCGGCACGGGCTGGCCGATGCCGCCGATGTCGACGACCAGCAGCAGGCCGTGGAGCAACCACGCGCCCACCAGGGCCGCGGCCGACAGGCGCTTGAGCAAGCGGGCCGGCAAAGCCGCCAGCGCGTACAGCACCGTCGCCACCGTGGCCAGCAGCAGGCCACCCATAGGGGCCAGCGTGGGAAGGGGCGTCGATAGAATCATGCGGACAGTGTAATCACCGGCCGCGCTGTCCTGCGGGGCCACAACCGGCAACCCCACCCCATGGCATCCGCCCTTTCAGACCGCCTGTCGAGGCTGGTCAAGACCATGCGCGGCCAGGCGCGCATCACCGAAGACAACGTGCAGGACATGTTGCGCGAGGTGCGCATGGCCCTGCTCGAGGCCGACGTGGCGTTGCCGGTCGTCCGCGACTTCATCGCCCGTGTCAAGGAAAAGGCACTGGGCCAGGAGGTGGCCGGCTCGCTGAACCCGGGCCAGGCCCTGGTGGGCATCGTCCACAAGGAACTCGCCGCCACCATGGGCGCCGGCGTGTCCGACATCAACCTGGCCGCTCAGCCGCCCGCCGTCATCCTGATGGCCGGCCTGCAGGGCGCCGGCAAGACCACGACCACCGCCAAGCTGGCCAAGCACCTGATCGAGCGGCGCAAGAAGAAGGTGCTGACGGTGTCGGCCGACGTCTACCGCCCCGCGGCCATCGAGCAGCTCAAGACGGTGACGCGGCAGGCCGGCGCGGAATGGTTCCCGTCCACGGGCGAGCAGAAGCCGCGCGACATCGCGTTGGCTGCGCTGGACCACGCCCGGCGCCACTACTTCGACGTGCTGCTGGTCGACACCGCCGGCCGGCTGGGCATCGACGAAGCCTTGATGGCCGAGATTCGCGACCTGCACGCGGCCCTGAACCCGGTGGAAACGCTGTTCGTCGTCGACGCCATGCAGGGCCAGGACGCGGTCAACACCGCCAAGGCTTTCAAGGACGCCCTGCCGCTGACCGGCGTGATCCTGACCAAGCTCGACGGCGACTCCCGCGGCGGCGCGGCGCTGTCGGTGCGTGCCGTGACCGGCGCGCCGATCAAGTTCGCGGGCGTGTCGGAAAAGATCGACGGGCTGGAAGTCTTCGATGCCGAACGCCATGCCGGCCGCGTTCTGGGCATGGGCGACATCCTCGCGCTGGTCGAGGAAGTCCAGAAAGGCGTCGACCTCGGCGCGGCCAAGCAGCTCGCCGACAAGGTCAAGTCCGGCGGCGGCTTCGACCTCAACGACTTCCTGATGCAGATTTCCCAGATGAAGAAGATGGGCGGCCTGTCGGGTCTGATGGACAAGCTGCCCAGCCAGCTGGCCGGCAAGGCCGCCGGCGCCGACATGGACCGCGCCGAGCGCGACGTCAAGCGCATGGAAGGCATCATCTGCGCGATGACGCCGCTGGAAAGGCGCAAGCCCGAGCTCATCAAGGCCAGCCGCAAGCGCCGCATCGCTGCCGGGGCGGGTGTTCCTGTCCAGGAAGTGAACCGCATGCTCAACCAGTTCGAGCAGATGCAGGGGATGATGAAGAAGATGAAGGGTGGCGGCCTGATGAAGATGATGAAGCGCATGGGCGGCATGGGCGGCGGCGGCTTCCCGGGCATGCCGCGCTGACACATCAGGAAACCAGTGCTTTGGAGCAGGACTGAAGTTCCTGCGCCAAATGGCCGATGTACCGGGCAGGTCGAAGCGCAACCGGCACCACCCCTACACCGTCCGATGGAACTCCTTCACCCCTACCTGAACCTGGCACTGCCGGCAGCCGCTGTCCTGCTGCTGACCTGGCTGGCGCTGCGCCTGCGCGGCCGCAGCAGCGGCAAGGCCCGCCGCAGCAGCCCCTTCCTGGACACCGTGGCGAGCTGGCCCCCGGAAGCGGCCCGCGTGCTGAACCGCCAGGAACGCCAGGCGCTGGAGCTGCTGCGCAGCGCCGCGCCCGGCCGCATGGTCCTGGCGCAGGTGCCGCTGTCGCGCTTTCTGCGGGTGCCGGTGCAGAACGGCTATGCAGAATGGCTGCAGCGCGTGGGCTCCCTCAGCGCCGACCTGCTGCTGTGCGACAACGACGGCCGCGTGCGCGTGGTGGTCGACATCCGCGCCGCCCAGGAAAGCGCGCGCAGCCGCCAGCGCCACGACCGCATGGGTCGGGTGCTGCGCGCGGCCGGCATTCACGTATGTGTCTGGCGCGAAGGCGCCATGCCGACGACGACGTCGGCCCGCAGCGAACTGGCCGAACTGCTGCCGGCGGACGCCGGAACGGCCGCAGCCTCGGCCTCGCGGCCGATGTCCTTGATACCGGTGCCGGAAATGGCCGAGTTGCTGGTTGAGGGCGACAGCCGCCACTTTGCCGAGTTCGACTCGGCCATGGAGCCTGTGCCGTCGGCCTTCTTCGACGACCTGGAAGCCGCGCCGAGCACGACCGGGCGCTGAGCCGCAGGCGGCTTACTCGCCCAGCAGGGCCTGCGAGAACTCGCGGGCGTCGAAGGTCTGCAGGTCCTCGACACGTTCGCCGATGCCGATGAAGTAGACAGGGATCACGCGTCCCTGGTCGGCGCCCCAGCGCGCGATCGCCGCGAGCACGCCGCCCTTGGCCGTGCCATCCAGCTTGGTGACGATCAGCCCGGTCAGGCCCAGCGCGGCATCGAAAGCCTTGACCTGGGCCAGCGCGTTCTGGCCGGTGTTGCCGTCGACCACCAGCAGCACCTCGTGCGGCGCGCCTTCCTGCGCCTTGCCGATGACGCGGTGGATCTTCTTCAGCTCCTCCATCAGGTGCAGCTGGGTGGGCAGGCGTCCGGCGGTGTCGGCGATGACGACGTCGCAGCCGCGGGCCCGCCCGGCGGCGACGGCGTCGAAGGTCACGGCGGCCGGGTCGCCGCCTTCCTGGCTCACGACCTGGACCTTGTTGCGGTCGGCCCAGACCGCCAGTTGTTCACGCGCCGCTGCCCTAAAAGTATCGGCAGCGGCGAGCAGCACCTTGCAGTCGGCGGCCGCCAGATGGCGGGTGAGCTTGCCGATGGTGGTGGTCTTGCCCGCACCGTTCACGCCGGCGACCATGATCACCGTCGGGCTGGCGCTGCCGATCTGCAGCGACTTCTGCAAGGGCCGCAGCAGATCGGCCACGGCCTCGGCCAGCAGACGCTTCACAGCGGCCGGGTCGGTGGTCTTGCTCTCTTTGACACGCCGCTTCAGGTCTGCCAGGAGAAATTCGGTCGCACCGACGCCGGCGTCGGCCATCAGGAGCGCACTTTCCAGGTCTTCGTAGAGCGCGTCGTCGATGCGCGTGCCGGTGAAGACCTGGGCGATGCTGCCGCCCGTCTTGCGCAGGCCTTGCGTCAGACGCGACAGCCAGCCCTTGCGCTCGGGTGCGGCCGGTGGCGCGGTTTCGGCTTCAGGGGCGGCGGGTGGCTGCAGCGCGGTGACGGCGGCAGGTGCTGCCGGGGCAACCGCGGGCAACTCGGGGGCGGGCGGCGGCGCCGCGACCGGGGGTTTCTTCTTGAAGAAGCTGAACATCGTGAGCGGGTGGCTGAAAAGCGTGGGTGCCGGGGCGATTGGCCGCGGGAGGGGGTCCGGAGGGGCGCCAGGACAGGCGGCCGGCTGGCAACGCGACAAATGCGCCCAGGGGCCGATATACTCGTGGGCTCAGGCGCTTTAGCTCAGCTGGTTAGAGCGACGGAATCATAATCCGCAGGTCCGGGGTTCAAATCCCTGAAGCGCCACCAAGATTCAAGTTTTCTCCTGTGCTGACGGGCACTTGCAGACCCATCCCACCTACTCCGCCGGTGAAAAAGGCGGATCCGTGATGGAAAGGTCTGACATGTCGAAGTCTTCTCACTCCGCCGGTGATCCGGGCGCCTCTGGTTGCAGCCAGGTGGCAACAGGATCTTCTCCAGGCGTGCCCTCCGCTGGCACACCTGCAACCAGGCGTTCGCGTCATCGCGTGCGGCAGCATCCTGAGCTGTCGTTTTGGACGGTCACCGAGACGCCGTCGGGGCGCTGCGTGGCGAACGATCCCTTTGACGCACCGCTCGAGGCGTACGGGCCGGGCTGCGAGACGGGAAACCGCTTCGCCGAGGAGTTCATGACGGCGCTGGCCGAGGATCGACCGTTCTGTGCGAGTTCGGTCATCCAGCAGGCCTGCAGGGTCATGGACCGGGAGCACCCCGCCTCGACGGCAGAGCTCTCCCGCAAAGGCGCGGCCGTCGGGTTCCTCACCAGCCTGGTGCCCTTCCTGCGCTTCGCAGCGAAAAGCGGCGACTTCCCCAAGCACTTCGCCGAGAAGCGCGCCCGCCTGGAAGCGTTCGAAGCGTCGATGACCCCTGCGAAAACCGCCGCGACTGTGGCGCGGGAATCTGCCAAGGCCTCGAGCTCGAACTCGAGCGGCAGCACCGGCGGCACCGCCAGGGCCGGCCGGCGCTCATCCTGCCTCAAGCCATCCGATCAGAGCTTGTCTGTCCTGCCGGGAGCCGCAGCATGACGGCCGCGGCATCTTCGCGCGGCCCGGTGCTGGGCGAGCTGGGCTGGCGGCACGCGCTGACGCTGCAGTGCGCCTATGAGATCGAGGAGCTTTCGAAGGTCCTGCTGGTGCTCAAGGACAGCGACGGGTTCGCGGTGCGCGGTATCGCGCTTCGCCTCGAGCAGCTCGCTGGCGTGGTGCTGTCGGCGATCGACGACGAATCCGACACCCAGGAATCACTGGCTCAGGCGGTGTTTGGGACAGAAGGCGGGCAGCGCTGGTCAGCCGACTCGAAGGTCGGCAGCGAGGTACCGGCATGAGCGCCGACACCTTTGCCCCGGTCGCACTGGCCGACGAGCTCTTCGACGTGTACGCCATGCTGCTGGCCCACGCTGCGCATATCGAACAGCTGCAGATCCAAGGAAAGCTGCACTCCAACGATCAAGACAGCTTGCAGCGCCAGCTCCGCGTCATAGGGGTGCAGCTCGTGTCGGTCGCCACTCGGCTGTCTGACGGCCCCTCTGCACACGACGACGAGCCGCAGGCACTGGCCACAGGAGGCCCGCGATGAGCGCCCTGCCCAACCTGGTTGCCTCTCCGGTGCCGCCAGGCCTCTGCAACGCCCTGCCCCTGCGCGACGGCAGCATCACCGTGGCCGCGCTGTTCGACCTCTACATGGCGCAGTACCAGGGGCGGGACCGGTCGGTGCCGCAGCGGCTGGGCTTCTGGCGCAGCCAGGTCGGGAGCCTGCGACTGGACGAGCTCAGCGACGACCACCTGCACCTGGGCCTCGAGAAGCTGGCCAGCCACGCCGCGCGCTTCTACGCTGGCCAGGACGTCGAGGGTCGCGCGATCTTCAAGGCGCGGCGCAAACCGATGGCCGGCTCGACCCTGAACCGCTACAGCTCGGCGATCTCGGCGGTGCTCACCTGGGCCATCCGCAAGCGCATCACGCCCAAGGGCTTCGACCACCCGGGCCGGCGCCTGGAGTACCACCCGGAGAAAGCGGAAAAGACGCGATTCCTGAGCGATGAGGAGCGGGAGCGGCTGCTCGCAGCCTGCAAGGCCTCGAAGTGGTCGCGGCTGTACCTGCTCGTGCTGCTGGCGCTGACCACCGGCGGGCGCAAGGGCGAGCTGCTGGCGCTGCGCTGGCAGGACGTCGACCTGCAGCTGCGCGTGGTCCACGTCGGGCGATCGAAGAACGGTGACGCCAAGGTGTTGCCCCTGGTGCCGGCCGTGCTCGAGCAGCTGCAGGCGCTTCGCGGCGCACCTGGCGGGCTGGTGTTTCCGAGCCGGCTGAACCCCACCAAGCCGATCGCCTTCGAGTCGCGCTGGCATGAGGCGCTGAAGGTGGCGAACGTGCGGAATTTCAGGTTCCACGACCTGCGGCACAGCTGCGCGAGCTACCTGGCCCAGCACGGGGCCACGCTGCTGGAGATCGGCGACCTGCTGGGGCACCGGCAGATCTCGATGGTGCGGCGGTACGCCCACTTCGCCACCCGCGATCGCAGCGCGCTGGTCGAGCGCTTGATGGGCGGCATGCGGTGACAGACCGGCCGCGCAAGCCCGCAGCGGCCACGCTCGGGCATCAGCCGACAGGAAGCTCGGGCCGCCAGCGGTCGGGGCTTCCTTCCCAGAACCGGGTCGACAGCGACCCGCGGGCCCTGCAGCCTATCGCTCGCGCTCTGAGCGATTCGGAGGTCGAGAGATTGATCGACAACCTGGTTCGGGCCGGTGCCCCAGTACCTCTGGCCCAGCAGGTCGCTCATTTCTGCCAGGCCGATTCGGGCATTCCCAAGGCCGTACCTCGGTCAAACGGGGAACGCAAGAGAGAGATCGAAGAGCTGCGCGCCACGGCAACTATGCTGCGGCGCCAGCTTCTCTCCCTGGGTCCCGCGGCACGCCTTGGCATTCAAGCGCATGAGAGCTGGTTTGACTGCCTTGACCAGCTGGCCCAGGGCTGCGATGACTACGTCGAGGCGTTCTTCCCCGGGCCGCAAAAGTCAAGGAAACCGCCGGATCACTCCGGAGATTGGGTCGTTGCACATCTGGCGTTCTACTGCCAGGCCCACGGAGTCAAGGCGACTCAGAACAAGGTGTTCGTGGCCATCGTCACCGCCTGCTTCGACGCACTCGACATCAAAGGGCCGAACTGCGAAACGCTCGATCCCATCAAGCCGATCAAGAAGCAGGTCGCCTTCGACAAACTCAAGGCAGACGCTCAGAAAGCTCGTGCCCTGCACAAAGCCACCCGCGGACCGGCCTGAGTCAGCCGGGCAGCTCCTGATGTTGGTCCGCAGATAGCCTGAAAAAGGCTGTATGTGAGGGCAAGACAGAAACTTGTGTTGAGTTGAGTATTCGTTGCATGGAGGTCCTGCAAGACCTGTCCGCACACGGAGAGCCTCAACGCCATGAACACCGAAACTGAATCGTTACCCCCTGCGACGGGAGTGAACCCGACGTTGAGTCTGATGCCCTGGGAGGACTACCAGGTGTGCAACTCACACGTCTTTCCTCGCCCCGAGACTTGGCAGTGGTTCTGGCGCCAACACTCCGAAGAACTCCTAGCGCGCGGCGCGATTTGCTTTATCGGCCGCCGTATGTTCGTCATTCCGGATCGATTCGATGAAACAGTGATCGAGATCGGGCAGCGAGCAGCACAGCTCCGCGCCGCCTGATGTTCCGCAGTCCGCCATCGATGACTTCCGAACGCAAGGCCGACCTGCCCCGGAAACGCCAGAGCTCGCAGACGATCCAGGCCCGTAGAGCCGTGCTGTCGGAGCTCCAGAAGCTGCGGCGGAAGGGCGCCAGCTTCTTTAGCGCCGCGCGATACCCCGCGCTCGACGCGCTGCTCGCCACAGCCGAACATGCAGCAGGCCAGGACCGCAGGGTTGCCCACCACCTGGGCACCCGATATCGCGTGACGTCGACCAGCCTGGGCAGGGTCATCGTTTGCGACATGGACGGCGCCCCGCTTGTGGCGACCGGCCCCATGGTGCTGACAGCTGGGGATACGTCGGACAGTGACACAGCGAGCGCCCGCAATGACGGTAGCTCGGGCGCAGCCGCTGGCGGCGCGCGCGGGACGCTGCCAGGCTTGGCTCTCGATGACCGCTGAACTCCTGCCAGCAGGAGGGCGCCAGGCGCTGATCGCCCAGCTCCGGGCCAACATGCCAGAAGCGATGACGTCGCTGAAGCAATGGCTGCTCTGGCGCCTGGAAACGGTCGAAGGTCGCAACGGGCTGCAGAAGATTCCGTACTACCTCAACGGGGTGAAACGGCGCGGCGAGCTCGGCGGGGAGAAGGACCGCTCTCAGCTCGCCACGTTCGAGCGGGCCCTCGAGCGCCTCGGGAATCTGGACAGCATGACCGGGCTGGGCTTCGCCTTCCTGGAGGGCGACGGCCTGGTCGGGATCGATCTGGACCACGTCGAAGACGACGACGGCGTGATGGCCGATCGATTCGCTTCGATCCTCGAGGCTTGCCCCAGCTACACCGAACGCAGCCCATCGGGTCGCGGTCTGCATGTGATCGCCGCCGGTGCCTGCGAAAGCTTCAAGGATGACGGCGTCGGCGTCGAGGTGTACTGCGGTGGTCGCTACTTCACCTGCACCGGGCACCGACTGGCGGGAACGCCTGACCAGGTCAAGCCGCTGAAACCGTTCGCCCTGGCGTATCTCAAGGACCTGGTCCAGACCTCGAAAGACGCCCAGCGCGCAGCTCGCGCCCAGGCGGCATCGGCACCAGCTGCCGATGCTCAACCAGCCCATGAGGCCGCGCTGAGTCGCACCGTGGGGCCTGGCCAGGCTGGCGACGATTTCAAGCGGGTCAACGACGCTGCGTACGTGGCCCTACATGCCTGGGTCCCGACCGTGTTTGCCAAGGCGCGACCGTACGGCGATGGGTACCGGGTGCGCTCCAAGGACATGGGCCGCGATCTCGAGGAGGACCTGCAGCTCAAGCCCGGCGGCATCTACGACTTCGGCGAACGCTGCGGCATGTCGCCCATCGACGTGGTGATGAAATGGGGCGGCACGGGCAGCACACCCAAGGCCGCCATGCTGTGGCTCGCCTCGGCCCTGGGACTTGACGTGCAGTCGAAGCGCCCGCGGCTTCGGTCTGTGGCCGCTGGTCCGGGACTGGATCAGCCTCACGACAGCGCTGCACCGAACGCGAGAGGAACCCCTCCCCCCGCTGAGGCGAAGGAAGGGGGCCGCCCACGCGGTGACCGCGGCACCAAGGGGGCAGGGGCAGAGACGAGTACCGGCGGAGTCGTGCAGCGTCTGCTCGAACACTACGCGCTGGTGCGGGGCACCGACCAGGTCTGGGACGGCGAGATGCGCACGACCATCGCCGTCAAGAACCTTCGGCTTCTCTACGGAAGCCCCTTCGTCAACCTCTGGTTGGGTCACCCGGAGCGGCGCCTGCTGGTGCCGGAGCAGATCAAGTTCGAGCCGGGCGTCGACCTGCCGCCCGACTGCGTCAACCTCTTCGACGGCCTGCCCACTGCACCGGTTCCATGTACCGAAGCCGAGGTGGCGCCGATGCTCGATCTGCTGCGGCACCTTTGCAGCCTGAGCGCGCCCACGAAGGAAGGGGTGCGGGAGGTCTACCTGCAGGTGTTGCGCTGGTGCGCCCTCATCGTCCAGCGGCCCGGTGCGAAGGTGCGTTTTGCACTGGTCTTCCATGGTCCGCAGGGCACTGGCAAGAATCTGTACTGGGACGGCTTCCGGCGGATCCTGGGCAAGTACGGGAAGATGGTCGGGCAGACCGAGCTCGAGGACCGATTCAACGGCTACATGAGCGGCAAGCTGCTGCTGATCGGCAACGAGGTTGTCACGCGGGCCGAGCTGTTCCACAACAAGAACAAGCTGAAGTGGGTCATCACCGAGGATGAGATCCCGATTCGAGGCATGCACCAGGAAGTTCGCTGGGAGTCCAACCATGCGAACGTGGTCTTCCTCTCCAACGAGCTGCAGCCGGTGGCGCTGGAGAAAGACGACCGTCGGCACCTGGTGATCTACACACCGGAGGCGGAGCACCCTGACCTGTACCTGCGAGTGGCGGAGTTCTTGCGCCAGGATGGCTGCGGCAAGTTCCTTCACTATCTACAGAGTGTAGACCTCGAGGGCTTCAACGAGTTCTCGAAGCCGTTGATGACCGGAGCGAAGGAAGCTCTGATCGATCTTGGCTTGAAGCCGGCCGAACGGTTCGCCAATGATTGGCTGCGGGGCTTCCTCGACCTGCCTTTGCACCCATGTTCGAACGGTCAGCTGTATAAGGTGTTTCGTCGATGGTGCGACCTGGAGGGCGAGCGCTATCCACCGCCTCAGGCCACCTTCACCAAGACGGTCGAACGGCATGTGTTCGAGCAGCGCGAAACCGATCAGGATGGGAAGCGCCTGCTGCCTGCCTTGTTGTACAAGCAGATCGGGCTGAAGCACGAGGCGGGGCCCAGGAAAACCGTGAGGTGCTGGGTGCCCCGTGGAACGGGCCCAGTCAACGGCCTGAGCGAGGGTGAATGGGCCGCTGAGTGCATCGACGCGTTCGAGGCCAAGGTCAGTGCCTTCGGCCGGGCCCACCGCGCAGAGGAAGACCGGTGAAGCTGTCCCGCCTGTCCCGCGTGGGGCGCGTTCTGTCCCGCGCTAAGTCCTTGTCGTTACTTGTGTCCCGCCTGTCCCGCGTGCTTTCTGAGCTCCGCGCGCGCGCGCATGCAATCAACACTCTTCACCACTCCCCCTCCGTAGTAGACAAAAACAAGCGGGATAAGCGGGACACAAGTAACGACAAGGACTTACGGCGGGATGGAATTGGGGGGTACGCGGGACAGGCGGGACAGCCGGTCGCGGCCGGACGGTTGCTTACCCGGGCTGCCGGTTGGCGGGCAAGCCTCAGTCTGAGGTCAGGTCGTCGCGGCGCAGCAGGCGCAGCCTCAGCATCAGGCCCAGCGCCAGGCCCAGCAGCAGCGGCAATGGCTCCGGCACTGGCATCAGCAGGACCGGCTCGACTGCCGTCTGCACCAGCAGCGCATGCTGCTGTCCTGGCCGCGGGGTCCGCCTGCGGCTCTGAGCACAGCTCGCGCCATGCGGCTGACGCGTCGCAATCGTTGCGGTCACGGGCCCGCGGTCCTGAGTGCCAAGCCGGCCACGGGTCGATGACATCGCATCGCTCGAGTGGTGTCGGCGCGTTTCAAAAAACTCTAGGTTCTTTCAGCCGGGTGCCACTGCGGATGATTCGAACCCCACTCAATCTCCAGTTGCAGCGCGTTCTTAGGGTTGATTGACGATGCTGACCTGGTCTGAGGTACTGCAGATCGAGCTGGACGCGTGCGACCTGGTGGCCTTTCGCGCCCCGTCGCCGGCGCGGTTGGACGCTGCGCGAGCAGGCGGAGTCTGAGCCGATGGAGATCGAGGGCATCGAGTCGCTGGCCCTGGTGCTGGGCGTCAGTCACCAGACCATCGCCGACTGGCAGAAGGAGGGCCTGCCTGTAAAGCGTCGTGGGGGACCTGGCACACCCAGCCTCTTCGACGCGGCATCGTGCATCCAGTGGCACACCGCAAGGGCAGTCCAGCAAGCGAAGGCCAAAGCGCAAACGCCAGTCGAGCGTGTGTACCAGCTGAAGGGCAACAAGATCGAAAACGAACTGGACAAGCTCCTCTCCCAGTTGCTCCGGGCCGATGCGATCGAGCCCATGTGGACAGCGGCAATCGAGCAGGCCAGAGCCGCTCTCGACGCCGAGCGCCTGGGGATTTTGGATGAGGTGGACGACTTGAGCGACGTTCGCGAGATCCTGTCCGTTTTGCGCCGTCGCCACGAAGGCTTCCTGCGACGGATGTCCACCCTGCCGGCGAGTTCGCGGCGCGTGCAGGCTGGCGCAGGCGGTTGATGGGCATCAATGCTGCTCCCATCCTCAGCGAGGCTGACTGCGCATTCGTCTTTGGGGTCTGTGAAGCGGTGATCGCCGCCTGGGTTGTCGAAGGGCTGCCGACGATGCACCACCGTGGGTGTGTGCACTTCGACCTGGCCGTCGCCGTGCAGTGGCACACGCGGCGCGCTGTTGCTGCTGCCATGGGTGTCGAGTCGAGCCGGGACCGGTTCTTTCGTCTTCAGGGCGACAAGCTCGAGCTCGAGGAGAAAGTCTCCGCCGGGATCCTCCTGCCCGCGGCCGCAGTCGAGCCGCAGCTCCGGGCAGCTGCCATTGCTGCCCGCGAGCAGCTGCTGCGTGAAGCTCCCAAGCTGGCGCGCTCGATTGCAGACCGGCGCCAGCGGGAGGAACGGGCGCAAGCCATCGCAGACGTGCACACCAGGTTCCTGCGCCGCCTGGCCAGCTGGCGACCTGGTGAAGCCGACGTCGACGACGAGTCTGAGTAGGGCAGTGGATACCGGGCACAGCTCCTCCTCGAGCTCGCCGCGCATCTGCGGCACGGTGTACGTGCAGAGGGCGCTGGCGGGCGATCGAAGCCCCGAAGTCGTGGAGTGGTTGGTGCAGGGCTTGCGCACATGGGAGCGTGCTGGCGGAGAAGTGACGATCGAGCGTTGTCTGCACTTGCCCACCGCTGCCAAGCGGCGTAAGCAGACCCGCGACTACTGGGCGTTGTGTGCCCTGCGTCTGATGTCAGGCTCGAGCGCAGCGGCCAGGCGCACTGCTCTGGTCAACGCGCTCGATCGCTTCATCGGGGGCAGTCAGTGGCCCCTCTGGAAAGCAGCCGGCCGCACGCCCAGCGATGCGAGCGAACTGCACCGCTGTCTTTTCAAGACCGCGATGCATATGGAGCCGGGCCGCCCGCTGAGGATCAAGACCCTCGAGCGCATTGAGCGCGGCGCCCGGACAAATCTTTCTGAAGAAATGTCCGAGTCACCGGCTGACACTGGCGCACGACCGGCGCCGCTGACGGCCCCCGCCCACACACTTTGAACGAAACCATGCCCACGCCCACTCTCACAATCCAGGCCGCTGCCGCAAAGCTCGCGGCCATCGAGACAGACATCGCGCGGGTCGAAGCAGCGATTGCCGAGCTGCCTGCGACGTCTGCGACGCAGCTTGCACAAGATGAGCACGCCCATCGCCTGCACGAGGTTGAGGATCTGACCGTTTCTCACAAGCTGGGCCAGGTGACCGAGGCTGCAGTTGCTGACGGTTTGGCTGCGCTGGAGAAAGCATCACAGAAGCTGGAGCAGACGACCCGGGAGCAAGTGCAGGCCATGGCCCTGCGCGCTGGCCTGCAACGGCGCGGCGCCCAGCTGCAGGCCGACGTAAAAGCTGCACAGGCAGCCCTCGAGGAAGCGCAGGGTGTCTGGCTGTATGCGGAGCTGGTAAAGGCGGACCAGGCCTACGCGACCGCAGCTGGCGCCGCGTGGGCCGCCTGGAACCGCATTGACGCGATCCGGGCCGCTCTACGGGGACTTGGCCAGAATGTCCCGGCTGGCAGCATCCAGCCGCCCGAGCTGCCGGCGTCTGGCCCTGTCAGCTGCAAGCTTGCGATGAATTTCCATTCGCACATTCACGGCGTGGGTCAGCCGTGTGTCCCCCGGCGTGACGGTATCCGCGACCAGCGCGAGCTTCGGGCAGAACTGGATGCTCTGGAAAAGAAGCCGCGTGGCCTCATCAGCACGCTCAAGGCAATAGTGACCTGATCGATGCGCACTGTGAAGCCGTCGACCGCCGCAAAGTTGTCCGCGCTGCAGCGCATCGCGCAGTGCGCTGCATCCGTAGCGGCTGCCAAGTCCGAGCTGGCCAAGCTGCTGGCCGTGGTGCCGGCGCCGCCAGGTGCCCCCGTCACACGCGCGGCGATCGCTTCCGCCGCGGAGAGCTACGAGAACGCGCTGGCGAGCTTGGCGCTGGGCGAGACAGATGCGGAGGCCGTTGAAGCAGCCCGGGCCAAACTGGCGCAGGCTGAAGCGGAGGACCTTTCCGCGCGCGCGGCCGTCGCCACCGACCAGGCGCGACGTGCCGGCGTGACCCGCCGCGTCAAGTCCGCTGAAGATGCCGTTGCCGGTGCCGAGGCGCTTCTTCTCAAGGCGCTGGTGCAGTGGGTCGGGGCAGCCTTCAAAACGGCTGAGCTCGACTACCTTGACGCAGCTCGGGCACTCGCGAGCTCAATGGCCCGTGCAGAGGCATTGCGAGCCTGGGCAGCCAGCATGGGCCACCCGCTGACCGGGACGCAACGCCTGACGCCCGAAGCGATCTTCCTGCCCGCCCTCAGCCCGGCCGGCTCGGTCGTCGCCAGGAACCGCGAGCTCGGCCTGCCAGACGACCACGCTGCTTCAGGCGCCGACGGCCCGGACATGCGGCGCAGTGTGCTTCCGCCCGTCGACGGTGCAGCTGCCGTCAAGGCCATCGAGCTCGAGGTGATGGAGCTGACCCGACCGCAAGCGCTGTCAACCACAGCGCAGACCACTTTTCCCACCACAGCTGAGGAGCTGAGATGAAACCGCAAGAAGTAGCCCACCGACTGGCCACCCAGGAACCTGAGGTTGCCGCCTTCATTCGTGCTCAAGGCGCTGCAGAGGAAGCGGCGCGCATTAAGGCCGTGAGGCGCCAGGTCATCCCTGGCCATGAGGCTTTGATCGAGCGCCTCGCTTTCGACGGCATCACCACGGGGCCCGAGGCCGCCGTTGCCGTGGTGCACGCAGAGACCGCGCGCGCGCTGAATTCAATGTTCCGGCCTGGCGTCGCAGGAGTCTGACATGGCCGTCAGCAACAGCGTGCTCAAAGTAGGCGTCGTGGCGACCGCTGCCATCGCCCAGCACCAGACCGTCACACTCACCGGCGCCGTCGCAACTGCTGCCGACTTCGCCGTCGGCTTTGCGCTTACTGGGGCCGCCATCGGTGCGCGATTCCCCGTAACTGTCTTGGGCACAGCCCTGGGCAGAGCCGGTGCCGCCATCGCTCGGGGCGAACTGGTCGAGGTTGGGGCCGCCGGCAGGGTTGTCACGCGGGACAGTGGCGTCCGGATCGGGCGCTCGCTCACCGCCGCATCGGCAGCTGGAGAGACCGTCGAGTTGCTGCTGATCCCCAACTGACTCAGGAGCCCCTATGAATCCCGACCGACTCCGACTGCACCAGGCCGCGCTGGCACTGAGTGCGAAAAGCCCGCATCTCACCTACATCGACTGCGTCAAGCTGGCCGAGGCGCAGTCAGGCCACCAGCGGGCGCCGGCAAAACCAGCCATGCCCTCGCAGCCTTCGGCATCGCTCCGACTGCACGAGGCCGCTTTAGCTCTGTGCGCGAAAAACCCACTGCTCACGTATATCGACTGCGTCAAGCTGGCCGAGGCGCAGCCAGGCCAGCAGCAGGAGCCGGCGATTCCAGCTATGCCCTCGCAGCCTTCTGGATCGGTTCCGCAGCATCGCAGCGCGCAGTCGCAGGTGCAGGCACCTGCTGCCCCTTCCGTCCAGCCCCTGCAGCCGTCGGCAGCGCCTCAGCAACGTCGCAGCGAGCGGTCGCGGGGTGAGCAGCTGAAGACATTCGTGATGACGCTGCATCGTGGCATGGCACAGCGCGACACCAATGGCGTGTGTTCCCCAAGGTATTGCGCTTGGGTGCTCGAGCGACTTGACGACAACTTGGCCGATGTGGCCAGAGCGGAGATCCAGGCTGTGGACGGGCTGACCACGCTGATTGAAGACCTCCAGCGGAAGTGCAGCACGGCTGCCCCTGCCGCAGTCTGAACGACAGGACCTTTCGCGATGGATGAATTCAGTTTCCTGTCGCCCGTGACCGAGCTCGAGCGCGGTGAACGCGCCTGGGCGAGCTCCCCCGAGCTGCGCGCGCATTTCGGCCAGGATCTCGACCGCTTCCTCAGTCAGCGCTTGGCCGGCCTGCAGCAATCTCAACAGTTGCGGGACTTTGTGCTGCCCTCGGCGAACAGCAAGGACGCCGCGCGATGAGCATGGATCTCCTCATCAAGATGGCGGCCGACACGCGCCAGCTGCGCGCCGACATGGAAACGGCCAAGGGCTTGGTCGAGCGCAGCGCGATGTCGATGAAGACCGCTGCAAACATGGCTGCGGGTGCACTGGGTCTCATCGGAGGTGCGCTGTCCGCCGGGGCGTTCGCCAGCTGGATTAAAGGCGCGATCGACGCGGCCGACGAGGCCAGCAAGCTGGCCAAGTCCGCAGGCATTGCCACGCAGGACGTCGCGGGGCTGCAGCTCGCCTTCAAGCTGGGCGGGCCCGGTGCCGACGCGATGGGTGGCGCGATGTCGAAGCTGTCGAAGCAGGTGGCAGACGGCGCCGCCGTGTTCGATTCGCTCGGCATCAAGACCAGGAACGCCGACGGCTCGTTGCGCAGCACCAAGGACGTGCTGTACGACACCGCCGATGCTTTCAAGGGAATGGGTAGCGGCACGCTGGCCACCTCGAAGGCAATGGAGATCTTCGGCAAGAGTGGCGGCGACATGGTGCCCATGCTCCTCGAGGGCAGGGATGGGCTGAAGGCGATGGCAGACAACGCCGAGAAGCTCGGCCTGGTCATGAGTGCAGAGGCCGGCGCTGCCGCCGAAGAGTTCAACGACACACTCGACCTGCTTGGTGCTTCGACGCAGGGCGTCGCCAACCAGGTGATGGGGGAGATACTGCCCACGATGAATGCGCTCGGAAAGGCGTTCCTGTCATCGGCAACGGACAGCGACTATCTCCAACGGCTGGCGGGTCAGCTCGGTTGGGCGCTTTCGGGCCTGGCCAAGGTCGCGGGGACCTTGGGCCTGGGCGTGATGGAGGTATTCAGTACGCTGGTCAAGGGCATTGGCGGTGCCGCGGCAATGGTCGTGCAGTTCGTATCTGGCGACTTTGCGGGAGCTGTCGCTACCGGGAAAATGTTGGCATCCGATATCGCCGGCGACTGGAAAAAGCTTGGCAGCACTGTGGTGGACGTTTGGACAGGCGCCGGAAAGAACACCGTTGCGCAGGCTGAAACGATGAGCGGCGCTGTGCGTGGCGCGACCAAAACCACCAAGGACTACGAAGAGGCGACCAAGGCAGCGGGCAAGGCGTCGAAGGAAGAAGCCGCTGCCAAGAAGCTGCACGCTGACGAAGCGAGGAAGATGGTCAACGAGCACGAGAAGCTGATCGACAGCTATGTCAAGCTGACCCGCGCCTCTGCCGAAAAGCTGGCGCAGCAACAGTACGAGCTCGATGGCGGCCGCAAGCTGAGCGATTCCGAAAAGGACTACGTCAAGGTCCTGCGCGACGTGCAGGACGGTAAGGTTCGGATGACCGAGCTGCTCGAGAACGGCACCATTGCCCGCTTGCAGGAGAACATGTCCGTCGAGCGGTCGATTGCCGTCACCCAGGAGGAGGAAAAGTGGATCACCGAAACAGCAAAGGCGAACCGCGACGCCGCTGACGCGCGGCAAGAGCAGATCGCCGCGCTTCGCGAAGACATCAAGAAGGGTGAGGAACACTTCGCGGTGATGGGCCTGAACGTGCAGCAGCTCGCCGCACGTGAAGCCGGGTTCCTGCGCAACGCCGCCGCGGCGAAGCTGAAACTTGCGGTCGAGGCCGACTTGATCGAAGCCAACGGCAAGACCAGCGACCAGTACCGGGAGCAGGCCCGGTTGCTCAACGTCCTGGCCGAGCAGGCAGATCGCGCGCCGATGGTCCAGGCCGCCAAAGACGCTGCCGTCGAGTGGACGAAGCTGACCGATGGCATCAGCCAGGGCCTGACCGACAGCTTGTTTCGAGCCTTCGAGTCGGGCAAGGACTTCTTCAGCACCTTCTGGTCGGGCATCAAGAACGTCTTCAAGACGACGGTGCTGCAGATGGTCATCCAGCCGGTGCAGCGAGCCGTGGCCGGGGCGGTCGGCTCTGCTTTCAGCTCATTCGCGAGTGCCGGCAACGGCGGCGGCAGCGACCTGGTGAGCAATCTGGGCACGCTGAGCAGCCTGGTCGGCACGCTGGGTACCGCCACCACCGCGCTGAGCACTGGCTTCGGCGCCGGCCTGGCCGGAACGCTGTCGGGTGCAGGTGCTGCAACCTTCGGCGCCGGGGCATCTCTGGCAGGGGCTGGCGCCGGAGCTGGCAGCCTTGTGGGCGCGTCAGCAGGGGTAAGCACCATGGTCGGTGCTGCCATCCCCTACGTGGCCGCTGTGCTGGCCGTGGTGGCGCTGTACAAGTCGCTGCGCACCAAGGCCACCCCGCACATGGGCAGCGTCGTCGGCGTGGGCGCCGACGGCCAGGCGTCGACTCTGTACGGCGATGCCAGCCAGATCCTGAACAACTACAACGCCGAGACTGACGATGCCCTGCGCGGGCTGGGTGGGATCAGCACCACTGGCCTGAATGAACTGAGCAAGGGCTTCGGCGGGCAGGGCGGCTTCGCCGCCACCCTGAAGTTCGCCGCAGACGGCAAGGACGCGAGCATCGGCAGCTTCGGGCTGTCGCAGGCTGGCCGACAGGTGAGCGAGTTCGGCATCACCAGCGACTACAACAAGTACGCGCCCGACCGCGAAGCCGCCCTGGCGAGCTACACCTCCGACGTGGCCCGAGCCACCCGCGACGCCGTCGACAGCATCGACCTGCCAGAGTGGGCGCGCGAGAAGTTCGCAGCGCTCGGAGACGCGGCGACGATCGAAGAGTTTGCGAAGACTGTCGCCAAGGTCCTGGAGCTGCAAGCCGCGATGGCCAGCCTGCGTGACGCGCTCACCCCGCTGGGTGGCGTCTTCGGCCGGGTGGCCACCCTGAGCGGGGACGCCCTGGCAGAGCTGATCGGCTTCAGCGGCGGCATCGAGGCCTTCAGCGACAAGGTTCGGGGATTCGCCGCCGACTACTTCACCCAGGCCGAGCAGTCGGGCATAGCCGCGGGCGAGATCCTGCGCACCCTGAACGCCGCGGGCATCGACGCCAGCGCCTTGACCGACCGCGCCAGCTTCCGCGCGACTGTCGAAAGCCAGGCCAATAACATCGACACCACCGAAGGCCGCGCCCAGCTCGCAGCGCTGCTCGATGTGTCAAAGTCCTTCGCCACCCTGGCCGACTACCTGAGAGATGCCGGTCTTACCCTGGGCGACGCAGCAAAGCTCGCACCTGGTGGCGTGCTGGCCGACACCGCCGCGATCAGCTCCGATGCGACCACCGCGGCCGTAGATTCGGTCGCCGAAGGCATTGCAAGCAGTAACCAAGTCCTGGCCACTATCGCGGCGACCAGCAAGGCCGCAGAGGAAACCGCAGCGGCGACTGCGGAAGCCACCGCCGAGCTGGCTACATCCACCGAGTCTGCAAACCTGGCGCTGCTGGCTCGCATAGAGGCCTTGCAATCTGCCTTGACAACGGCGCTAGCCCCGCTGGGCCGTGTGGCCGAGTCCAGCTTGCAGACCGCTGAACAGCTGCGCCGCTGGGACGATGGAGACGCTTTGAACGCGAGGGTGGCGACGTAAAGCGGGGGTCCGCTCCGTGAATCCTCTGGCATGCTTTGCCTGGGACTGTGCCTGGCCATCAGCGCCTGACAGACCACAGCGCGATGTCTTCTCCTCGCCCCGGGGCCAGTGACGGTAAGTCGCCAACGGCGAACTTCGGAAGGTGTGTGCTGGTACGACTGCAGGCTGTTTGCGGAGCAGTACACACGTTTTCACTGTCGCGAAACGCGAAACCGCGACCAGCGCCCGGCGCCCGGCGCAGGGCTGGGCGCCATTTTTGCCGGCAGGGAACGCTGACCTCCGGCACTGGAAACTATGTGCCGCCTCCGTCATCCAAGCAATTGAAGAATGTTCGTAACCACTAACTTGCTGTGTTGTACCCCCGCAAATGAACGGCTCTTCTCGTTGCTCACTGGAAGGTGAATCGTCCAGAATCCGGGCGCTATCGTTGCTGCGGTGCAGAATCGCGAAGTTTCAGATCTGCGACAAAGCTCATGATGCGAGAGTAGCCTTCGCGAACGGGAGAGAGCTCATGACCAAGCACATTCAAGCCGTGCTGCAAGGAGTGCGGCAATCGTTACAGCTCGCTCCGCGGAAGCCTTACATCGATCCGAAGGCGGGGGGAACGAGCATTGACGCAGGCCGCTTACGGGCTGATGGGTTGATGATTGTTCGCGACGTCAACAAGGTGTTGCGGCTCCATGGCGAACAGATCAAGAACGGCCGTCAAAAAGACTGACGGTGAACTCACCCTGCAAGAGCACGAAACCGACGCCCCAATCCTGCCTGTCGCACAGCTCGAGCGACTCCAGGCTTTTCGGCCAGACAAGGTCGACTGGTACTTTACAGAGACAGAGCGTGAGAGCCAGTTTCGGCGTACTGAAACTGAGAGAGTCAACACGTTCATCTTCCGCGAACGGCTGATCGGACAGGTCTTTGCCCTCTGCATCGGCCTGGCCGGCATCGTCGGTGGTTCTTGGGTGGCGATGAACGGCAGCCCGACTGCCGGAGCCGCCATCGCCACAGTAGCGATCGGGACGTTGGCTGTCGTCTTCCTGACCGGGAAGAACGCCAAAGACTGAGGCTGCCGAGATCGCGGTCGGCCGGGCAGATGATGATCGCCCGAAGAGTGCGCCGGAAGTTTGATCCGCTGATCTAGTTTGTGCACGGTTGAGGCACAATCGTGCTCGGATGTGTCTGGCGAGGAATCATAATCCGCAGGTCCGGGGTTCAAATCCCTGAAGCGCCACCAGACACCCGGCCCGAGACTGCACCGTGCGTCTCGGGCCGCTTTCTTTCCACAGCCCCTGGATCAACACCATGCTTCGCTGTGCCCTGCCTGGCCTGGCCGCCTGCCTGGTGCTGGCTGCCACCCATGCACCCGTGCTCGCACAGGTGCAACGCAACTTTCCGGCCAATGCCATGCGGGGTGAGCTGCGCATCACGCAGCCACCGGAAGCGCTGCTCAACGGCGCGCCTGCCCGGCTGGCGCCCGGCGCACGCATCCGCGACACGCGCAACATGCTGGCGATGTCAGGCGCCCTGGCGGGCCGGCCGATGGTCGTGAACTACACGCTGGACACCCAGGGCCTGGTGCTCGACGTCTGGATGCTCACCGAGCAGGAACGGTCGCGTCAGCCCTGGCCCAGCACGCCGGCCCAGGCCCGCGCCTGGGTGTTCAATCCCACGGCACAAACCTGGAGCCGGCCATGAGCGAGTCCGGCAAGAAGGTCTACATCCGCAGCTTCGGCTGCCAGATGAACGACTACGACAGCGACAAGATGGCCGACGTGCTGCACGCCGCCAAGGGCTACGAGCCCACCGACGACCCCGAACAGGCCGACCTCATCCTGTTCAACACCTGCAGCGTGCGGGAAAAGGCGCAGGAAAAGGTCTTCAGCGACCTCGGCCGCGTCAAGCACCTGAAGGCCAAGGGTGTGCTCATCGGCGTGGGCGGCTGTGTCGCCAGCCAGGAAGGCGCCGCCATCATCGTCCGGGCACCCTATGTCGACATGGTGTTCGGCCCGCAGACGCTGCACCGGCTGCCGCAGATGATCGACGCGCGCCTGGCGCAGCGCCGGCCGCAGGTGGACATCAGCTTTCCCGAAATCGAGAAGTTCGACCATCTGCCGCCGGCCCGCGTCACTGGCGCATCGGCCTTCGTCTCGATCATGGAGGGCTGCTCGAAGTACTGTTCCTACTGCGTCGTGCCCTACACCCGCGGCGAGGAAGTCAGCCGTCCCTTCGACGACGTGCTCACGGAAGTGGCCGGCCTGGCCGACCAGGGCGTGAAGGAGGTGACGCTGCTCGGGCAGAACGTGAACGGCTACCGCGGCACGATGGGGCAGACCTCGGAAATCGCCGACTTCGCACTGCTGCTGGAAGTGGTGGCCGAAATCCCCGGCATCGAACGCATTCGCTACACCACCAGCCATCCGAACGAGTTCGGCCAGCGCCTGATCGACGTCTACGGCAAGACGCCCAAGCTCGTGAACCACGTGCACCTGCCGGTGCAGCATGGCAGCGACCGCATCCTGATGGCCATGAAACGCGGCTACACCGCGATGGAATACAAGAGCACCATCCGCAAGCTGCGGGCGGTGCGGCCGGGCATCAGCCTGTCCACCGACTTCATCGTCGGCTTCCCGGGCGAAACCCAGGACGATTTCGACCGGATGATGAAGCTCATCGACGACGTCGGCTTCGACGCATCGTTCAGCTTCGTCTTCAGCGTGCGGCCCGGCACGCCCGCGGCGGCCCTGCCCGACGACACGCCGCAGACGCTGAAGCTGCAGCGCCTGCAGCAGCTGCAGGCGCGAATCGAGGCCAACGTGCGCCTCATCAGCGCCAGCCGCGTGGGCACGGTGCAACGCATCCTGGTGGAAGGTCCTTCGCGCAAGAGCGCCAGCGAGCTGATGGGCCGCACCGAGTGCAACCGCATCGTCAACTTCGACGGCGGGCCGCTGGCGAACCGGCTGGTGGGCCAGCTGATCGACGTCGCCATCACGGAAGCCCTGCCGCATTCGCTGCGCGCCACCGTGGTAACCGACGGCCGGGCCTCTATTTCCGCCCTGGCCCAAAGCCCCGCCACCACAGCGTGAACGCGCAGGCTGTCACCATCACTGCGTACATCGCCATGGTGCCGTCGCGCCCCAGCAATACCAGCGACAGCAAGACCACGGCGGCACTGGCCAGGCAGGCTGGGAACGCCAGACGTCTCCAGCTGACGCTCGACAGCTCACGCCGCCAGGTCAGCTTGGCTGCAGCGGCGGAAAGGGCACCCAGCGCGATGGCGGGCAGGAAAAGGTTCATGAGGTGGCCAATCGCGTCCAAGGGTCCCATCGTTGACGTGTGCTGCTGCCTGAAAGATGATCAGAAAAAGGTGCCGGACGGCGGCTCCCTGCCCTGCAGGGCAAGTCCGTAGTCCCGTCACTGTCAACCTAGATTTACAATTTCGCTGTGAGCGTCCTGGCCCTCGGGCTCAACCACACCACCGCCCCGCTCGACTTGCGCGGCCGGTTGGCCTTCGGCCCCGACCGTCTGGTCCCGGCCCTGCATGGCTTGCGCGAGCAGTTGCGCGGGGCTTCGCCGGAAGCGGCGCTTGTTTCCACCTGCAACCGCACCGAACTGTACGTCGCCGCGCCGGCCCACGCGGTGCATGAACTGGTGCAGCCCGCCGTCGACTGGCTGGCGCAGCAGGGTGGCGTCAGTGGCAGCCATCTGCAGGCCCATGCCTACGTGATGGAAGACCAAGCCGCGGCACGGCACGCCTTCCGCGTGGCGTCGGGGCTGGATTCGATGGTGCTGGGCGAACCGCAGATCCTTGGCCAGATGAAGCAGGCCGTGCGGCAGGCCGACGAGGCCGGCACGCTGGGCAGCACGCTGCACCAGCTGTTCCAGCGCACCTTCTCGGTGGCCAAGGAAGTGCGCAGTTCCACCGAAATCGGCGCGCACTCCATCAGCATGGCCGCCGCTGCGGTGCGCCTGGCGTCGCAGCTGTTCGAGGACATGGCCGAGACCCGCGTGCTGTTCGTGGGCGCGGGCGAGATGATCGAACTGGTGGCCACACACTTCGCCGCCAAGTCGCCCAAGGCGATGGCCGTGGCCAACCGCACGCTGGAGCGGGGCGAACGCCTGGCGGCACGCTTCGGCGCGAAGGCGCTGCGCCTGTCCGACCTGCCCGGCAGCCTGCACGAATACGACGCCGTCATCTCCTGCACCGCCAGCAGCCTGCCCATCATCGGACTCGGCGCAGTAGAACGTGCGCTGAAGGCGCGCAAGCACCGCCCGATGTTCATGGTCGACCTGGCCGTGCCGCGCGACATCGAACCCGAGGTCGCGCGCCTGTCCGACGTCTACCTCTACACCGTCGACGACCTGTCGCAGCTGGTGCAGACGGCAGGAGAAAAGCGCCAGGCCGCCGTTCAGCAGGCAGAGGCGATCATCGAAACCGGGGTGCAGAACTTTGCCCACTGGCTCGATCAGCGCACGGCAGTGCCCTTGATCCAGGCGTTGAACCGCCAGGCGGAAGATTGGGCGAGCATCGAGATGGCCCGCGCGCGGAAGATGCTGGCGCGCGGCGAACCCGTGGACGCCGTGCTCGAGGCCCTCACTCGCGGCCTCACCCACAAGATGCTGCACGGCACCATGGCCGAGCTGCACACCGCCGACGGCGACGAGCGTGCGCACCTGGCCCAGACCGTCTCGCGGCTGTTCCTGCGTCAGGGCACCCGCCCGCAGGGCGGCGAGGGTCCCGCAGGGCCTTCGGGACGTTAGCGCCGGGCAGGCCTCGCCCGAGCCGCGACGACGTGGCGTCGGGCCGGTCTGCCCACCATCCAATCGCCGTCCATGAGCCCTCTTCTGCGCGACCAATTCGAACGCCTGGCCCTGCGCCTGGCCGAGCTGGACGCCACCCTGTCGGATCCGGTCGTGGCCACCGACATTCAGCGCTGGCGCACGCTGTCGCGCGAGCAGTCCGAGGCGCAGGGCATCGTCGAGCGCTATCGCCGCTACCAGCAGCGCGAAAGCGACCTGGCCGCGGCGCGCGACATGCAGGCCGACCCCGAGATGGCCGAAATGGCGGCCGAGGAAATCGCCAGCGCCGGCGCCGACCTTGAACGCCTGCAAGCCGAACTGCAGGCCGCGATGATCCCGCGCGACCCCGACGACGAGCGCAACGCCTTCCTGGAGATCCGCGCCGGCACCGGTGGCGACGAGTCGGCATTGTTTGCGGGCGACCTGGCGCGCATGTACCTGCGCTATTGCGAACGCCAGGGCTGGCGCACCGAAGTGCTGAGCCAGAGCGACAGCGAGCTTGGCGGCTACAAGGAACTGGTGCTGCGCATCGAGGGCGGCAGCACCAACCCGTCCGTCTACGGCGAGATGCGCTTCGAAAGCGGTGGCCACCGCGTGCAGCGCGTGCCGGCCACCGAAAGCCAGGGCCGCATCCACACCAGTGCCTGCACGGTGGCCGTGATGCCCGAGCCCGATGAAGCCGAGGAAGTGCAGCTGAACCCGGCCGACCTGCGCATCGACACCTTCCGCGCCAGCGGCGCCGGCGGCCAGCACGTCAACAAGACCGACAGCGCGATCCGCATCACCCACCTGCCCACCGGCCTGGTTGCCGAATGCCAGGATGACCGCAGCCAGCATCGCAACAAGGCCAAGGCCATGGCCGTCCTGGCAGCGCGCCTTCGCGAAAAGGACCGCAGCGAACGCGCCGCCAAGGAAGCCGCCACACGCAAGGGCCTGATCGGCAGCGGCGACCGCAGCGACCGCATCCGCACCTACAACTTCCCGCAAGGCCGCCTGACCGACCACCGCATCAATCTCACGCTGTACAAGCTGGGCGCGGTGATGGACGGCGACCTGGGCGACGTCACCGCCGCGCTGCGCGCAGCCCGCGCCGCCGAACAGCTGGCCTTGCTGGAAAGCGGCCAGGCCTGAGCATGGATGTCGGCCAGGCCCTGGCCGCGGCCCGCGCGCTCGGCCTTGAACGGCTCGATGCGCAGTGGCTGCTGTGTCATCACCTACAGCGCAACCGGGCCTGGCTGCTGGCCCATGAAGACCATGTGCTGCCACCAGACGTGGCTGCGGTGTTGGCCGAGCAGATGGCGCGCCGCGCCGCTGGCGAGCCACTGGCGTACGTGGTGGGCGAACGTGAGTTCTGCGGGCTGAGGCTGAAGGTGGGTCCGGCAGTCCTGATCCCGCGCCCGGAAACCGAGCTGCTCGTCGAATGGGCGCTGGAGCTTCTGCCCAGCGCTCCATCGGCCGAGCTCGTCGACCTGGGCACCGGCAGTGGTGCGATCGCGATCGCGCTGGCCGCGCGCCGCTCCGGCCTGGCGGTAACGGCCACCGATGCCAGCGAGGCTGCCTTGGCCGTTGCCCGCGGCAACGCCCGGCGCCTGGGATTGAAGCTCGATTTCGCCAGGGGCACCTGGTGGGAGCCCCTGGCTGGGCGACGCTTCGGGCTGGCACTGGCCAACCCGCCCTACATCGCCGAGGGCGACCCCCACCTGGCAGCCCTGGTGCACGAACCGGCGTCGGCGCTGACCGCCAGCGGCCAGGGACTGGACGATCTTCGAAGCATCATCGTGGGCGCCGCCGGCCACCTGCTGCCCGGGGCCTGGTTGTTGCTGGAACACGGCCACGATCAAGGACCTGCCATCCGCACGATGCTGGAACGCACTGGCTTCGAACAGGTGCTGACAAAAACCGACCTGGCTGGCCTGGAACGCTGTTCGGGTGGCCGCAGGCCAATGCTTGTAGCCGAGTTGACGCAAGAAGCTCACGGATAAGCGCAGCAGTTCCCCCTTTCTGCAGGCTTTCGGCGCATCATGGTTCGCCAGACACTGGTGTCCAACCGATGCAGGAGTCCCAGGATGTCAGCTCCAGAGCGCTTTGCCCGAATCATCACCGGTGTGCTGCTGGCAGGCAGCAGCTTGGCCGCCCTGGGCGCCGGCGGACTGCAGCCCCCTGCCGATGACGAGTTGTGGCCCAGCCTGCGCGCTCGCATCACCATCCAGACCGCCGCCGTGTCGCCGCTGTCGCTGTCGGGCCTGTCCGATGGCGGTCAAGGCGTGCGTGGCGGTGCCGTTCTCGGAGACTATGTTTTCGCCGAGCCATCCTTCGGCAGCTTCCGGGCCACCAGCGGCCTCGTCTTCGGCAGTCACGCGGGTGCGCCGAACACCAGCTTCACGGCTCCCGGGGCTTCGCGCCTGGGCTTGACCATCAACCAGGGGCGATCTTTGCCGACGGCCCAGGCCGACCCTTGGCAGGCAGCGCCGTACCTCGGACTGGGCTTCAGCAGCCCGCTGGGCGAAGGCGGTTTCAGCCTCAGCGCCGACGTGGGCCTGGTGGCCCAATCCGTCGAGCCCGCAAGCGCGCTGCTGCGCACGCCCCTGGGCGTGCAGGGCATCGACAACCAGCGCCGCGAACTGCGTTTGTCGCCGTTGCTGCAGCTGGGCATGCGCTACACGTTCTGATGGAATTGCGGCGTCCGGAACCAGCCTCCGACGAGGCTTGGCGCACAATCACGGGTTGAGTCCACTGCTCCACAGGAAACGCCCATGAGCGACGCACAGCAACGCATCGACGAACTCGTCAAGACCAACCCCGTCGTGCTCTTCATGAAGGGCACGGCACAGTTTCCGATGTGCGGGTTTTCCGGCCGCGCCATCCAAGTGCTGAAGGCCGCGGGCGCCACCCAACTGAAGACCTTCAACGTGCTGGAAGACGAAGAGGTCCGCCAGGGCATCAAGGACTACGCCCAATGGCCCACCATCCCGCAGCTGTACGTCAACGGTGAATTCGTCGGTGGCTCGGACATCATGATGGAGATGTACGAATCCGGCGAACTGCAGCAGCTGCTGGCCAAGGGCTGAGCCGGGCACCTTGAAGCCCCGCCTCGTCGTCGGCGTCACCGGCGCCACCGGTGCGCTGTACGCCGTGAAGCTGTTGCAGCGCGCACGGGACATCGGCGTCGAGACGCACCTCGTCGTCACGCCGTCCGGGGTCCTGAACGTGCATCATGAAACAGGGCTGGACCGACGCGCCATCGAGGCGCTTGCGTTTCAGGCCTACTCGCCGGGCGACGTCGGTGCCTGCGTGGCCAGCGGCAGCTTCGACACCGCCGCCATGGTCGTGGCGCCCTGCTCGATGAAGACCCTGGCCGCCGTGGCCCACGGTTTTGCCGACAACCTGCTCACGCGCGCTGCAGACGTGACGCTGAAGGAACGGCGCCGGCTGGTGTTGATGGTGCGCGAGACGCCCTTCAACCTGGCCCATCTGCGCAACATGACGGCCGTCACCGAGATGGGCGGCATCATCTTCCCGCCGTTGCCAGCCTTCTACCACCGGCCCGCCAGCATCGACGAGCTGGTGGCCGAAAGCGTGGAACGGGTGCTCGCGCTGGTCGGCCTGCAGGGTGCCAGGCCCAAGGTCTGGAACGGCCTCTAGCCGCTGCCGGTCAGGCCAGCGGAATGTCCCAGGCGCGGCGCGCGCCGTAGACCAGGTCCGGATACTGCGGCCTGCCCCGGCTGCCGTTGTAGCGACCCAGGGCCATGAACATGTCGCCGCGCTCGCGGTCCAGGTAGTGGCGCAGGATGACGCAGCCGAAGCGCAGGTTGGTCTGCAGATGGAACAGGCGCCGGTCGTCGCCGTCACCGATCAACCGGGCCCAAAACGGCATCACCTGCATGTAGCCGCGCGCGCCGGCGCTGCTGATGGCGTGTTTGCGAAAGCCGCTCTCCACCTGGATGAGCCCGAGCACCAGGGCTGTCTCCAGCCCGGCGCGCCGGCTCTCGTACCACACGGTTTCCAGGAATTCGATGCGCGTGTGATGGTCGGTCTTGCGCCGCTTCAGGCGCTCGCTGGCCTGGCCGAGCCAGCGCAGATGGGCCAGGCGCTGCTCCATGCTCTCGAAACTGGGCTTCGGGGGTGCCGCATCGGCCACTGCGGCCGAGAGCGCAGTGCGCACGGCGTTTGCCAGTGGTTCCTCGACCTGCGCACCCGCCCTGGCTCCGCCGGGGCTGAGCCACCCGGCGGCAGCGAGCAGCAGCGCACGGCGGCCCGGCAGGTTCATGCCGTCAGGCGGCCCTTCAGCAGGGCCGCCACTTCGACCAGCGGGATCGCACGCGCTTCGGCTTCGCGGCGGCCCTGAACTTCGACGGTGCCGGCCTTCAGCCCGCGGTCGCTGATGACGACGCGCTGTGGAATGCCGATCAGTTCCCAGTCGGCGAACATTGCGCCCGGCCGTTCGCCGCGGTCGTCCAGCAACACGTCGACGCCGGCACTGGCGAGTTCGCCGTGCAGTTGTTCGGCGGCGGCTTTCACTTCGGCACTGCGGTCCATGCCGATGGGGCAGATGACGACGGCGAACGGTGCCATGGCCAGCGGCCAGATGATGCCGCGCTCGTCGAAGTTCTGTTCGATCGCAGCGCCGAGCAGGCGGGTGACGCCGATGCCGTAGCAGCCCATCTCGAAGGGTTGGGGCTTGCCGTTCTCGTCCAGGAAGTTGGCGCCCATGGGCCCGCTGTACTTCTTCGTTCCGAGATAGAAGACGTGGCCGACCTCGATGCCGCGCTGGATGGCCAGCACGCCCTTGCCGTCAGGGCTGGGGTCGCCTTCGACGACGTTGCGGATGTCGGCCACCAGGTCGGGCTCGGGCAAATCACGGCCCCAGTTCACCCCGGTGTGGTGGAAGTCGGCCTCGTTCGCGCCACACACAAAGTCGGACATGAGCGCCACGGTCCGATCAGCCACCACCTTGACAGGCTTGCGCGTGCCGATGGGGCCCAGATAGCCCGGCTTGCAGCCGAAGTGGTCTTCGATCTCGGCCACGGTGGCGAAGCGAAAGCCCTCCTTCAGGCCCGGCAGCTTGCCGGCCTTGATCTCGTTGAGGCTGTGGTCGCCGCGGACCAGCAGCAACCAGACGGTGCTCTTGACGACGTCGCCAGCCTCGTTCAGCACATCGCTGGCCAGCACCAGAGACTTCACCGTCTGCGTCAAGGGCAGGCCCAGAAGGGCGGCGACGTCTTCGCAGGTGGCCTTGCCGGGCGTGGGCGTTTTGGCGCAGGCCTGGGCTGCCGCGCCGCGCTCGGCCATCAAACCAAGGGCTTCGGCAAGCTCGATGTTGGCGGCGTAGGGGCTGGTCGGGCAGTAGGCGATGGCGTCTTCACCGGTATCCGCAATCACCTGGAACTCATGCGAGGCGTCGCCACCGATCGAACCCGTGTCGGCCGCCACGGCGCGGTACTGCAGACCCATGCGGTCGAAGATCGCGCAGTAGGCCTGGTACATCCGCTCGTAGCTCTTCAGGGCCGAGGCCTTGTCACGGTCGAAGGAGTAGGCGTCCTTCATCGTGAATTCACGCCCGCGCATCACGCCGAAGCGCGGGCGGCGCTCGTCGCGAAACTTGGTCTGGATGTGATAGAAGTTTCGCGGCAGCTGCTTGTAGCTGCGCAGTTCCTGGCGCGCGATGTCAGTGATCACTTCTTCGCTGGTGGGCTGGATCACGAAGTCGCGGTCGTGGCGGTCCTTCACCCGCAGGAGCTCGGGGCCATAGGCCTGGAAGCGACCCGTTTCCTGCCAGAGTTCTGCCGGCTGAACCACGGGCATGAGCAGCTCGATGGCCCCGGCTCGGTTCATCTCCTCGCGGATGATGGCCTCCGCCTTGCGGATGACCCGCAGGCCCAGGGGCATGTAGTTGTAGATGCCTGCGCCGAGGCGCTTGATCAGGCCGGCACGCAACATCAGCCGGTGGCTGACGATCTCGGCGTCGGAAGGGGCTTCCTTGAGCGTGGAGATGAAGGTCTGGGAGGCTCTCATGTCGGCTGGGTTGCGCGCTCGGCGTCAGGGGGTGGACACCGTGTTCGCGGCCTTGGAGAGCGGCTCCGGGTTAGCGAGGGTTCGCTGTCCGCACCGCGCCGGTGCAATAATGAAAATAGTCACAAATCCGAGGTCTGATTATGCTCGACCGGGAAGGCTTCAGGCCCAACGTCGGCATCGTCTTGCTCAACTCGCGCAACCAGGTCTTCTGGGGAAAGCGGCTGCGAACACATTCGTGGCAGTTCCCCCAGGGCGGCATCAAGTACGGTGAGTCGCCCGAGCAGGCGATGTTCAGAGAGCTGCACGAAGAAGTGGGGCTGTTGCCCGACCACGTGCAAGTCATCGGCCGAACGCGTGACTGGCTTCGCTACGAAGTGCCGGACCACTTCATCCGCAAAGATGCACGTGGCCACTACCGCGGGCAAAAGCAGATCTGGTTCCTGCTGCGGCTGGTGGGCCGTGACAGCGACATGAACCTCCGTGCCACAGACCACCCCGAGTTCGACGCCTGGCGCTGGAACGACTACTGGGTGCCGCTCGAAGTGGTCATCGAGTTCAAGCGTGGCGTCTATGAAATGGCGCTGACCGAACTGTCGCGCTACCTGCCGCGGGTGCACCACCACAACCGTTTCCTGCGCTCTGGCCTTCGCGCGCAGCGGCAGGGCCAGGAACACAGCGCGCCCGAACCCGAGACGCCCTGCGCCAGCGGCCCGGGCGTCGTTGCGCCTACATCAGCACCAGGTTCGTACGGTGAATGAGCTCGGGTTCGTTGGCATAGCCCAGCAGCCCTTCGATCTGTGACGAAGGCTTGCGCGCGATGAGGCGCGCTTCGCCAGCGCTGTAGTTCGCCAGGCCGCGGGCGACGTCGGCCCCCTGCGCGGTGCGTACGGCGATGACATCACCGCGCACGAAGTCGCCCTGCACTTCCAGCACGCCGATCGGCAGCAGGCTCTTGCCCTCGCCGCGCAGCTTGGCCACGGCGCCTTCGTCGACGAGAACGGCGCCGCGGAGCTGCAACTGGTCCACCATCCACTGCTTGCGCGCGGCCATCTTCGGCGTCGTGGCGAGCAAGGCCGTGCCGATGCGCTCGCCTGCCGCCAGGCGCACGAGCACGTCGGTCTCGCGACCCCAGGCAATCAGGGTGCTGGTGCCACTGCCGGCGGCTCGCTTGGCCGCGAGGATCTTGGTGAGCATGCCGCCCCGCCCGATGGCCGTGCCTGCACCGCCCGCCATCGCCTCCAGGGCGGGATCGCCGGCGCGGGCTTCATCGATGAAGCGCGCCGTCGGGTCGCGGCGCGGATCGGCCGAATACAGGCCCCGCTGGTCGGTGAGGATGACGTAGGCGTCGGCATCGACGAGGTTGGCCACGAGCGCGCCCAGGGTGTCGTTGTCGCCGAACTTGATCTCGTCGTTGACGACCGTGTCGTTCTCGTTGATGACCGGGATGACGCGCAAGCCCAGCAGGGTCAACAGGGTCGACCGGGCGTTCAGATAACGCTCGCGGTCGGCCAGGTCGGCATGCGTCAGCAGCACCTGGGCGCTGGCCATGCCCTGCTCCGACAGGCGGCTTTCGTACATCTGGGCCAGGCCCATCTGCCCCACCGCGGCCGCGGCCTGGAGTTCATTGAGTTCTTTCGGCCGCTGCGTCCAGCCCAGGCGCTTCATGCCCTCCGCAATGGCGCCGCTCGACACCATGAGGACTTCGCGACCCTGGCCGGCGAGCACGGCCAATTGCCGCGACCAGTTGCCGATGGCCTGGGCGTCGATGCCACGGCCTTCGTTGGTGACGAGGCTGGAGCCGACCTTGACGACGATGCGGCGGGCACCCGCCAAGACACCGGGGTTCACGGCCGCGCTCAAGAGCTCAGCCCCGGGCCACCCCCGGCCTCGGGCGCAGGCGCGTCGAAGCGCTGATCGGGGATGGGCTCAGGTCTCTGCTGCGCGGCCACGTGCTCGTAGATCTTGTCGACGAGCGGCTTCAGGCCTTCCCGCGCCAGCGCCGAGATGGCAAAGACCGGCCCCTTCCAGCGCAAGCGGCGTACGAAGTCCTTGACCCGGGTCTCGCGTTCCTCGACCGGCACCATGTCGAGCTTGTTGAAAACGAGCCAGCGAGGTTTCGCGTGCAGTGCCGGGTCGTACTTCTTCAATTCGGCGACGATGGCACGTGCCTGGACGACAGGGTCCACGTCATCGAAAGGCGCCATGTCCACCATGTGCAGCAGCAGCCTCGTACGCTGCAGGTGGCGCAGGAACTGGTGGCCAAGGCCGGCGCCCTCCGAGGCGCCTTCGATCAGCCCCGGAATGTCGGCCACGACGAAGCTCTTCTCGGGACCCACGCGCACCACGCCCAGGTTGGGGTGCAGGGTCGTGAAGGGATAGTCGGCGATCTTCGGGCGGGCGTTCGAGATGGCCGAGATCAGGGTCGACTTGCCGGCGTTGGGCATGCCCAGCAAGCCCACGTCGGCCAGGACCCGAAGTTCGAGCTGCAGCTTGCGCGCTTCGCCCGGCCAGCCCGGCGTCTTCTGGCGCGGCGCACGGTTGGTGCTGCTCTTGAAGTGCAGATTGCCGAAGCCGCCGTCGCCGCCTTTGGCCAGCAAGGCGCGTTGCCCATGCTCGAGCAGCTCGACCAGCGTCTCGCCGCTTTCCGCGTCGCCCACGATGGTGCCGACGGGCATGCGCAGTTCGATGTCGGGCCCGGCGGCCCCGTACTGGTCTGAACCACGTCCTGCCTCGCCGTTCTTGGCGATGTGGCGTCGGGCGTAGCGGTAATCGATGAGCGTGTTGATGTTGCGGTCGGCCACCGCCCACACGCTGCCGCCTCGTCCGCCGTCGCCACCGTTCGGCCCGCCGAACGGTATGAACTTTTCGCGCCTGAAGCTCATGCAGCCGGCTCCGCCGTCGCCTGCGGCAATGTCGATCGTGGCTTCGTCAACGAACTTCATGGCGGGGTCTTCAAGATGGCGCTCGTGGCACCAAGCAAAAGCCCCGGCGAACCGGGGCTTCGGTGGTGAACATCAGGCAACGGCTCAGGCCGGTGTGACGAACACCGTCTGGCGGTTCAAGGCGCCCTTGGTCTGGAACGACACCGCGCCGTCGGTCAATGCAAACAAGGTGTGATCCTTGCCGATGCCCACATTCGTGCCCGGATGGAACTTGGTTCCGCGCTGGCGCACGATGATGGCGCCAGCAGAAACCTGCTGACCGCCGAACACCTTTACGCCCAGCATCTTCGGCTGCGAGTCGCGGCCGTTGCGGGTTGAGCCCCCGCCCTTTTTCTGTGCCATGTCTGTGCTCCTTCAGTCGCTCAGGCGACGACCAGCGAGCCGATTTCCAGCTCGGTGTAGTTCTGGCGATGGCCGCCATGCTTCTGGTAGTGCTTGCGGCGACGCATCTTGAAAATGCGCACCTTGTCGTGCCGGCCATGTGCCACCACGGTGGCTTTGACACTGGCACCTGCGACCCAGGGAGCCCCAATCTGCAGGTCAGCGCCGCTTCCGACGGCCAGCACCTGCTCGATCACGATTTCCTGGCCCACGTCCGCAGCAATCTGTTCTACCTTGATCTTCTCGCCGGCTGCAACCTTGTATTGCTTGCCACCGGTTTTTATGACCGCGTACATATGTGACCTTTCAAACGAAGTGCCCGAAGCATTCACACGCTTACAGCGCGCACTCCGGACAGCCTTCCAATATAGCACGCTTAGCGGCCTCTATGTCGAGCCTCTGGCGGGTCAAGGCGAACGGCGTGAGCTGTGGCCGCGTTGGAAAGACTTCGGCAACCCGATTCTTATAGACTAAGGCGCTCTCGACAGGCCACTCAGTGCTAGAGACGACCGCACCCCCTACCGCCGCGCCGGACATCACCGACCTTGCTTTGCGACAGGTCGACGCCATCATTCGTGAGCGCCTGTCCTCGCGCGTGGCATTGATCGACCAGATTTCCCGCTACATCGTCAGCGCCGGCGGCAAGCGCATTCGGCCCCGTTTGGTCCTGTTGTTTTCGGAAGCGCTGGGCTTCGACGGGCCGGAACGTTTCGAACTGGCTGCGGTGGTCGAGTTCATCCACACCGCCACGCTGTTGCACGACGACGTCGTCGACGAGTCCGACCTGCGACGCGGCAGGCCGACGGCGAACGCGATGTTCGGCAACGCAGCCAGCGTTCTGGTGGGCGACTTCCTGTACTCGCGCGCCTTCCAGATGATGGTGTCCGTGAACCGAATGCGCGTGCTCGACGTGCTGGCAGACGCCACGAACGTCATCGCCGAAGGCGAGGTGCTGCAGCTGATGAACATGCACGACCCCGACCTCGCCGTCGAGGACTACCTGCAGGTCATACGCTTCAAGACGGCCAAGCTGTTCGAGGCCAGCGCCCGTCTCGGTGCGGTTCTCGCAGGGGCAGAGCCGGCGCTCGAGGAAGCCTGCGCCGGCTACGGCCGCGCCCTGGGAACGGCATTCCAGTTGGTTGACGACCTGCTGGACTACGAAGGCAACAGCAACGAACTGGGCAAGAACGTCGGCGACGATCTGCGTGAGGGCAAGCCGACCTTGCCCCTGCTGCTGGCGATGGAGCGAGCCACCGGGCCGGAACGGCAGCTCATGCGCCACGCCATCGAGCAGGGCGAAGTGCAGGGCCTGCCCGACATCCTGTCCATCGTTCGCCGCACGGGTGCGCTCGACGCCACCCGTGAAGCTGCCAGGCGCGAAACCGACCACGCCTGCGCGATGTTGCAGGCATTGCCTGATTCGCGAGCCCGGCGCGCTCTGCTAGACTTGTCGGTTGTTGCGATGCAGCGGTCTTTTTGACGCCGCAACTGACGGCGGCGGTGCGCCATGCATCTGTCGCCCAACGGGGTGTAGCTTAGCCTGGTAGAGCGCTACGTTCGGGACGTAGAGGCCGGAGGTTCGAATCCTCTCACCCCGACCAGGTTTCCATGCCACATCGCACGGCCCGGGCCCCGCATAGGGACCCCTCGAACGCGGCTTGCGTTTACACCCTGGTCCGGATAGGCGATCATCGGCCGTTAGCAACCCAGCGGGTGAGCCTCGCCCTGCCGAACTGATCCCACATGGCAACCGAAACGCTCGTCGAACCCTCCTCATCGACGCTGACCGGCGTTGCCCGTGTGCTGGTCAATGCCGGCAAGCTCAGCGCGAAGGCCGCCGATGATCTGGTCAGATCGGCCCGGGAGCGCAAGACCAGCTTCATCACCAGTGCCATCACCGGCGGCGCCATCAAGCCCGACGACCTGGCCCATGTGCTGTCGACGGCCCTGGCCCTGCCGCTGATCGACCTGAACGCCGTCGACCTGCAGAAGCTGCCCCGCAATCTCATCGACCAGAAGATTGCGCACCAGTACCAGGTCATCGCCCTGGGCAAACGCGGCAACCGGCTGTTCATCGGCGCGGCCGACCCCACTGACCAGGAAGCGGTGGAGCGCATCAAGTTCGCCACGCAGCTGACCCCGGAATGGGTGATCGTCGAATACGACAAGCTGATGCGCCAGATCGAGGCACAAGGTGCAAGTGCCAGCGACACGCTCGAATCCCTGTCGACCGCCGAGTTCGACTTCGATGTCACCGAGGAAGAAACCGCCGCCGCCGAGAGTGCCGACGTCTCGACCGAGGTCGAGGACGCACCGGTCGTGCGCTTCCTGCAGAAGATGCTGATCGACGCCATCAACATGCGCGCGTCAGACCTCCACTTCGAGCCCTACGAATACAACTACCGGGTCCGCTTCCGCATCGACGGCGAGCTGCGCGAAATCACCCAGCCACCGATCGCCATCAAGGACAAGCTGGCCTCGCGCATCAAGGTCATCAGCCGCATGGACATCGCCGAGAAGCGGGTGCCCCAGGACGGGCGCATGAAGCTGAAGTTCGGCGCCAAGGCCATCGACTTCCGCGTCAGCACGCTGCCCACGCTGTTCGGCGAAAAGGTCGTGATCCGGATCCTGGACCCGTCGAGCGCCAAGCTCGGCATCGAGGCCCTGGGCTACGAGAAGATCGAGCGTGACCGCCTCACCCAGGCCATCGGCCGCCCCTACGGCATGATCCTGGTCACCGGCCCCACCGGCAGCGGCAAGACGGTGTCGCTGTACACCTGCCTGAACATCCTGAACCAGCCCGGCGTGAACATCGCCACGGTGGAGGACCCCGCGGAAATCAACCTGCCGGGCATCAATCAGGTCAACGTGAACGACCGTGCCGGTCTGACGTTCGCCGCCGCACTGAAAAGCTTCCTGCGCCAGGACCCGGACATCATCATGGTCGGCGAGATCCGCGACCTGGACACCGCCGACATCGCCCTGAAGGCGGCCCAGACCGGCCACCTCGTGATGAGCACCCTGCACACCAACGACGCACCCACCACGCTCACGCGTCTGCTGAACATGGGTGTGGCGCCGTTCAACATCGCTTCCAGCGTGCTGCTCATCACGGCCCAGCGTCTGGCGCGCAAGCTCTGCGAAAACTGCAAGAAGCCGGCAGATTACCCCCGTGATTCCATGCTCAAGGCGGGCTTCAAGCCAGAAGAATTGGACGGCAACTGGAAACCTTTCCGCGCGGTCGGCTGCAGCTCCTGCAACAACGGCTACAAGGGCCGCGTCGGCATTTACCAAGTGATGCCCATCACCGAAGCCATCCAACGCATCATCCTCAACGAGGGTACGGCGCTCGACATTGCCAAGCAGTCGGCACTCGACGGCGTCCGCGACCTCCGCCAGTCCGGCCTGGTGAAGGTGCGGCTGGGGGTGACGACGCTGGAAGAAGTGATCACCGTCACCAACGAGTAGCTCCGCGCACTTCAGGAAGAACCCAAGAACCATGGCCACAGCAGCACTCGCCAAGAACTCGAAGGAAGCCATCTTCGAGTGGGAAGGCAAGGACAAGAACGGCAAGCTCGTGCGCGGCGAGATCCGCGCCGGCGGCGAGGCCGTCGTCAGCGCCAGCCTGCGCCGGCAGGGCATCCTGCTGACGAAGGTGAAGAAGCGCCGCACCAGCGGTGGCCGGGCCATCAAGCAGAAGGACATCGCCATCTTCACGCGCCAGCTGGCGACGATGATGAAGGCCGGCGTGCCCCTGCTGCAAAGCTTCGACATCGTCGCCCGCGGCAGCACGAACCCGCGCATGACCAAGCTGCTCACCGACATCCGCAACGACGTCGAGACCGGCACCAGCCTGTCTTCGGCCTTCCGCAAGCACCCGCTGCACTTCGACTCGCTCTACTGCAATCTGGTGGAAGCCGGCGAAGCGGGCGGTATCCTGGAAGCCCTGCTCGACCGCCTGGCCATCTACCAGGAAAAGACCATGGCCATCAAGAGCAAGATCAAGTCGGCCTTGATGTACCCGGTGGCGGTCATCGTGGTCGCCTTCGTCGTGCTCACGGTCATCATGATCTTCGTGATTCCTGCGTTCGAGGACGTCTTCAAATCCTTCGGCGGCGAGCTGCCCGCACCGACCCAGGCCATCATCTGGATGTCCCACTTCTTCGTCACCTGGTGGTGGGCGATCTTCGGCCTCATCTTCGGCGGCGGCTACTTCTTCCTCGAGAGCTGGAAACGCTCCGAGAAGATGCAGATGTCGATGGACCGCATCCTGCTGCGCGTGCCGATCTTCGGCGACCTGATCAACAAGTCGGTGATCGCACGCTGGACGCGCACCCTGTCCACCATGTTCGCGGCCGGCGTGCCGCTGGTCGAAGCGCTCGACTCCGTCGGCGGAGCTGCTGGCAACGCGGTGTATGCGCAGGCCACCGAGCAGATCCAGAAGGACGTCTCCACCGGCTCGGCGCTCACCACCTCGATGACGTCGACCGGCGTGTTTCCCACCATGGTGCTGCAAATGGCCGCCATCGGCGAGGAATCGGGCTCGCTCGACCACATGCTGGCCAAGGCCGCCGAGTTCTATGAAGACGAGGTCGACGAAATGGTCAAGGGTCTGTCGAGCCTGATGGAGCCTTTCATCATCGTCATCCTGGGCACCCTCATCGGCGGCATCGTGGTGTCGATGTACCTGCCGATCTTCAAGCTGGGTTCGGTCGTCTGATGTTCGACCCGGGGCTGGCCGCGGCGCTGCTGTCGCCGCCAGGCCTGGGCGTGCTGGGGCTGCTGATCGGCAGCTTCCTCAACGTCGTGGTGCACCGCCTGCCGGCAATGATGTGGCGGGCTTGGTGGAAGGACTCGGTGGAGTTCCAGCTGGCCGATCCGCTGGCCTGGCAGCCGCTGTTCGGGGGCCAGTCCATGCCGCCTCCCCAGCTGGCGCAAGCCGCGCATGCGGTGGACAGCGAACTTCGCAAGCTGCCCGAAGAAACGCTCACGCGCCCGCGTTCCCGCTGCCCGAAGTGCGGCCACGTGCTGCGCTGGTGGGAAAACATCCCTGTCATCAGCTGGCTCATGCTGCGCGGGCGCTGCTCGGCCTGCGGCACGCGCATCGCGTGGCGCTATCCGGCGGTGGAGCTCGTCACCGGCGGGCTGTTCGCCGCCGCGGCCGCCAGCTTCGGTGCCCAGCCCAGCACCCTGCTGTGGTGCCTGGCGATCGCGCTGCTGCTGACGATGGCGCTGATCGATTTCGACACCACCCTGCTGCCCGACGGCCTGACCCTGCCCTTGATCGGCATCGGCCTGGGCGGCGCACTCGCGGGCTGGACCGGTGTCACCCCGGCCGACGCCGCGGCCGGCGCCCTTGCCGGCTACGGGGTGTTGTGGCTGGTGGGCTTCGTCTGGGGCCTGCTGCGCAAGGTCGACGCCATGGCCGAAGGCGACATGAAGATGCTGGCCGGCATTGGTGCGCTGCTGGGCTGGCAGGCGCTGCCGTCGGCGTTGCTGCTGGCCGCCGGCGTGGGCGCGGTCGTGGGGCTGGTGCTGATCGCCGGCATGGGCCGCGACCGCAGCAAGCCCATCCCCTTCGGCCCTTACCTGGCGCTGGGCGGCCTGTGCTCGATCTTCTTCGGGCCGGCGCTGCGCTCGGTCTGGATGCTGTGAAAGGTTTGCGCATCGGGCTGACGGGCGGCATCGGCAGCGGCAAGAGCACGGTGGCGCGGCTCTTCGTCGAACGTGGTGCCTGCGTGGTGGACACCGACGCGATCGCCCGCAGCCTCACGGCCGCCGGCGGCGCGGCGATGCCGGCCCTGGCCGCCGAATTCGGCCCCGACATCGTGGGCAGCGACGGCGCGCTGGCGCGCGACCTCATGCGCCAGCGGGCTTTCAGCGATCCCTCGGCGAAGCAGCGTTTGGAGGCGATCCTGCACCCGCTCATCGGCACGGAGGCCCTGCGCCAGGCCGCAGCCGCGGCGCCCGGCGCGGCCATCGTGTTCGACGTGCCGCTGCTGGCCGAATCGGCACACTGGCGCGAACGCGTCGACAAGGTGCTGGTGGTGGACTGCGACGAGACCACCCAGATTGCCCGCGTAGCCCAGCGCCCGGGCTGGGACGCCGCGCAGGCCCGGCGGGTCGTGGCCCAGCAGGCCAGTCGGGCCGCACGCCGGAAGGTGGCCGACGCCGTGATCTTCAACGACACACTGAGCCTGCCGGCCCTGGCCGGCGAAGTGGCTGCACTGGGGGCCTGGTGGGGCCTGTGGAACAATCCTGCACGGAGTTGACTCCACCCCGGCCGTTCTCCACTTCTGCACCCTGCCTTGGTTCTTTACGAGTATCCGTTCAACGAAGGCATCCGCACCATGCTGCGGCTCGAACACCTGTTCGACCGCCTGGGCGTGCTGGTGGCCCGGGATCTCGCCGTCGACCACCACTTCTCGCTGGTGACGATGTTCGAGATCATGGACGTCGCCTCGCGCGCCGACCTGAAGAGCGACCTGCTCAAGGAACTGGAAAAGCACCGCAGCCAGTTCGAGAGCTACCGCGGCCACCCCAGCATTTCCGAGCAGGCGCTGGATGAGGCCGTGGCCAGTATTCAACGCGCCCATGAAGGCCTGAACGCGCTGCAGGGCAAGGCCGGGCATGGGCTGGCCAGCAACGAATGGCTGATGAGCATCCGCAGCCGCATCAGCATCCCTGGCGGCACCTGCGAATTTGACCTGCCGGCCTACTACGCCTGGCAGCAGCACGCGCCCGAACGCCGGCGTGCCGACCTGCACGGCTGGCTGGCCACCCTGCTGCCCCTGGCCATGGCACTGCGGGTGCTGCTCGGCCTGCTGCGCGACAGCGGCCCGCTTCAGCGCATGGCGGCACCGGGTGGCGTCTACCAGCAGAGCCTGCCGCCGGGCAGGACCTATCAGCTGCTGCGCGTGCGCATCGAAGCCGAACTGGGCCTCGTGCCCGAGATCACCGGCCACCGGCTGATGGTGGGCGTGCGCTTCATGCGCCCCGATGCCGAAGGCCGCCTGCGCAACGCCGGCACCGACACCAGCTTCGAGCTGGCCTTGTGCGCATGACGACACCCGCGGCCGCCCGCCGCGTGCCCTGCCCCACCTGCAAGGGCCCGGCGCTGTACGACGCCAGCAACCGCTGGCGCCCTTTCTGCAGCGAACGCTGCCGCAGCGCCGACCTGGGCGCCTGGGCCAGCGAACAGTTTCGCGTGCCCGGCGACGCGCCCACGGACGACGACCCCAACGTGCCGTCGGCACACTGATGCAACAGGCCGGCGGCAGAGCCTCGATCGAAGGCCACGTGCTCGGCCCGGCGGGCTTCGTGCGCGGCCGGCTGCGTCTTGTCGACGGCCGCGTCGAAAGCCTCACCGGCACGCCCGTCGCCCAGGCCGAGGTGCTGAACGGCGGCCTGCCCATCGTGCTGCCCGGCTTCATCGACCTGCACGTGCACGGCGGCGGCGGCTTCGACACCATGGCCGCCGGCGACGCCCTGCTGAACATCGCCCGGCTGCATGCCCGCCACGGCACCACGGCGCTGCTGGCCACGACCATGACCGCGCCACGCGCCGAGATCGAAGCCGCGCTGCGGGGCGCCGCGCCGCTGTGCCAGGAGCGCCCCCCCGGCACGGCACGTGTGCTGGGCGTGCATCTGGAAGGTCCCTACATCGCGCCCGACCGGCTCGGAGCACAACCGCCCTTCGCGGTCGCCGCCAGCCTGGACGAGGTGCTGGCCCTGCATGCCATCGCGCCGCTGCGCCTGGTCACCATCGCGCCTGAGCTGCCGGGGCACCTGGACCTGATCGTGGCCCTGCGCGCACGCGGCTTCGTCGTGCAGATCGGCCACAGCAGCGGCAGCTATGAAGACGGCGTGGCTGCACTGGCCGCCGGCGCCACCGGCTTCACCCACCTCTTCAACGCGATGACCGGCCTGCACCACCGCGCGCCCGGGCTGGCCGGCGCGGCCCTGGCTCACGCCGAGCGCGCCGAAATCATCCCGGACCTGCTGCACGTGCACCCCGGCGCCATCCGCGCGGCGCTGCGCTGCATCCCGGGCCTCTATTGCGTCACCGACGCCACCGCCGCCACGGGCATGCCCGATGGCGACTACCCGCTGGGCCGGCACACCGTCACCAAATGCCTGGGCGGCGTGCGCCTGGCCGACGGCACGCTGGCAGGCAGCACCCTGACGATGGACCAGGCGTTGCGCAACCTGGTCGGCCTGGGCCTGCCGCTGGCCGAGGCCTCGCGCCGCACCGCCACCCTGGCCGCCGACCACCTGGGGCTGGCCGACCGCGGCCGGCTCGCCCCCGGCGCCTGGGGCGATGCCGTGGTGCTGGACGCGCAGTTGCAGTTGCGCCAGGTGTGGATCGAAGGAGAACGGCTTGAGCTCGACACCCCCGCCTGACACCAGCCGCATGCGCGCCGAGACGCTGCAGGCGCCGCAGGCCGTGGCCCGCGCGCTGGCCCTCGACGCCGACCGTTACACCGAACTGGCCGCCACGCTGCGCGCCCAGCCGCCGCGCGCGCTGCTGACCCTGGCGCGCGGCAGTTCCGACCACGCCGCCAGCCATTTCGCCTACTTCGTGATGTCGAGGCTGGGCGAACTGGTGACGTCCCTGCCGATGTCGCTGGTGACCTTGCAGGTGCCGCGGCTGCGCTGCCAGGGCCTGGCGGCGTTTGCGTTCTCGCAATCCGGGCAGAGCCCCGACCTGCTCGCGCCCATCCAGCACTTCCGGGCCGGCGGCGCCTGCACGGTGGCCTTCGTCAACGACGCGGGCTCGCCGCTGGCGCAGGCCGCGCAATGGCTGTTGCCGCTGCATGCCGGGGTCGAGGCCAGCGTGGCCGCGACCAAGAGCTACATCGCGCAGCTGGTGGCCGGCGTGCGCCTGGTCGCGGCCTGGGAAGGCGACGCTGCGCTCGGCCAGACCTTGCAGGCGCTGCCCGACGACCTGAGCCGCGCCGCCGCCTGCGACTGGAGCCACGCCCTGCCGCAGCTGCTGGCGGCGGAGAGGCTGTACGTCATCGGCCGCGGCACCGGCCTGGCCGTGGCGCTCGAAGCGGCGCTGAAGTTCAAGGAAACCTGCGGCATCCAGGCCGAGGCCTTCTCGGGCGCTGAACTGCGCCACGGCCCGATGGCGCTGGTGGGCAGCGGTTTCCCGGTGCTGGTGTTCGCACCTCGCGGGCCGGCGCAGCCCGGGCTGCTGGCGCTGGCGGCTGAGCTGAAGGCGCGCGGCGCCGCGGTGCTGCTGGCCGCGCCCGCGGGCATCCCGGGTGTCGACCTGCCGCTGCACCCGGCCGCGCACGAGGCGCTGGACGCCATCACCGCCGTCCAGTCGTTCTACCCTTTCGTCGAAGCCCTGGCCCGCGCCCGGGGCCGCGACCCGGACGCACCGGCCTTCCTGTCCAAGGTCACGCTGACGCGCTGAAGCCCGGGAGCCAGTCTCGGGCTCAGGGCGACAGGCTGCGCAGGAAGGCCAGCAGGTCGGCGTGCGCGGCCGGCTGCAGCTTCAGGGGACGCAGGATGCGTTCGCCGTCGGCGTGCAGGCGCTCCTCGTCCAGTTCGCTGTAGTGGCGCACGACATCGTCCAGCGTGGCCAGGCTGCCGTCGTGCATGTAGGGCGCGGTCGGCACCAGCCCGCGCAGGGTGGGCACCCTGAACTCGCCGAAATGCCGGTGCTCGACCACCACGTGGCGCGTGGCGACCGCACGCAAATCGCCGGCCGCGCCATGCGGCCCCAGGCGGTTGTAGGGTGAGGCCAGCAGCGCCTTCAGGCCGGCATGGCGGCCAGCGTCGACCCCGCCAGGCACGAAGAAGGGGATGCCGATGTCGGCGAATTCGCCGTTGCTGAAGGCCGGGCCGGCGTGGCAGGTGCCGCAGCGGCCTTCGCCCAGGAACAGGCGCAGCCCGCGTTGTGCCGCCAGCGGGTAGCGGGCGGCGGCCTGCAGGTCGCCGCGCAGCAGGGCGTCGCGGAAATCGTCGAAGGGCGTGCGAGGCGACCGCAGGGTCGTCTGGTAGGCCGCCAGGGCCTTGGCCAGATTCACGAGCAGGGCCTCGTCGCTGGCCGGCAAGGGCCCGAGGGCCCGTTGGTGGCCCTTCGCGAGCTCCGGCGTGCCGCGCACGCGCGCGGCCAGGTCGTCGACGCGATTGCCCATCTCGGCCGCGGCCAGCAGCGGGGCCAGGCTGGCCGCCCACAACGAGTCGTGTTCGCCGCCCCAGCCCAGCCAGCGCCGCTGCGCGCTGTCCAGCAGGCTGGGGGTGTTGCGCACGCCGGTGGCCACGCCGTCGCGCAGGCGCGGCACCGCCCGGCCGTCCTGGAAGGCCAGGGCCGGCACATGGCAGCTCGCGCAGCTGGCGCGGCCGTCGGCCGACAAACGTCGGTCGAAAAACAGTGTGCGTCCGAAGGCGACGACGGCGGATCGATCGAACCCGGCCTGGGCGGGGTCGGGCTCAGGCGACGGGGGCCAGGGGCCATGGCCAGCGATGCTCGCCCGCTCTTCGTCGCTGAAGTCGAGCACACCCACTGCGGCCGCGGTTCTGCCGGACATCGGCAGCGCCAGCAGGGCCAGCAACGCCCCGGCAGCAAGCCAGACCCTGCGCATCGTCAGCGCAGCATCACCGAAGCGCGCAGGACCTCCGTGCGCCCCTCGTGCCGAACATCCCAGCGCAGCTCCCAGCGCCCGGCCATGTGCCAAAGCATGCCCTCCACCTGCCAGGCACCCGGGCCCAGGGCCTTCAGCGTCGGGCGGTAGTTCATGCCGTGCCGGTGCTCGGGCATCGTCGCGTCGACGCGTTCGAGCACCGCCGTGGCCGGGCACACCGCCACCTGAAGCAAGAAGGGCTGGCCGTTGCGGATGTCCGCAGGCAGGCTGCGCCAGGCCAGCGCCACCGCACCCTGTTGCACCGGGGCCCCATCGGCCGGCGTCAGCGGACAGGCCGCCACCGGCAGAGCCGCCAGCAGCGCGCCGACCCCCGCCATCCCTCTCATCGCGCCGCCAGGCGCTGGCCGAACAGCGCCTCACCGTTGCGCCAGGCGATGCCTTCGGCCACGGCGGCCGGCAGGCTGCGCAGCCACTGGCGCGCGCTGTCGGCGTGGTCGACGACGTAGTGCCAGCGCTCGGGCGTGAAGGTGTCGGTGCCGAGCATGAAGCGGTCGGGAAACTCGAGAAATGCGCTGCGCCAAGCGGGGTCGACGGCCCCCATGCTGGCGTGGTCGCTGCGGAAGGCCAGGTCGCACCACAGGCGGGGATGCCGGCGCAGCATGGCCGTCACCTTCGCGGGCTCGTCGAAGCCGGCATGGGCCCAGAGGATGCGCGCTGCGGGGTCCTGCCGGAACTGTCGCTCGATGGCTTCGGCGTCGCTGTGCGAATGCAGCACCAGGCCGTGTTCGCGCGCCAGCGCGACGACGCGGCGCATCACCGCGCCATCGGCGTCGCTGCCGAAGACGTGGTATTCGCCGAGCGCGACATAGCGGTAGCGGGACAGTCGCGCCTCGAGGTGGGCGACGACGCTGGTGTCGTGGACCCAGGTGCCGATCTCGCCGCGGCTGCGGTAGGGCCGCAGTGAAGGCAGCACCAGGTCGGGCGCCGCCGCGTAGAGCATCTGCGTGCCTTCGTCGCTGCTGCTGGACACCATGGCCCGCTTCAGGCCGGCCTGGCGCAGCAGGGCCACGGCCTGCGGCGGCGGCAGCCGGTCCCAGGCGTCGTGGCTGTAGTGCAGATGGGCGTCGAAGATGGGCAGCGGCGCCGCGGCCGGGGCAGGCGCGGCCAGTGCCGAAAGGCCGGACAGGCCCGGCCCGATCGACAGGGCTTGCAGAATCTGGCGGCGGGTCAGCAGGGCGCGTGGGCGGTGTGTCTCCATCGGCCCATGCTAGCCAACTGCCGGCCGGCTGGCGACTTACAGCAAGCCGGCGATGTGGTGAATCTGGTCGATGTCCTGCAGACGCGGCACCACCCGCGCCTGCAGGTGTTCGCGCACCGCAGCAGGCAGCGTGTCGGCATAGGCCTGGGTGATCTGCAGATCGTGGCGCGCGCCGTTGGCCGCGCCCGGCGCATCGACGCCGACGACGAGCACCGGCCGCGCCATGTCTGAGCGGTTGGCCGTGCCGCGGTGCACGGTGAGGGCGCTGCGTGCGGAGATGTCGCCGCGCCTGGGCATGCGCGTCTGCGCACGGGCGGCATAACGTGGCGCCCAGGCGGCTGGCGGGAAAATGCCGGCCTCGCGGTCGGCGTCGGCGGTGCTCGAGGGTCCGCCTTCCGCGCGTTCCCGATCGCCCCAGACGTCCCACTGCGTCCCGGGCGCGATCTCCAGCGGCCCCATCGCCGCCAGGGTGTCGACGGCGCTCAGGTTGAAGGCCAGCGAATCGAGCCTCCGCCCGATCGTGGTGGCTTCGGGCGACGGAAAGTCGCGGTGCCAGGGCTGGTCCTGTGCACCCGGAAACGGGATGTCGAAGCCGACCTCGACGATGCGGTAGCCGGGCCCGAGCACGGCATGGCAGACGCCGACGAACCAGGGGTGCTGGACGATGTCGAGGAAGCCCGACAGGCGCTCGGGCTGCACTTCCACGTACCAGCGCTAGGGGCCGCGCGGCAGCGCGCCGTGCGGGCGGGTTCGGGCCTCGGCGAAGAGGCGTTCGATGTCTTCGCGCAGGCGGTCGGCCCAGGCCGTGCTGAAGGCGCCGTGCAGTGCGATGATGCCGTCGCCGTACAGGCCGCCCATCGCCGCGGCGGTGTCGAAGCCGAGGTCGGGGGAGGACAGGTGTGCGGGGTTCATCGGGACCTCTGTTCGGACCGGGTCGCGGGCACAGCGCGGCGCAGCTCGACGAAGCGGAAGCGGGCCTGGTGACCGGCCCCGCCCATTGCCACCAAGCCCAGCCGCGGCGCCGGCCCCAGCGAGGCATGCACCCAGGTCGCCCCACGCACCCAGCGGCCGCCGTCGGAGCGCGTGAAGGCCGTGACGGCCACGCCTGCGGCCTGCCGGCGCAGCAGCAATGCGAGCCGCGTGCGCTGCCCCGGCGGGCCCACTGCGCCGCCACCGTAGCGCGGCGTGAAGGCGTCGGTGCTCGCCTGTTCGACGGCGAATTCGGTCTGCCGGGTGTCGTGCAGGGCGACATGCACGAGCTTCACGTAACGGTCGTCGTCGCCATGCAGCAGCAGGCCGGCCTGCACGGGCCTGGGCACATGGCCTTCGGCCGGCAAGTCGATGTCCACCTCGGTCTCGATCCACAGGTCGCCTTCGGCCGGCAAGGCGGTGAGCAGGACCGCGGCGTCGTTGGTGTCCTGATGCAGGTCGCCGGCTTCGGTGGCCAGGGCCAGGCTGCCTTCGACGGTGGCCGCGGGCACTGCGGCCCGACGCAGCCACTGCCAGCGGGACGACAGCGCCTGGCCGTCGAACTCGTCGCGCCACAGCAGCCTGCCGCGCAGGCCGGCGGGCGGCGGGTCGCCATGCGGCGGCGTGGCCATCGCCGCAGCAGGCGCCGGCCGCGCCGCATCGCTCGGGCCGCCGGCCACGGCCGGCCAGCCGTCTTGCCAGCTCAACGCGTCGAGCATGAGCGCGCGCCGCGTCAACACCGATCCGGTCCATTGCGCCCGGTCGCGGTCCAGCGCGTGGAAGGCCGTCCACCAGCGGCCGGCATCGTCCTTGAACACGCTGTTGTGGCCCGGGCCGACCCAGCGGTTGCCGTTCTGCAACAGCACGGGCGTGCCGCCCACGCGGGCGTCGAGGAAGCTGTGGCCGTCGCGGTCGAGGAACGGGCCCAGTGGGTCGCGTGAACGGCCCACGAACACGCCGTAACCCGTGAGCGCGCCGTTGCAGCAGTTCGCCGACGACGCGAACAACCACCACCAGCCCGCGTGATGGATGAGTTCGGCCCCTTCGTAGCGATGGCTGCGCGACAGGCGCACGGCAGCACCCTGCGGCCGCAGCGCCGCGGCATCCAGCGGCTGCACCCACAGGCCGCCGCCATAACTGCCGAAGTACAGCAGCTGCCGGCCATCGGCGGTGCCGACGAGATCGGGGTCGAAGGTCCAGTGGAAGTCGCAGCCCGGCCCGGCGCGGCGCGGCGGAACGACCAGTCCTGGTTCAGGCACCCAGGGTCCGAACGGTGAGTCGCTGCTGGCCACGCCGATGGCGCTGTCGGCAGTGCAGCCGGGCTCGGGGCTGAGGGCGTCGACGACATCGGTGATGGTGTAGTACAGGCGATAGCGGCCTGCCACGCGGGTCAGTTCGGGCGCCCACAGGCCGGCGCCGGATGCTGCCTGCGGCGGCAACGCGGGCAGGGCGTCGCCGACATAGGTCCAGTGCACCGCGTCGGGCGAGACGAAGCTGGGCAGCGGACGGAAGCGCAGTTGGCCGTCGGGCCCGCGGTCGCGGTCGGACAACGGGTCCTGGGTGCACACCATCAGCCACGTGGGGTCGCGCGGGCGCTGGCCGCGCAACACGGTCGGGTCGGCGCAGCTTTCGACTGCGCTGCCGTCGGGCTGCAGCACCGGCAGCGGATTGCGGTAGACGGCGGGCGGCGGCGCGGCGCCGACGCCGGCCGTGATGACGGACAGGAACAGCGCCGCCAGACCAACAGGCGCGCCCATCAGCGCACCCTCCCTGGCCGGCGAGCGGCCGTCATGGGGTCGCCCCGGCTTCAGCCGGCGCCACGCCGTGCACGAACTGCGCGTCACGCTCCAGCATGCGGGTGATGGCGCGCTGCGCTTGCGCCAGCGTGGGCTCGAGCGGCGCACCGTGCACGACCACGGCGGTGATCGCGTCCCCCAGCATCGTGGTCACGCGCGACTGGCGGGCCACAGCCTGCGGCAGCGCCTGTCCGTAGACCGCCAGCGGCGCGATCTGCGGCCGCATCGGCAGCGCCGCAAAAGCCTGGCCATCGACCACGGACTGGCGCGTGGGCAGCTGCCCGGTGCGTGCCCAGGCCCCGCCTTCCTCGAAGATGAATCGCAGGAAGCGCAGCGCCGCCTGGCGTTCAGCAGCGCTGTGGGTGCCGCCCTTCAGCATCACCAGCAGATGGTTGTCGGCCCAGGCCCCGGGCCGGGCATACAACTGCGCGAACGGCAGCGCCAGGTAGCCGCCGGACAGCGGCCGGCCGCTGCGCTGCGCTTGCTTCGTCAGGTCGCCGAGCAGCCAGGTGCCGTTGATCATCACCGCGCCCTGCCCCGCCACGAAAGCCTGGATGCCGGCGCCGTAGTCGTGCCCGTGCGAGGCCAGACCCTCGCGGTACAGCGTGTGCATCAGGGCCACCGCACGCCGCGCCTCGGCGCTGCCCAGGTCGATGGCGGTCGGGCGCTGCGGGAACAGCGAGGCGCCCTGCTGCTGCACCAGCGTCATCAGCGTGCGCGCGAAGGCCGGCGCGTCGTTCACCGTGAGCATCACGAAATAGGGCTTGCCGGTGGCGGCCTTGAAGCGGCGGGCGTGGTCGAGCAGCTCAGCCTCGCTGCGTGGCAGGCGTGGGCGCTGGCCGTCGGCGAGACCGGCCTCGCGCAGCAGGTTCAGGTTGATGTGCCAGAGCCAGGAATGGGTGTCCAGAGGCAGTGCGTAGAAGCGGCTGCCGGGTCGGCCCTCGACGGTGACGGCGCGGCGGGCCTGGGGCGTGAAGTCGGCAGGGACGATGCCCACTTTGGCGAAGCCCGCATCGAGAGGCTCCACCAGCCCGCGCTTGACGAAGTCGTTGAGCGTGCTGCCGTGCAGGACGGCGACGGCCGGCACGTCGCGGTTGATGACGCGGCCGCCGATCTGGCTGTAGTACGGCCGGTGTTCGATGATCTGCGTGCGCACGCGCACGTCGGGGTTCAGCGCGTTGAAGCGGTTGGTGAGCACGGTGATGAGGCCGCACTCGCCGGTGACGGCTGCCGGGTCGATGACGCCGCTGTACTGGCTGTCGCAGGCGCCGAAGAAGCGTGCGAAGTCGATGGTCACCGGCTGGGCTGCCAGCGGCAAGGGCAAGGTCAGCCACAGCAGCAGCGTCAGGACCACGCAACGCAACTTCACCGCACACCCCCGGCCACGGCCGCGACGATGTGGCGCTGGAAGAAGACATACAGCACCAGCACCGGCACCGCAGCGAAGATGGCCTGGGCCATGAGGAAGCCCAGGCCCTCGCTCTGCGCGAAGTTGCTCTGCATCGACGCCAGCCCCAGCGACAGCGTGTACATGTCTGGCTGGGTGGCCGACATCAGCGGCCACAGGTAGTCGTTCCAGGCCGACAGGAAGGTGAAGATGCCCAGCGTGGCCTGGGCCGGCACGGACATCGGGAGCAGCACGCGGGTGAAGACCGTCCAGCGGCTGGCGTTGTCCAGCAGCGCCGCCTCTTCCAGTTCCACCGGCACGGCGCGGAAGTACTGGGTCATGAGGAACACGCCGAAGGGCGCGGCCAGGCCGGGCAGCATCAGCGCCGCATGGGTGTTGTGCAGCCCCCAGTCGGCGAACATGCGGTGCAGCGGCGCCACGTAGCCCGCCTGCGGAATGGCCAGGCCGGCCAGCACGAAGGCGAACAGCAGACGCCGGCCCGGGAACTCCAGCCGCGCGAAGGCATAGCCCGCCAGCGACGACAGCACGAGCACGAGCACCGCCTGCCCGAGCGCCACGATGGTCGAATTCAGCAGCCAGCGGCCCAGCTGCGAGGCCAGCAGGATGTCGCCGTAGTTGGCCAGGGTGAAGGGCGGCTGCCACCACACCGCGCCGCCCAGTTGCAGCAGCTCGTTCGGCTTAAAGGACAAGGCCAGCACCCAGGCCAGCGGCAAGGTCCAGACGACGGCGAAGGCGATGGTCGCGGCCATCAGCAGCCGGTCGCCCGGGGTCGCGCCCAGGGCCTGCTGCAGGCGGTTCATCGCGCCGGCTCCGCGCTGCGGCCCAGGCGGGCCTGCAAGGCCAGCACGATCAGCAGCAGCAGGGTCAGGACTTGCGAGGCTGCGGCCGCGTAACCCAGCTGCCACTGGTCGAACATGGCCTCATAGATGAACATCACCAGCGGGCGGGTGCTGTGGTTGGGGCCGCCTTCGGTGAGCAGCTGCACCTGGCCGAACACCTGCAGCTGCGCCACCAGCTGCGTCACCGTCACCAGCAGCAGCACACGGCGCAGCGCCGGCAGCGTGATGTGGCGGAAGCGCTGCCAGCGGCTGGCGTCGTCCAGCGCCGCGGCTTCATAGACATCGGCCGGAATCTGCTGCAGCGCGGCCAGGAACAGCATCATCGGCAGGCCCACGCCCCACCACAGCGTGATGATGGCCACGCTGGGCAGCGCCAGCCATTCGCTCTGCAGCGGCGAAGGCAGGGGCAGGCCCGCGGCCTGCAGCCCGGCGGCCACCGCGCCGGTTTCGGGCCGCAGCAGCAGCCGCCAGAGCAGCGTGACCACAGTCACAGACAGCACCGAGGTGCCGAAGTAGATGCCGCGCAGCCAGGCTGCGAGCCTGCCCGGCCGGTTCAAGGCCAGGGCCAGCAGCAGCCCGCTGCCCACCAGCAGCGGCGTGGCCAGCAGCGCGAACAGCAGCGTGTTGAGCAGCGAGCGCACCGCCAGCTCGTCGCCGGCCAGGTCGACGAAGTTCTGCAGGCCGACGAAGCGACCCAGGTTCGACAGCAGGTCCACCGCGTGCAGGCTCAGCCACACACCGCGCAGCGTGGGCCACACCAGCAGCAGCAGGTAGACGATGACGAAGGGAGCCACGAACAGCCAGCCGGCCAGGGCGGCGTTCGACACCGGCCTGCGGTGTCGAAGCCTGGCAGGCTGGGCCAGCGTGTTCATGCGGCGTTCGGCCCGTCGGCCAGCAGGGCCCTGCGCAGCGCAGCAGGGCTGCACCCGGGTTGGGGCCGATGGGCCCGGCCTTCGGCGTCGAAGAGATGCAGCCGCGCCGGGTCGGGCCGCAGGTGCAGGGTGTCGCCAATGTTCGGCTCGGAACGGCCGCGGCCGTCGGCGACGCAGAGTGCGCCGCCTTCCAGCATCAGGTGCAGCAGCGTGCGGTCGCCCAGCCGTTCGACCACCGCCACCGTGCCCTGCAGCGGGCCTCCTGCGCCGGGCCGCAGGGCCTCGGGCCTCACGCCCAGGCACAGGCCTGAGCGGGCGCCATCCGGCAGCCGCACGCCGGTGGCCAGTGCCGCGCCGCCGGGCAGGCGCACGACGGCGCCGTCCGCATCGTCGGCCAGCCGGTCCACCGGCAGCAGGTTCATCGCCGGGTTGCCGACGAAGCCGGCGACGAAGCGCGTGGCCGGGCGCTCGTAGGCTTCCATCGGCGGCGCCACCTGTTCGATGCGGCCGCCGTTCATCACCACCACCCGGTCGGCCAGCGTCATCGCCTCGACCTGGTCGTGCGTGACCAGCACCATGGTCGCGCGCAGCTGGTGGTGCAGCCGCGCCAGTTCCACCCGCGTGCGGCCGCGCAGGGCGGCGTCGAGGTTGCTCATCGGCTCGTCGAGCAGCAGCGCCGCCGGCCGCTTCACGAGCGCACGGCCGATGGCCACGCGCTGGCGCTGGCCGCCGGACAGCTGGGCCGGCCGGCGCTGCAGCAGGTCGCCCAGCTCGAGCATGCGCGCGGCCTCGGCCAGGCGTTCGTCGATCTGCGGCTCGGGCAGGCCGACGTTGCGCAGGCCGAAGGCCATGTTGTCGCGCACGCTCATGTGCGGGTACAGCGCGTACTGCTGGAAGACCATGGCCACGCCGCGCCGGCCCGGGGGCTTGTCGGTCACGTCGACACCGCCGATGAGGATGCGGCCATCGCTCACCGGCTCCAGCCCCGCCAGCATGCGCAGCAGGGTCGACTTGCCACAGCCCGAAGGCCCGAGCAGGGCGACGAACTCACCGGCTTCGATGCGCAGCGAAAAGCCGGGAATGACCTCGACCTGGCCGTAGCGCTTGTGCACGTCGATCCATTCGATGGCCTGCATGCGGCGTTCCTTCAGCGGGGCTCGCCGAGCGGGCTTTCGAACATCAGCCACATGCGCCGCTTGAACACCGCACCGGGACGCAGCAGCACGCCATGCTCGGGCCACTCCGGGTGGTGGGGGCTGTCGGGCCAGAACTGCGGCTCGAGCGCGAAGCCCGCACCCGCGACATAGGGCCGGCCCTGGCGGTCGGTGGTGCCGGGCAGGAAATGGCCGCCATAGAACTGCAGGCCCGGCGCGTCGGTGTGCAGACTCATGCGCAGGCGGCCGTCGCCCGAGGTGACGGTGGCCGCCGGCTCCGGGCCCGAGCCCAGCACGAAGCAATGGTCGAAGCGCTGCGTGCCGATGGGCCGCGCACGGCGCAGGTCCATCGCGCTGCCCGCGACCGGCGCCACCGGGCCGAGCGGGATCAAGGCCTCGTCCACCGGCAGCCAGTGTTCGGCGGCGATGGCGATGTGGTGGTCCGCGATGGTGTGCTGCGGGTCGGCGTCGCCGTCGAGGTTGAAGTAGGCGTGGCTGCTGAGGTTGACCGGGCAGGCGCGGTCGACCCGGGCCTCGAATTCCAGCAGCACGCAAGCCGGCCCGTCGATGCTGTAGCGAACCTGGGCATCGAGCGCGCCGGGGTAGCCCTGGTCGCCGTCGGGCGAGTGCAGCGCCAGCGTCAGCGCGCGCGGGCCGTGCGAGGTGCAGCGCCAGGTGCGGCGGTCGAAGCCCTCGGGGCCACCGTGCAGCTGGTTCGGGCCTTCGTTGGCCAGCAGGGTGTGGCGGACGCCGTCGACGCTGAAGGCGGCGCCGGCGATGCGGTTGGCATAACGCCCGACCACGGCGCCGACATAACCCGGCTGTTGCGCGTGCTCGGCCGCGCTCGGGCGGCCCAGCAGGACTTCCCGGGTGTCGCCGTTGCCGTCCAGCGGCACGCGGCAGGACAGCCAGGTCGCCCCGAGGTCGCTGACGGCCAGCGTTGTGCCCTGCGCGTCGTCGAGCTCGAAGACCTGCGGCGATGGCTCGGGACTGCTCATGCCACCACCCCGGCGCCGTCGCTGGCCTGGCACACCCAGACCTCGGGCGACACCCCGTCGGGCCCGACGTAGCCGGCGGCCACCGCGCGGCGCACATCGTCCACGCAGGCCTGCGGAGCCAGCGCGACGACGCAGCCGCCGAAGCCGCCACCGGTCATGCGCGCGCCGCCGGCGCTGCCCAGGCTGTCGTGGACGAGGCGGGCGAGATGGTCGACCTCGGGCGGCACGATGTCGAAGTCGTCGCGCATCGAACGGTGCGACTCGGCCATGAGCACGCCGGTGCGGCGCAGGTCGCCGGCGCGCAGGGCCTCGGCCGCTTCCAGCGTGCGCCGGTTCTCGGTGAAGACGTGACGCGCACGGCGGCGCAGCGTGTCGGGCAGACCGGCCTGGCCGCCGGCCCAGCGGGCGTCGTCCAGGTCGCGCAGCATCGGCACGCCGAGCACCTGTGCGGCCTGCCGGCACTGTTCGCGCCGCGCGTTGTATTCGCTGTCCACCAGCTCGCGCTGCACCCGCGAATGCACCACCAGCACGGCCGTGCCCGCCGGCAGCGCAATGGGCTGCAGCTGCTGGGTGCGGCAGTCCAGCAGCAGCGCATGCCCGGCCACGCCCCCGGCCGAGGCCAGCTGATCGAGGATGCCGCACTGGCAGCCGGCGAAGCGGTGCTCGGCCAACTGGCCGGCGCGGGCCTTCACACCGATCGCCAGCCGCATGCCGGCCAGCGCCTCGAAGGCGGTGGCCACCGCCATTTCCAGCGAGGCCGAAGAACTGAGACCCGCACCGGCGGGCACGTCGCCCGCGATGGCGATGTCGGCGCCCTGCAGCGGCAGGCCGGCTTCCTGCAGCGCCTGCAGGGTGCCGCGCACGTAATCGGTCCAGCCGTAGCCGGCCTCGGCCCGGCGGGTGATGGGCAGGGCCAGGTCGATGCGGTCGCGGGCGCCGCCTTCGTCGCAGGCGAGCACCTGCACGGTGTTCGAGGCGTTGGGGCGCAGTGCGATCAGGGTCTCGCGGTCGATGGCGCAGGGCAGGCAGAAGCCTTCGGAATAGTCGGTGTGCTCGCCGATCAGGTTGACGCGGCCGGGGGCGCCCACGTGCAAAGTCGGGGCCTGCCCGAAGGCCTGCTCGAAGGCTGGGTCCAGGCGCTGGCGCAACACGTCGCGGCGGCTCATGGCGTGGTCTCCTGCGCCGGCAACACGGCGCGCAGGCGTTCGGCCGCCTGCTCGGGGGTGAGGTCGCGTTGCGGGTCGCCCAGCAGTTCATAGCCGGCCATGAACTTGCGCACCGTGGCCGAGCGCAGCAGCGGCGGGTAGAAGTGCGCATGCAGCTGCCAGGGCGCGGTGTCGCGCTCGTCGTGCGGCGCGCCATGCCAGCCCATCGAATACGGGAACGGCGTGGCGAACAGCGTGTCATAGGCGCCGGTCAGCTGCTTCAAGGCTTGCGCGAGGCCGGCACGCTGGGCGGCGTCGAGCGCCTCCAGTCGCGCCACGGGCGCGGTCGGCAGCAGCAGCGTCTCGAAGGGCCAGTTCGCCCACCAGGGCACCACCGCCAGCCAGTGCGCGCCGTGCAGCACGGTGCGCGCGCCGTCGGCCAGTTCCTGTGCCGCGTAGTCGAGCAGCAGCGCACGGCCGTGTTCGGCGTGGTGGGCCCGCTGCTGCAAATCTTCCACCGCCACTTCGCCGGGCACATGGTCGGTGGCCCAGACCTGCCCGTGGGGGTGCGGGCTGGAGCAGCCCATCATCGCGCCGCGGTTCTCGAACACCTGCACGTGGCGATGGCGCGCGCCCAGTTCGGCGCTCTGCGCGGCCCAGGTGTCGACCACCGCGCCGATGGCCGGCAGCGACATGCGCGACAGCGTCAGTGCATGGTCGGGCGAAAAGCAGATGACGCGGCAGCTGCCGCTCACCGGAGCGGCCTGCAGCAGCGAACCCGCTGCAGCCTGCGGTGGCGCCACGGGCGCGGCCAGCAGGGCCGGGAAGTCGTTGTCGAAGACGAAGGTGCCGGTGTAGGCCGGGTTGACCTGGCCGTGCACGCGCCGGTTGCCGGCGCACAGGTAACAGGCGGGATCGTGCGAGGGCGGCGTCTCGCCGACCACGGGCTCCTGCTGCCCGGCCCAGGGGCGCAGGCTGCGGTGGGCGGACACGACGACCCAGCGGCCGGTCAGGGGATTCAGGCGCCGGTGCGGATGCTGCACGGGGTCGAAGGCGGGGATGTCGCTCATGGTGAAGGCATGCGCTCCGGGCTGGGGTCAGAGGGCCGTGCCCTGCGGCGGTTCCGCGTCCAGTGCGACTTCTTCGGCCGGGCTCAGGGGCGGCGCATGGCCGCTCAAGGCTTCCAGCAGCCGCACCCGCTTGATCCAGCGCTTGTTGTAGCCCAGCGGGTTGCGCTCGTATTCGGCGGCGTTGAAGGCCTTGCCGCGGGTGGCCCGGGCGATCAGCTCCACCGGCGCCTTGAATTCGCGCTCGGGCGTGAGCAGGCCGTTCTTTTCCAGGAAGGTGTCGGTCAGCTGGGTGTAGCAGAAGCCGGTGAGGCCCTTGCAGGCATGCACCGCCGCGAGCACGGCGATGTAGCGCCGCACGAAGTCGTCGCCGGGCGTGGCCAGCGAATAGCCCCAGCCGTCCTCGCCTTCGTGCAGCGGCGCGATGCCGCCGAATTCGGTCAGCATCACCGGCTGGTGCACGGGCTGCCAGCCGCCCACCAGCAGGGCGCGGCCGCCGCCCGGGCGCTCGTGGCGCAGCGTGGCCGCCACCGCGTCGCGGCTGCCGTAGCGTTCCACGAGTTCGGCCGGTTCCTCGGTGTAGTCGTGGATGCTGACGATGTCGCCGCAGGGCATTTCCCAGCCGTCGTTGCCGACCACCGGCCGCGTGCCGTCGAGCGCACGGGTGGTGTGGTACAGCGCACGCACCAGGTCGATCTGGCGCGGTTCGGTGGTCAGCGCGGGCACGCCCCAGGACTCGTTGAACGGCACCCAGGCCACCACGCAGGGGTGCGACAGGTCGCGTTCGACCAGCACGCGCCACTCCTCGCACAGCGCGTGCACCGTGCCGTCGGAAAAGCCGTAGGCCGACGGCATCTCGGCCCACACGCACAGGCCCAGGCGGTCGGCCCAGTACAGCCAGCGCGGGTCTTCGCTCTTCTGGTGCTTGCGCGCGCCGTTGAAGCCCATGCGCTTGATGAGTTCGACATCGGCCCGCAGCCGCTCGGGCTCGGCAGTCATCAGCGTGTCGGGCCAGTAGCCCTGGTCGAGCACCATGCGCAGCTCGTAGGGCCGGTCGTTGAGCAGGAAGCGCTTGTCCTCGACGCGCACCGAACGCATCGCCGTGTAGCTGTCGACGCGGTCGACGAGGCTGCCGTCGACGTCGCGCAACTCGACCAGGGCGTCCAGCAGCTGCGGGTGTTCTGGCGACCACTGCAGCTCGGCGCGCGCGTCGTCGATGCCCGGGTCGGTCAGGCGGATCTCGTGCGCGGCGCTCTCGCTCATCAGCGTGATGCGCTCCTGCGCCAGCAGCAGGCCGTCGGCCTGCAGGGTGACGGTGAGCGTCATGCCCGGGCGGCTGCTCTCGAACTGGGCGGTGAAGCCCATGCTCCAGCGCGCGAAGTCGGGCGTCCAGCGCAGCCGCGTCAGGTGGGTGGCGGGCACGCGCTCCAGCCACACCGTGCGCCAGATGCCGCTGGTGCGCGGGTACCAGATGCTGTGCGGCTCGACATGCCAGTCCTGCTTGCCGCGGGGCTGGTGCATCTCCAGCGGTCCGTCCTCGGCCAGCACCGTCACCTGCGCCGACCCCGGCGTGCCGTCCAGGCAGTCGGTGATGTCGATGCTGAACGGGCTGTGGCCGCCCACGTGCTGGGCCACGCGCTGGTCGTCCACCCAGACGGTGGCGCGGTAGTCCACCGCGCCGAAGTGCAGCTTGACGCGGTCGCCGGGCTGCCGCCGCAGCGGCGAGACGTCGATGCGGCGCGCATACCAGCAGCGCGCGTGGAAGCCGGTGTCGGCGATGCCGCTGGCCAGCGATTCGGGCGCATAGGGGACCTCGATCTGGCGTTCGTATTCCACCTCGCGCGGCCGCGTCCACAGCCGGGCGTCGTCGTAGGCGAAGCGCCAGCGGCCGTCCAGGCTGAGCCAGGCGTCGCGGCGGAACTGCGGCCGCGGGTGGTGCATGGGCGCGACGCGCGGCATGAAAGGCGCCGAAACGGTCGACAGGACGTTCAAAGTCACGAGTGGTTTGATGGAAGTGGGGTGCTGATGGGATCAGGCACGGGCGCGGCGCAAGGGGCGGACGAGTCCCATAAACTCGCGAAAACTCCCGTGAAGAAAAAGGGCCTGGTGATGAAGCTCGACGGCCGCGTGCTGGTGATCGAAGGCGAGGAGGTGCTGCCGGTGGTGAAGGCGCTGGCCTCCGAGACGCGGCAGGCGATGCTGGCGCTGCTGAGCGATCAGGTCCTCAACGTGTCCGAGCTGGCCGCGGCCATGAACCTGCCGCACTCCACCGTCAGCTTCAACGTCAACCAGCTGCAGGCCGCAGGCCTGGTGTCGGTGGCCACCGAACCCGGCACCCGCGGCACCCAGAAACTCTGCGCCAAGCGCTACGACGAGGTGCATGTGCGCCTGCCCGGCGCCGAGGTCGAGAAGGCACCCAACGTGGCCTCGGTGGCCATGCCCATCGGCAGCTACCGCTTCGTCGATGCGCACCCTTCCTGCGGCCTGGTCAGCGAAAGCAAGATCATCGGCATGCTCGACGACCCGCGATCGTTCTTCGAGCCCGAGCACGTGCACGCCCAGCTGCTGTGGATGGCAGGCAGCGGCTACGTGGAATACGCCTTCCCGAACAACGTGCCCTACGGCGTGACGCCGCGCGTGCTGGACCTGTCGATGGAAGTCTGTTCCGAGGCGCCGTCGTTCAACCCCGACTGGCCTTCGGACCTGACGCTGAGCATCAACGACGTCGAGGTCGGCACCTGGACCTGCCCCGGCGACTTCGGCGGCCGCCCCGGCCTGCTGACGCCGCCCTGGTGGCCGCAGGAGCGCACCACGCACGGCCTGCTCAAGCAGTGGACGGTGACCGAGGAAGCCACGTTCATCGACGGCGTCACGCTGTCGGCGGTGGCCATGGCCGACCTGCGCCTGGCGCAGTCGAACCACATCAAGGTGCGCCTGGCGGTGAAGGAAGACGCCCGGCACCGCGGCGGCATGAACCTGTTCGGCCGCAAGTTCGGCGACTATCCGCAGGACATCGTCATGCGCATCGCCTACGACTTCCCGAAGCGCAGTGGCGCACGCGCCGCCACGGGCTGAAGCCCCGCACGCGGCGTTCACATCGACACGCGCACGCCGAAGGTGAACGTGGCCGGCGTGTAGCGGATGTCGCGCGGCCGGAGGCTGTCGCCGATGTAGCTTCTGTAGCGCGTGTGCGTGATGTTGGTGGCGTCGAACTGCAGCGACACCGCGCGGCTGAGTGCGTAGCCCAGGCTCAGGTCGACGTAGGTGGCCGCGCGCACGACGTTGTTCAGGTTGAAGGGCGGCTCGGCGATGGATTCGGTGTATTCGCCGCGGCGCGTGGCCGCCAGCCGGCCGGTGAAGCCATGGCCCTGATACAGCAGCACGAGGTTGAAGTTCTGCTTGGCCACGTTGGTGAGCGGCCCGTCGACGAAGGGGCCGCCGGAGGTCGTGCGCGTCTGGTTGCGGCCGTTGATGAGGGTGTAGTTGGCCTGCACGCCGAGGTCGTTGAAGGGCGCGGGCAGGAAATCGAAGAAGGCCTGGCCGCCGATCTCCACGCCGTTGAGCTTGCCCTTGCCGGAGTTCTGCGGCCGCGTCACCTCGTAGTTCAGGCCGCCGATGGTCTCGGTCTGGCGGATGCTCTGCAGGTAGCCGTCGATGCGCCGGTCGAAGGCCGCGACCGAGACGAAGCCGTTGCGGGCGAAGTAGTACTCGAGCGTGACGTCGAGGTTGTCGCTCTCGGTGGGTTCCAGGTCGGGGTTGCCGGCGTTGCCGAAGCCGAACTGGTTGATGGTGGGCGGCACCAGCGACAGCGCCGGGTTCAGGTCGGCGAAGGCCGGCCGCGTGATCGTGCGGCCGAGGGCCAGGTGCGACTGCAGGCGGTCGGTCCAGCCGATGACCGCGCTCAGGCTGGGCAGCACGTTGGTCTCGCTGCGGTCCAGGTCGATGGGGGTGAACACCGGTGCACCACCCGGGACTTCGGTGCGCGTCGTGCCCAGCAGGTTCCGGTCGACACGGACCACCCGCACACCGGCGTTGGCCATCACCGAGACCTCGCCGAAGCCGAAGCCGAAGCCGCCCTGCAGGTGGCCGGTGGCGGTGCGCTCGGTCTGCTCGAAGAAGCGCGTCGGGTCTTCGGGCAGGCGGCCTGCCGCCACGCCGTAGAAGGCGCGCAGTTCATCGGTGCGGTCGAGCAGGAAGTTGGCGTCGGGCGTCGTGAAGGGGCCGAGCATGCGGTCGATGCCCGGCACCAGACGGTTGAACCCGGGCCCGAAGGCGGCCACCGGCGAAGGCCGTGCGGCGTCGTCGATGTCGCTGGCGCGTTCTGCGCTGTGGGCCTCGGCGCGACGTTCGCTCAGGCGCACGCCGCCCAGCAGCTTGCGCCACGGGCCCTGGCCCACGGTCCATTCGGCGTCGGTCTTCCATTGCGCCTGGCGGCCGGTTTCCTCGCCCCAGCCCTGCACCATGCCGCGCATCACGAACTGCGAAGGGTCGCGCAGCGGCGTGGCGCTGCCGGGGGTGGTGACGGAGGTGAAGCCGCCATGGCCTGCCGAGCCGGCGTAGTAGGTCTGGGAACTGGCGCCGAGCACCTGCTGGTCGACGATGGCGTAGTCACGCTCGAAGCTGGAAGTGGACAGCGCCAGGTCTGAATTCAGCCGCCATGCGCCTTGCCGCCAGGCCAGGCCCAGGCTGGCGAGGTGGGTGGCTGACCGTTCCTGGAAGGCCTGGGTGCTGGTGGCGGTGAAGGGGTCGGTGTTCCAGGCGTTGGCGCCGAACGAGGCCCGCGGGTTCGTCGACGACAGCACCGGGCAGATCGGCACCGTGCCGCCGGTCTGGATGCAGCCCGGCCCGAGCGGGGCGACGACGACGTCGGTGGCCCGCGGTGTCCAGCCGATGATCGAGAAGATGTAGTCGGTCTCGCGCCGGTTCTTGTAGCCCATGGACAGCAGCTGTGCCGTGACTTCGGTGCGCTCGTTGGGCTTCCACTGGAAGGCGCCGTGCAGGCTGTGGCGGTCGCGGTCGCCGGCGTTGTAGATGCCGCCGATGTGCGAGGCGCTGGCCAGGCGGTCGCCAGGCCGCAAGGGTTCGTACAACCCGTCGGCATTGCGGTCCAGCCGCGTGCCGTTGCCGGCGGCGTCGACCGACCAGACGCGGTCGGGGCGGTCGTTCCATTGCACCGGGTAGGCGAAGCGGTCCTTCTGCAGATAGGCGTCGAACAGGAAACCCATCTCGCCCTCGCCGGTGCTGAACCGGTTGGAGACATAGACGCCCAAGGCCGGGTCGGCATGGCGGGGCGTGGCCGCACTGCCCTGCGGATCGAGCCGGCGCACTTCGACGCGCCCGCCATAGGCCAGGCCCGGAGCGCGGTCGAAGGGCCGCCCGAGCCGCACGTTGATCGAGCCAGCGATGCCGCCTTCCAGCAGTTCGGCACTGAGCGACTTGTAGACGTCCAGCCCGGCCACCGACATCACCGGCAGGTCCTGGTAGGCGATGCGCCGGCCTCGCCCGGTGAAGACCTCGAGCCCGTTGACGGTGGTCGAGACATCGGGCAGGCCGCGGATGATGACGTCGGCGGTCTCGCCCATGTCGCGGGTGATCTGCACGCCGGAAACGCGCTGCAGGGCGTCGCCGATGGAGCGGTCGGGGAAGGCACCGATGTCCGAGGCATTGATCGAGTCCACCACCTGCATCGAATTGCGCTTGATCTCCTGCGACGTGCGCAGGCTGCGGCGCAGGCCGGTGACTTCGACCACCTGGGCCGGCGTGGCCGGCGCGGCCGTTGCTGCCGCAGGCGGTGGTTCAGGTGTCTGCGCGTGCAAAGGCACTGTGCAGGCCCAGCCGGCGCAGGCCAGGGCCACGGGATGGAAGCGGAACACCTTCATGGCTTGTCTCCTGGACTGCGAGACCCACAGGCCCCAACGCACTGCTACGAATGAACTTGGAGTAAATAGGCTCAGCGCTGCAATTCCTTCGGAATCAAAAGGCTTGATCGCGGGTCAAGTGCCTGTTTCTGCTTGATAGTCGCCATTTAGTTTGCGATAGTCACTGGTGGAAACCATAACCTGCAAGTTTTTTCGTTGTTAAGGACCCCTGCGATGGCACGCTTCAACTACTGCAACCCCGTTCATCCCAACGACTTCGCCGACCCCTTCGTGTGGGCTGCCGACGGCGGCTACTTCGCCATCGGCACCGGCCGCGGCGAGGCTTCGGGCGCCGCGGCGGGGCAAGGCGTGTTCCCGCTGCTGACCTCCAGCGACCTGGTGCACTGGCAGGCTTCCGGCCGGGCTCTGACGCGCCCGGACCCGGCCCTGGGCGACACCTTCTGGGCGCCCGAGGTGGTGGCTGCCGACGGCCGCTGGTATCTCTATTACTCGGTAGGCTTTGCCGACCGCCGCCATCAGCTGCGCGTGGCGGTGGCGCCTGCGCCGCAGGGGCCCTACATCGACACGGCCCAGCTCACCGACCCCGAGCAGGTGGCTTTCGCGATCGACCCCCACCCTTTCCGCGATGAGGACGGCCGCTGGTTCCTGTTCCACGCGCGCGACTTCCTGGACACCACCCACGGCACGCGCGCAGGCACGGCCCTGGTGGTGCAGCCCCTGGCCACCATGACGCAGCTGGCACCGGGGCCGGTGCATACGGTGGCGCGCGCACGCCTGGACTGGCAGCGCTTTGCCGCCGGGCGCGCGATGTACGGCGCCACCTACGACTGGCACACGCTCGAGGGACCCTGCGTCGTGCGGGCGCATGGCCTCTACTGGTGCCTGTACAGCGGCGGCAACTGGCAGAACGACAGCTACGGCGTGGACTTCGTCAGCGCGACGCAGGTTCTGGGAGCCTGGGTCGACGAGGGCGACGACGCCGGCCCGCGTGTCTTGCGCACCGTGCCTGACCGCGTCATCGGGCCGGGGCACTGCTCGGTGGTGGCCAGCCTGGGCGAGCCCGGCCGCCGATTCATCGTCTATCACGCCTGGGACGCCGACGGCCAGGCCCGACGCATGTGCATCGACCCCTTGCAGCTGGATGCAGGCGGCCCCGGGTGCGGCGGGCCGAGCTGGACGCCGCAAGTCATGTGAGATGGGCTACGCGAGGACGCTGCCTCGCAGAGACCTCGGCCCACGATGGGCCTTGCGCTGTTACGCGCCAACCCTATAATCCCGCTGCTAGCACTCACCGAAGTCGAGTGCTAACGACCGGCGGCAACGGGCGAAAGCCTGCAGATCCCGCCGATCTGCCCGATGTGAATGAGCACTGACTATCTCGGTGCTCGGCATCCAGCCTCAGTCAAACCCAAGGAGATGATATGAAACTTCGTCCGTTGCACGATCGCGTGATCGTCAAGCGCCTGGAACAGGAAACCAAGACCGCTTCCGGCATCGTCATCCCCGACAACGCCGCCGAAAAGCCCGATCAGGGCGAAGTCCTGGCCGTGGGCCCGGGCAAGCGCAACGACAAGGGCGACTTCATCGCCCTGAATTGCAAGGTCGGTGATCGCGTGCTGTTCGGCAAGTACAGCGGCCAGACCGTCAAGGTCGACGGCGACGAACTGCTGGTGATGCGCGAAGAGGACCTCTTCGCCGTGGTGGAAAAGTAATTCCCACCGCCAGCACCACCCCTTACTGAATACCGGAGAGATACAAACATGGCAGCAAAAGAAGTTGTTTTTGGCGGTGACGCCCGCGCCCGCCTCGTCGAAGGCGTGAACATCCTGGCCAACGCGGTCAAGGTCACCCTGGGCCCCAAGGGTCGCAACGTGGTGCTCGAGCGCTCGTTCGGCGCCCCCACCGTCACCAAGGACGGTGTCTCGGTCGCCAAGGAGATCGAGCTCAAGGACAAACTGCAGAACATGGGCGCGCAGATGGTCAAGGAAGTCGCTTCCAAGACCAGCGACAACGCCGGTGACGGCACCACCACCGCCACTGTGCTGGCCCAGGCCATCGTGCGCGAAGGCTTCAAGTACGTGGCCGCCGGCCTGAACCCGATGGACCTGAAGCGCGGCATCGACAAGGCCGTCTCGGCCCTGGTCGAAGAGCTGAAGAAGGCTTCCAAGGCCACGACCACCAGCAAGGAAATCAGCCAGGTCGGCTCGATTTCGGCCAACAGCGACGTGTCCATTGGCGAGATCATCGCCAAGGCCATGGACAAGGTCGGCAAGGAAGGCGTCATCACCGTCGAAGACGGCAAGAGCCTGGACAACGAGCTGGATGTCGTCGAAGGCATGCAGTTCGACCGCGGCTACCTGTCGCCTTACTTCATCAACCAGCCCGAGAAGCAGTCCGCCGTTCTGGACAGCCCGTTCGTGCTGCTGTTCGACAAGAAGATCAGCAACATCCGCGACCTGCTGCCGACGCTGGAGCAAGTGGCCAAGGCTGGCCGTCCGCTGCTGATCATTGCCGAGGAAGTCGAAGGCGAAGCCCTGGCGACCCTGGTGGTCAACACCCTGCGCGGCATCCTGAAAGTCGTTGCCGTCAAGGCGCCGGGCTTCGGTGACCGCCGCAAGGCCATGCTCGAAGACATCGCCATCCTGACGGGCGGCAAGGTCATCGCCGAAGAGGTCGGCCTGACCCTCGAGAAGGTGACGTTGGCCGATCTGGGCCAGGCCAAGCGCGTCGAGGTGGGCAAGGAAAACACCATCATCATCGACGGCGCTGGCGCTGCTGGCGACATCGAAGCCCGCGTGAAACAAGTGCGCGTGCAGATCGAAGAAGCCACCTCCGACTACGACCGCGAGAAGCTGCAAGAGCGCGTGGCCAAGCTGGCTGGCGGTGTTGCCGTCATCAAGGTCGGTGCTGCCACC